>DASYAO010000128.1:0-44285 GCA_036501285.1 Gaiellaceae bacterium
CAGGGCGGTGCAGTCCTTCTACGGCGCGATGCAGTCGCTGATGGCGGGCGCGATGGAGCTCTCGGTCAGCGACCTGATCGAGCGCGTGCTCGACCGCTCCGGCTACCTCGAGTCCCTCGAGGCCGAGCGCACGATCGAGGCACGCGGACGGATCGAGAACCTCGAGGAGCTCGTCGGCGTCGCGCGCGAGTTCGAGAGCGCGTCGCAGGAGCCGTCGCTGTCGGCGTTCCTGCAGGAGATCTCGCTCTACTCCGACCAGGACGCGCTGCGCGACGGGGATGCCGGCCAGGTGACGCTGATGACGCTGCACAACGCGAAGGGGCTCGAGTTTCGCGCCGTGTTCATGATCGGGATGGAGGAGGGGATCTTCCCGCACATGCGCTCGCTCGAAGAGGGCTCGCTCGAGGAAGAGCGGCGGCTCTGTTACGTCGGCATGACGCGCGCGAAGGAACGGCTGACGCTGACGCACGCGGCGCGCCGGTCACTCTACGGGCGCACCGACGCGAACCTGGCGTCGCGGTTTCTCGACGAGCTGCCCGAGGACGGCGTGGAGCGCGAGCAACTCGCGCCCGCTTCATGGTCGGGTTACGGCGCGCGGCCCTCGCAGGTGGCGCCGCGCACGAACGTGCCCGAGCTCTCGACGGGCGACGGCGTCCGGCACCAGACCCTCGGAACCGGGATCGTGATCCGGATCGAGCCGGACGGGGTCGTGACCGTCCGCTTCGAGGACGGGGTTGAAAGGCGACTCGTGCTCGAGTACGCACCACTCGAGCGGCTAGCGACCGGCTGAGCGGGTACAACGAAGGCGTGGACATAGAAATCCATCACTACGGCCTCGCCGGCCGTGAGCCGCTTCTGCTCATGCTCGCGGCCTCGCTGCTCGTGCTCGCGGGCGCACGCACCTATACGCGCCTTGCCCGTGCGCGTGGGTGGGGGAGCGGCCGCGTCGGCGACGTCCACGTCCACCATCTCGTCGTCGGGCTCGTGCTCGCACTCCTCGCTGGGATGCTCGACATCGCCCTTCAACCGACCGAGGGGTTACGGGAGGTTCTGGCGATCATCTTCGGCGCCGGCGCCGCGCTGATCCTCGACGAGTTCGCGCTGTCACTCCATCTGCGCGACGTCTACTGGACGCCGGAAGGGCGCTCGTCGATCGAGGTGAGCCTGATGTGGGTGCTGCTCGGCTCGCTGCTGCTCGTCGGTATCTCGCCGTTCGGCATCCACGACTCGACGGAGTGGCCGCGGATCGTCGGCTTCTCGATCGTCGCCGTCAGCATCCTGCTCTCGGTCGTCACCTGCCTGAAGGGAAAGCTCACGCTCGGCCTGCTGAGCATCTTCCTGCCGCCGGTCGGCCTCGTCGCGGCAGTGCGTCTGGCGCGGCCCGGGTCGGCGTGGGCGAGCGCGTTCTATCGCAACGACCCGGCGAAGCTGGCGCGGGCCCGCGAGCGGTTCGACCCGGCGCACTCGAGCTCCGAGCGCTTCCGGCACGGGCTGCACGACCTGATCGGCGGCGCCCATGACCTGCCGTTCGTGCACGTCAAGGAGCGGACGCGGCGCTAGCTACACTTCGGCCCGCAAGGGCGGTTAGCTCAGTTGGGAGAGCACCAGCTCGACAAGCTGGGGGTCACTGGTTCGAGCCCAGTACCGCCCACTGGAAAGGCCCGCAAAGCGGGCCTCTTGCTCTCTGGTGTGTTGTCACGGTTTTGGCGCAGTGCCGGTTTCAGTGCCCGAGCGCGCGTGAGAGTTCGTCGTTGTTGCATGTTTGTCCCTCCCCGGTGAGATCACCGAGCCATTTGGGCGGATGTTCCTCCTTGGGCCACACCTAGACACGCGCAGTCTGACTCACTTTGCATCCGGTCCCGGGGTGGCGTCATGGTTGGCGCTGCCGCCGAGGCGGCGGAATTGCGGCACCATGCCTCGACGACTTTTTTGTAGCACGCAAACGCTACGCAGGGGTTATCGATTGGAGGGTGGTATGGCGAGCAAGTTGAAGATCAAGGTCAATGGCCTTGTTCATAGCGTGTCCGCGAGCTTGGACACGCCGCTTTTGTATGTGTTGCACAACGAGCTGCATCTGCATGGGCCGCGGTTTGGTTGTGGGCTTGCGCAGTGTGGTGCTTGTTCGGTGTTGTTGGACGGCAAGGAGATTCGTTCGTGCGTGACTCCTGTCGCGGCTGTTTCGGGTCGTGCGGTGACGACGTTGGAGGGCCTGCCGGCTCTTTATGCGCAGCAGCGTGGCACGACGGCTGCGACACCGGTGTTGCATCCGATTCAGCAGGCGTGGATCGATGTTCAGGTGCCGCACTGTGGTTATTGCCAGAACGGGATGATGATCCAGGCTGCCGATCTGCTTTCGACGACGAAGAACCCGACGGAAGACCAGATCAGGACGGCGATGAACGGTCATCTCTGCCGTTGTGGCACCTATCCGCGGATCTTGTCGGCGATTCAGCAGGCTGCGTCCGTGATCGCGAAGGGAGGCAAGTAACCATGACGGGCTTCATGCATGAGAAGGAGTTCTCGCGGAAGGCTTTTGTCAAGGGCGGCGGCGCACTGATCGTCGGGATGTCGATCTTGGGCGGTGGCTTGGCGGGTAAGGCGGGCGCGGCGGGCGCGGTGAACGCGCCGAACGTGTCGCCGGATGCGACAGCGGTCGATACCTGGCTTGCGATCAATGCCGATGACAGTGTCTCGTTGTTCACGCCGAAGATGGATGTTGGGCAGGGCACGTGGACCGGTTTCAAGCAGATCGTTGCCGAGGAGCTTGACGTTGCGGTTTCGAGCATTTCGATTCCGCTTTGGGATACTGGTTCGGCGCACCCGTTTACGAACAATCCTCCGTCTCAGACGACGGGGAGTAACGGGACAGCGAATGGTGGTCCGCCATTGCGGCAGGCAGCGGCGCAGGCGCGACAGGTGCTTTTGGGTTTGGCCTCGACCCAGCTCGGTGTTCCGGTGGCGAGTCTCAGTGTCAGCGCCGGTGCCGTCTCGGGTGGTGGCAAAACGGTCACCTATGGACAGCTCCTTGGCGGCAAGTTGTTCAACGCGAAGATCGCCGGATTTAATCCCGATGCGACGACGGCGGCGAATGCTGTTGTCGCGCCGTTGAAGTCGGTGAGTGAGTACAAGGTGGTCGGGACGCGGGTGCCGCGGTTCGATATTCCCGACATGGTGACCGGCACGACCACGTACGTTCAGAACGTGCGTCTGGCGGGGATGCTGCACGGGCGGCCGGTGCGGCCGATGGGGCAGGCGAACCTGTTCGCGACAACGCCTGAGGGTGGACCTGCGAGTGCCACTTTGTTGAGCGTCGATGAGAGTTCGATCGCGCACATCGCGGGTGCACAGGTAGTGAGGCAGGGCAACTTCGTCGGCGTGGTCGCGCCGAAGGAGTACGACGCGATCCAGGCCGCTGCGCAGTTGAAAGTGGAGTGGTCGAACACCGACACCCTGCCGGGTACCGGTGACCAGTACAACTACATCCGGTCGGTACCAAACCGTCCAGCCCAGATCCTCAACTACGGCAACGTCGATACCGCCTTCGGGTCAGCCGCGAAGACACTGGCTGCGACCTATGAGTGGCCGTTCCAGAACCATGGGCCGATCGGGCCGTGTTGTGCGATCGCTGATGTTCGCCCGGACGGCGCGACGATCTTCGCGCCGGGCCAGGACGGGTGGGCTTCTCAGCTTCCTGTCCAGGCGGTAACGGGGTTGCCGTTGAGCAGCATTCGCGTCGTCTGGTATCCGGGTGCAAGTACGTTCAACCGCTCGCCGAACTACCCGGTCATGGCCGATGCGGCGCTTATGTCGCAGTTGGTCGGAAAGCCGGTGCGGGTTCAGTGGATGCGTTGGGACATGCATGGCTGGGAGCTGTACGGCCCGAACTATGTCGCGGATATCCGTGGCGCCCTCGACACCAACGGCAAGATCCTCGCTTACGACTTCGTCTCGTGGCTTCCCCCTGACGCCCGTGGGGTGTACCCGGCGACGAACCAAACGGGGACGCCGGTTCCGCCCGACGCGACGAGCGGTAGTTCGACGCGCGGAGCCCCGAGCTACAACGGGGCGACCTCGAACAATGCTCCAAGTGGGGGTGCCCGGTTTGAGACGTTCAGCACCGGTGACCAGTACTTCCCGAATCTTCCTAACCGTCGGGTCACGGGGAACACGGTGGCGAATATCTTCTACACCTGCCCGCTCCGCTGTCCGGACGTGATTCAGCCCTCGTGGGCGTCGGAGTCGATGATCGATGAGCTGGCGCATGCGGCAAACATGGACGCGCTCGCGTTCAGACAGGCGCACTGCACACACAATGGCTGGCGGCCTGTGCTCGACACAGCCGCGAAGCTCGCGAACTGGCAACCGCGAGTATCCGCCTCACAGCTATCTGACGAGCGGGTCGTCACCGGCCGGGGCATCGCGATCGCAGGTGAGAACCATGCCATGTCCGATATCTATTCGGGTGTTGTCGCTGAGGTCCAGGTCGATCGCAAGACCGGCAAGGTCACAGTCACGCACCTCTACGGCGCGATGGACTCCGGCTTCGTCGTGAACCCGGCCTCGATCGAGAACCAGATGGCTGGCATGCTGACCCGCGGCACGAGCCGAACACTGCTCGAGGAACTCACGTTCTCCAAACAACGTGTCACGGGTCTCGACTGGGTGACCTACCCGATCCTGCGGTTCAAGGACCACGCTGCGGTCACGGTCCAGAGCATCGGTCACCCCGACGAGGTCGTGAGCGCAGCTCTCTCCCCGCAGACGATCGCTGGGCCACGCTACCGGGGCGCCGGCGAGTCGCTAGAGGCAGTAGTGCCGCCGGCGATCGGAAACGCCGTCTTCGACGCGACCGGCGTGCGCATGCGCCAAGCCCCGTTGACACCGGCCAAAGTGCGAGAAGCGCTCAAAGCCGGGGGAAGGCTGTACACCGCCTAGCCCAGCACGCTTCGACCCTCCGCGAGAAAGGGCCCGGCAACGGGCCCTTTCTCTTTCCCCTGGGGTAGGGGCGGCACCGTCACGACCGGCGGCCCAGGCGATCACGCATGCTGTTTTAGGTGCGGCAGGGACGCTGGTCATGACGAGCGTCTGCCGCTCGAGAGGGGCCGTTCGGGTCGCGGGTCACGGGCTCGGGAACCTGATGGCCTCCTCAGTGCTCGCCTTCGACAACCACGGGCGGGTGATCGCGATCGCCGCCGGCGAATCAACCTCGGCTCAGACCCTCACGGCCGCGCTCAAACGCCTCGTGGCGTGACCGCACACTCGACTAAGGAAACCCAGCTCGCGCAGATCTAAGTAAATGCGGCCCAACGCTTGAGGTCCTCGGCGCGATGCGGCCGTGCATGTCACAAGGGTGCAACGCGGGCGAGTCGCGCTACCCGCTTTGGATGTTGATGAAGGGGCGTCCGCCTTCGCTTGGGTTGAGGCCGAACTCGATCTGTGTTTGTCCGCTGGCGTTTGTGACGACGCCGCTGCAGCCGACCCCGACCGGGATCCCGAGTCCGGCAGGTGCGGAGCCGTAGGCGGAGGCGATGCGGTAGCCGTAGCTTTTGGTGAGCGACTGCTCGAGCGCTTGCGGCGCGAGGTTGAGGACGTGTCCGAGTGTGGCGTCGGTGAGCCCGCGGCCTTGGTAGTCGAGCGCGAAGGCTTTGGCGCCGTGCTTTTCGCGGCGGAACTGAACGCGGAGCACTGTGCCGCTCGGCAGCGTGCCGCCGTAGAAGTAGGCGGGCTGGGCGAAGCCGAGGCGCTTGAAGCCCGCGGCCCGAGTTGGTTCGCCCAGTGCTGCAGTGACCTGGGCTGCGGTCATGCCGAGGATGTGGTGGCCGTCGACGGTCAGGGTCCCGAGATCGATTCGCTGATAGGGCCGTGTCGCGGGTAGCTTGCTTGCCGGCCAGCGTTGCAGCGGTGGGCACGGGACCGGGTGCGCCGGGCCGGCGATGATCTGGAGTCCGAGGACTCGGCCGCGTGCGTCGTAGGCGACGAGCTTCGCAGGGAACTGCGTGGTTGGGGCGCCGAGGCTGAACGCGTTGTTGCGGAGCGCGGCCGGGATGACGCGGCCGCTGCCGAGGTAGAGCGACAGACGCGCGACGGTGTCGGCGGCGACGCCGGTCAGCTCGGTGACTTGTTGGCCGCCGCGGATGCCGCCAAACTCGAACGGGTGGCCGGGCCGGAAGAGCAGGCCCGAGCTCGTCGGGGGGAAGCAGCTCCAGCCGCCGCCCGGGGTCAGCGGCAGGAGGTCGGTCTTGCAGAGAACGAGCGCTCCCGTCTTCGCCTGCCGGCGATTGAACATCCCTGCGGCTTTGCGCAGGAAGAGACCGACTCGGAGGGGGTTAGCGGGATCGGGTTGGACGGCGCGCGAGTAGACGAGGGCGCTCGTTCCGAGGATGTGGCTTGGCCGCGGGCTCCACGCGGTTCCGCGCGGCTGGTGGTGGACGAGCCAGGAGATCGTGCCGCCCGGGAACGGGGTGGTTGTTTTCGCGGGACCGGGGAGTTGCGCCGGTTTGGGCGCGCCGACGCTGACATAGCTTGGCACAGTCGGGAGCCCGGCCGGGTAGCTGACGTAACCGGAGACGAATGGCACCGCGACCGTGCGCCCGGCTTTCGTCACGGCGCGGACCTGGTCGATCGAGGAAATCGGCTGAGGCAGACGCGAGTGGGGCAGGATCGCTCTGCGGTGGCTGAGGCCGAGGAAGACGTTGTTTTCGACCGGGGCGGTTTGCCAGGGTCCGTGGCCGCTGCGGTACTGGACCGATTTGACGGTGTCGTCGGCGAAGCCGATGATGCTGTCGGCGAGGCTGGTTTTGTTGCCGACCTCGAGCAAGTTTTCGGCGGCGACGAGAGCCGGCGCCGGTGAGCTGTCGAGCTCGCGCAACGTCACGCACTGGTCGACGTGCTCGAGCTGCAGGCAGAGCGACTCGCCGCTCTTGAAGCCGAGCAGCACGAATGTTTTGCCTGCGACGGACGCCTGGTCGAGCCGGCGCAGCTTCGTGCCGGCCGGAAAGGCCGCGTAGGAGGAGCCGTTTCGGGCTGTGAAGCCGGCCTGCTCGGCTTTTGAGGCCGGTGTTCCCGGGTTGCCGTTCAGCCAGGCGCTGAGCGTGCCGAAGGGGTCGTGACCTGCCGCGGCGAGTGCCGAGGCCACGATCGCGAGCGCGGCGGCGATCGCGAGCACGGCGAGCGTGCGGCGATGCCGCCGCTCCCGATCGTTGGTTGAGCGTGCGAGGACGTCCGGCCAGTCCGGGCGGCGTTCGGGGCGACGCGGCACCTGCCGGTCGAGGGCCTCGCGGACAAGCGGATCGGACAGAGTCACTGGTGCACCTCCTCGAGAAGTCGACGCAAGTTTTTGTGCGCCTGGTTGAGCGTCGCCGCGACCGTTCCCGAGCGGATGTCGAGCGCGGCGGCGATCCGGTCGTAGTCGAGGTCGGCGTAGTAGCGCAGGAAGAGCACGAGCCGTTGGCGCTCGGGCAGCGCTGCGATCAACGACCTGATCGGATCGCCGAACCCATTCCCCGGCTCGTGGGCAACCTCAGGCGTGTCGGCGGTCAGGAGCCGCTTGGCGCGGACATCGAGCGCTGCTCTTACGACGGTGCGCCAGATCCAGCCCTCGACGCTGCCGTCGTCGCGGAAGCTCTCGCGGCTTCGAATTACGCGCGCGAACCCGTCCTGGACGGCGTCATGGGCGAGATCGGGATCGCCGACGATTCCCTCGGCGACGCGCAGCAGACGGTGGTAGCGCTCCTCGTAGTAGCGAGCGATCGCCGTCGTCGAGGGGCGTTTTGGCTTCGCCTCGTCCACGTCTCCCTTACGACCGTGCCGAGCGCCGATTTCCTTTAGTCCCGGGCCCGGCCATCATGCAGAAGCTGCGGTGCTGGGGCCGCGATTCTGCTATCCGCGCGGGCGTGAACTTACGTTGCAGGAACGTATGTTGCAGGAACGATTTCCAGGCCGGTGGTCGTTGCGCCGTTACCTTTCTTGCGGTCGAGCGACTTCTATGGGTGTGCGGAGCCAATCGGAGAGCGTTCTTGCCCGCCGCTACCGGGAGGTCTACCGCTTCGTCCGGCGGCAGACGGTCTCGGCCCGCGACGCCGAGGATCTCACTCAGGAGGTGTTCGCCGAGGCGGCTCGAGCACTCGGCCCGCTCAGCGTTGAGGCGCCGCCAACGCTCGCCTGGCTGTACACGGTCGCGCGCCGGCGTCTGATCGACGCGACCCGCCGCGACCGCAGACGCGCCGGCCGAAGCGCGGAAACGGTGCTTGAACTCGTCCCGAGCGCGCCGTCGGAGTACGGCCCGACCGTCGCTCGCGTTTTGGTCGAGGCGATCGCCGCGCTCCCTGATCCTCAGCGCGAGGTCGTCGTGCGGAAAGTGTTGCAGGGCCAGACGTTCGCCGAGATCGCGACCCGGCTGAACGCCACCGAGGCCGCCTGCAAGATGCGCTTCGCGCGCGGCCTCGAAGCCGTCCGTGCGGAGCTCACACGCAAGGGCGTGGAGCCGTGAGCCTGCAGGCCGGCGGCGCGCTGCGCGATCCGGAGATCCTCGCCTTGGTCGGAGACGACCCGAGCCTGCTTGCGATCGTGGACGCAATCCATTGCACACAGCCCGCTCGACGGCGGCAGCTACAGCTGCGCCTGACCCCGCTGCTCGCTTGCACGGTCGCGGCTGTCGCGGTTGTCGTGTCGTTGGTCGCGCCTTGGCAGACGAGTCCGGGTCTCGTCTCCCGGGCGTTGGCGGCGGTCGGCCAGCAGGCGGTCGTGCACATCGTTAGCGCCCAGCCGCTGAAAGGAGTCTCGATCCTCGATCTGAACACAGGCAAGCTTGACACCGCCTCGATTCGTACCGAAGTCTTCTTCGACGCAGGCCGCAAGCTCGAGCGGTCGATTTCGACCTCGCCGCTCGCCGGCGTCTCCGACGAGCTGCATACCGGGAGCGGCGACTGGATCAATGGGGTGCCGGTCTGGACGTGCGCACGGATCGCCGCGCACCCTGCCGCCGCCGCCCGCGCACGCGTCTCCTGCGCAGCCGGCGCGTCAACTCGGCCGCAACCGCCGCAGCTCGACCCGGCGCTCGCCGAGTTCACGACCGGCTACCGGTCCGCGCTCGCCTCCGGCAAAGCACGCCACGTTTCAGACAGAACCCTCAACGGTCGGCCGGTGCATTGGCTTGCGATCGGACCGAATGAACGTGTGGCCGTCGACGCGCGGACTTTGCTTCCCGTGCTCGTCCGTCGCACCGAGCACAAGATCGTCTCGAGCTACCGCGTGCTCAGCTTCACGACCGGGCCGTACCAGCCGACTGATTTCGCCAAAGCCAAACCGCCCGCGATACCGCCGGCCGGCGGAGAGAGCGTCCACGGCACCGGGCCAATCAGCCTCGCTCGCGCCCGCGCCGTGATCGGCAACGCGCTTCTTCTGCCCCGCCACGTCACGGGTTTGCGGTTCGAGAGTGCACGTCTTGTCAACTTGCTGACCGGCTACAACGGTGAACGGCCGGCGCGCCATTCGCAAGCCGTCGACTTGCTCTATCGCCGCGGCAATCAGCAGCTCGTGCTGCAGGAGTCGCGCCAGCCAGACCTGATCGCCGGCTTCACTGGCAACCCCGTTGATCCTGGCCATGCGCTGATCCGTCAAAACGGCGTCAGCAACATCTCGCTCGCCGACGAGCAGCATTGGGCGCAGGCCGGAATCCTGATCGCACGCTGGCGCGCGTTACTCGACACCAACGGGGTCTATGTCACGATCGACTCGTGGTCGAAGCCGCTCCTGCTGGACGCGGCCGCCAACCTCAGCACGATGAGACCATGACATCTCGGTATCCGCTGCGGGTTGCGGTCGCACTCGCGCTCTCGGCGCTCGTGCTTGCCCTGGCCGGCGCGTCGGCGCGCGCAGCCGGTAGCTGGGACTTCGCCAGCCGAATCCCGGCCGGCACGAGCCTCGCCGCCGCCACCGCCGGACAGCTCACCCTCTATCTCCACAACGTCAACGGGACGCTGCTGGCGGGCATCGAGCGAAACGACCCCGGCGAGCCCGTCGCCGAACTGGCCGGCGGCCAGGCGCTCGTCGTCTGGACGCAGCAGCTTGGCGGCGACGGCCAAGCGCTCGTCGGCGTCGCCCGCAGCGACGTCGCGGCGATCACGGCACTCTTCAGTGACGGCAGCAGTGCGCTGCTGCCGCTCGACAGCTTGAACGGATTCTCGGAGACAACCGGCGACGCGCGGCTGGTCGACCTCGAAGCGGTCGATGCGACCGGCGCGACCGTCGGCGAGATCACGGTGGCGCCGACCGGTAACGGTTGCGCCGAGACGATCTGCCGCCTCCTCACGACAAACAGCGCAGGCACGGCTGCGGCCGCATCGACCGGCACACCGCTCTACGGCTTGTTCTCGACGCCGCAATCCGGGCTCGTCCGCCTTGGCAAGGGCGGCAAGCTGCCGCCGATCGACTACGGCGGCGGAACGACAATCGCGCGTGTCAACCCGAAAACCTTCGCGCCGACCGGCAAGAAGCTCAGGCTGCCGAACTTCTTCTTCGCGCAGGCGTTCTCGCCCAACGGCGACTACGTGCTCGGCTCGAACCAGAACACGCTCACCATCGTGAACCTCAAGCAGTTGACCGAGAACGCGCACGTCGAAGCACGACTCGCGGCTGATCTCGGTTCGCAGACGGTCCACGCCCTCTCCTGGCCGAGCAACGACCGGCTCCTCGTCGTCGTCCAGCGCTTCAGCGAGCCCTACCAGCGCAACGTCGTCTCACGCACACTGCTCGGCATCGACCCGATGACCGGCAGCATCGTCTGGAAGCGCACGCTCACAAAGAAGCTCCGGATCCTCAACGCCCAAACCGTCGCCGGGAAACTGATCCTCCAACTCGGCGACTCGAGCCTCCGGCGAACCAACGAGACGCTGGTGATCGCATCACCGGACGGACACCTGCGCTCGAGCACAGTCGATATCCCCAAGGTCAACAGCCAGCTCCAAGAAGCGCGGCTCGTCACGACCGACAGCGGCTCACCCGGCGCCTACCTTGTCGCCGCAAGCGGGACCGTGTTCTCGATCGACCTCGACACCGCCGGCACGACCGCCCATCATGTCGCAGCCCCGGCCGGAGCTCCCACGAGCGTCCCGAGTCCGTACTCGAACATCCCGGACGCAGTAGCGCTCGGCGCCAACATCGTCGCCGGCGGTCTCTTCACCCGCCCCAACGGCAAACCACGCACGGGCATCTACCTGATCGACACGCGCAACTGGACGGCAAGACTCCTCGACCGCAAGGCCAACCATTTCACAACCGACCAAAAGCAGCTGATCACCTACAGCTCTCCCGGCCTCAACCCCGCCGACCCTCTCGTGCATGCCGTCGGTACCGGGATCACGATCTACGGTCAGAACGGCGTCCGCCTCCATCACCTCTACGGCCAGCGCAAGTTCGCCTCCGTCGGGATCACACCGCGCTTCGCCTACGCCTTCGCCTTCAAACAAACGAAGCCGCGGAGCGCGATACCCCTACAGACCGGGGAGCGCCTCGTCTTCGACCCGACAACCGGCAAGAGCCTCGGCCACAACGCCTCGGCATTCGCAAGCAGCCCGCGGCTGATCTCACCGGGCACACCACTGAACAACAACGGCTGAGTTCGAGTCGAATACCTAACGGACAGAACGCTGCCGCGACGCACTTTAGGTCTGGACGATGGCTAAAGAAATCGCCCGTCCCGTGGATCTACCGCTAGTGGGCTCTGATCCGGGTGCGTCTGTTGAGGCGATTGAGTTGATCTACCAGCAGCGTTTTCACCGCTTCGTGCGGGTCGCCCAGGCGATCACGCGGTCGCGTGAGATGGCGGTCGATGCTGTGCAGGAGGCGTTCGCGACTGTGTTGCGGAACCGTCGCGGCTACCGCGGGACCGGAACGGTTGAGGCGTGGGTCTGGAGCTCGGTCGTGAACGCGGCGCGTCAGGCGGTCAGGGAGCGTGCGGGCATACCGATCGATAGCCTCGAGCTGTTTGCGCCGGCGACCGCAGGCGACGAGGTTGGGATGCGGTCGGTGATCGCGGCGTTGCCGGAGCGGCAGCGGCTGGTGTTGTTTTTGCGTTACTACGCCGACCTCGATTACCGGGCGATCGCCGATGCGCTCGACCTCGAACTCGGAACGGTCGGCGCGACCCTGAACCAGGCACACCGCAACCTGCGCCGGCTGCTTGCGGAGGTGAGCGCTGGATGATCGACAGCCTCGCCGCTGAGCTGCTTGAGGGCTACACGCCGCAAGCGTATGAGCTTTCCCCGGACTGGGCCGATGTGCTCCGGCGAGCGGGGATCACACGCGTTCTGCTCACCCCGGCCCTCCGCGGCGAGCCGACGCCGTCGCGGCAGCAGCGCAGATGGCGGCGTCGCCGTTTGCTCGCGCTTGCCGGCGCCGCGATCATCGGAGTCACGGTGCTCGCAACCGTGACGCCCGCCAGGTCATCGATCACACGTGCGCTCGGCGATTTCTCCGCTTGGCTGAGCGGTGTGCCGGGGAAGCCGGCGCCGTCGTCTGACCGCGACGCGCTCAACCGGGCGACGCGGAGCTGGGCGGGATTCCCCAACAGCACACATCTCCACCGTCTCCTGCAGACGAAGGTCGACGGTGTCAGCGTTGCGCTCGACGGGTTCCGGGTTGGCGACTCGTTCTGCTTGCAGCTCGTCGCGACCGGCGTCGCGCACGGCTCGGATCAGAGCTGTGCGCCGCTGTCGGCACTGAGGACGCAGGCAGCGCCGGCGCTCGTGCTGCTGACCGATGCCGCGTTCGGCACGATCGGCGGCAAGCACGTTCAGATCGGACCGTACGTGTACACGCATTCCGTCCGCGTCGATGTCACGGTCGGGATCGTCGCCGACGGCGTCGATCACGTCCAGGTGAGCGGCACGAGCGGCGGCGTGCGGCAGGCGCTCGTCGGTGGCGACGCATTCCTCGCGGTCATTGACTGGCCGCCGGTCGCCTATCGCACCAGCCACGCGTGGGCGACCGTCGGCGGCCAACGCGTCGCGGTTCCGGTTACCGAAGCGCCGTTCGACCAATTGAACACGAACTCCGTATCGCGCACAGCGCTCGGGCCGGGCACGGTGCAGCGTCGTGTCAAGGGCGGCAGCATCGCCTGGCTCGAACATCGCCAGCCGCGCGGCCAGCCGGTTCCGAAGGCAGACAGGCGGTTCGAGCGCGGCCCGTTCGAGGGGCGCGTCCTCTTCGAGCGCTTGATCGCGCCTGACCCGAATAGCCCCTTGCGCGAGATCATCACCCTCGAGCTGCGCAAAAATCTCCTGTTCAAAGCTCAGAACGGGATCCAGGTCTGCAGTCTCCTGCTCGACCGCGACGGTGCCGGTGGAGGTTGCAGCCGATTCGACCAGCTCTTCGCACAGAGTCCGGTCGCGGCTGGTGAGATGCTGCCCAACGGGGGCGACCAATACGAAGCGATCGACGGGCTCGTCAGCGACGCTGTCGATCGCGTCGAGTTCTTCCTCGCGACCGGCGAACGCGTCGCGATACCGCTCCTCGACAATGTCTTCATCGCCCAGGTCAACCGTTCGAGCTTCCCGGTCCGGCTTGTCGCCTACGACAAGCAAGGCCGCCGGATCTACGTGCAAACGCTGCGCGACGAGGCCGGCGGCAGTATGACCGAGCCCCGCCTCGCAACCGGCGCGAAATGGCACCCGATTCTGCGAGCGAACTCAGCAACCGGAAAACGCGCCAAGCTCCTGGTCGCGGCAAAGCGAGGCGGCGGTCTCTGCGCAAGCTTCCAAGTCAGCGACGGCAGCGGCCAAGGCGGATGCAGCTTCACGCCCTGGCGCGGACCGGCACTCAACCTCAGTTACTCGTCCTTTTCCAACACCAGCGGGCCCGCCTTCATCTGGGGGCAAGTAAAGCCCGGCATCGTCGCCGTCGATCTCTATCTCGCGGACGGCACGACCCTCCACCTCAAGCCGATCGACGGGCTCGTCCTCGCTGCACTCCCCCAGAACTTCCGCGTCGGCGCAGGCGACCGCGTCACCGGCTACGACAACCAGGGCCGAGCTGTCGCGCGACAAAACCTCCCGGCGTCCGCGATCGGCTAAAGCCAACGTGGCAGACTCGCCTTCAAACCGACGTTTGCCGGACCGGGACAAACGAGCTCCGGGAACCTGATCCGGGCCTCCGGCGTAAGACGCGCATGAGGATCTTTGTACTCGCGATCGTGACCGGTTTGATCGCCGTCCCCGTGGCGTCGGCGAAAGGGCGCATCACGGTGGTTGTCGGCGACCGCACACCCGCTGTCGGGCAGCGGTTCGTCGTCACGATCAATACGGGCTACGTCGTGCCGACCGACGACTGGCTCCGGCTAATCGCGGTCGCGCCGGGCAAGGACTGGTACCAAGTAGTCGGCACCGTCACCGGCGACTCGTCGCTGACGCACGCCACGATCCCCCGCGACGGCTTCGAGATCAAAGTCAAGTGGATCACTCCGAAGCAGTGGCGTGCCGTCGTGCGTCTGCCGAGTCCGGGGCGCTGGCGCCTTGTTCTCCCGAACGGAACGCACAAGGGTTTCATGGTCCCACCACCGGCAGCGTGGATGCCGTGGATCGAGGTGCACCGCTAGAGACCAGAGTTATCGAAATGTCAGTCGCGAGGTAGGCGACTCGTGTGCCCACGAGCGCCCCGCTTCCGACCAACGCCTTCCCTTTTGCTGTCTGCATGGCGATCGCGTCGTCGAAGTCTCGGACGGCGGCGGCGATGTGGTGGACGCCTTCGCCCTTTTCCGCGAGGAAGCGCGCATCGATGCCCCTGTCGTCGAGTGGCTCGATCAGCTCCCACATGACACTGCCGATCGTGGTGACCGCGACCCGCCAGGTGTGCTCCACTGGCTCGCCGTACTCGCGCAGGTCGTCCACGTCGCTGCTACTGAACTCGTGTGGCCCCCACGGCCCGATCCGATAGTCCTCGACGTAGCGCTGCATCGTCGCGTCGAGGTCGCGCACGACGATCGCGACTTGCATGGTCTCGGTGAAGACAGGCTCGCGCATCGGCTAGGTCGTCTCCGCCAGTTCGCGGAAGAAACGCGCGAGTCTGATCACGGCGCGAGCCTGGTGGACTGAAGCTCGGGATCAGCGATCAGACGTTTTATCGCTGGCGGATCAAGTACGGCGCGTTGAAAGAGGACGGGAGTGTCCGGCAGCCACAAGCCAAGCTACCACCGGTCGTTACTAGCTATGCTCGGCGTGGTAGACGAACTCGGCGACTTCCTTGATCTTGGCGGCGCTGAACGAGCCGCCGGCAGAGGCGCCGAACGGAGGCATGAACCTGCCGCCGTTTGTGATTTGGGTTTCGATGTACGAGAGCGATCGCTTCACGTTGTCGAGGTTCGGGCCTACTGTGCCGTGTGTGCCCGCTTCTTTCAGCGTATGACACGTGGCGCAATTCGCCTTGAACAGCTTCTCGCCTGCGGCAAGGGTGGCCGCCGAAGCACCTGCTCCGCCAGAACTCGTCTTCGCGGTGACCGTCAGTGTCCCCTTCCGTCCGTGGTAGAGCGTGACGAGATAGGTGTACTTCCCGGCCTTCTTGAAGGCGACGACGAGTGTCGCCCGCTTGCCGGGTTTGATCAGGTTCGTGCTGTGCCCGTTCACATCGAACCTATGGCCCTTCTTGCCCACGTTCTCGATGACGAACCTGACCTCGCCGGCCGGAACCGACGTTGCCGAGCTTTTCAACGTTGTGTCGCTCACCTTGACGGTGATCGTCTTCAAGGCCGCGGTCCTCGCCCCTGCGAGCGGCGAGAGCAACACCGATGCGATGGTGGTCGAAACGACCAACATCACCACCTGGAAACGCCGAGCGCGCGAGGCTTTCGTCGTACGCATCCCGTTCCTTGTGCTCGGCATCCGCGTCGCACAAACGCGGCCGTACGAAATCCTTACTTGGCTACTTGTGCTCTGCGCTGTAGACGAACTCGGCGACTTCCTTGATCTTCGCCGCGCTGAACGAGCCGCCGGCGGAGACACCGAACGGAGGCATGAACCTGCCGCCGTTTGTGACTTGGGTCTCGATATACGAGAGCGACCGCTTCACCTTGTCGAGGTTCGGGCCGACCGTGCCGTGGGTGCCGGCTTCCTTCAGCGTGTGACACGTGGCGCAATTCGCCTTGAACAGCTTCTTGCCGGCTGCGAGGACGCTCGCCGGGATCTTCGCGGCGCGCGCATCGTTTCTCTGCCCGGCGGATGTTCTCGCGCCGGCGAGGCCTGCGGCGACCAGGACAACGGCCGCGACCACGGCGAGCGCGACGAGCAGGCGAACGTTCTCTCCGCGACCCCTCACCGTATGGCTTATACCAAAGGAGGTGCGTGAGCCGTCAAGGGAACCGTCGCGGGCGGATCAGGCGACAGTCCGGCGCCAAAAGAGGAACGCGATCGGGGCCAGCGCGGCCAGTGCGAGCCAGCGCGCGAGAGCGATCACGCGCAGCGCCTCGCCGACCTTCTCCGTGGGTCCGTGGCCGATCAGTTTCCGCGCCGCGGAGATCGCGGCGCCGATCTGACTCTGGTCGAACGCGCGGCCTCCGGAGACTTGCACGAGTTGGTCGATGTCAGCCGTGCTCTGGGGGTTCGGGCGGTAGTTCGAGTCGACGCCGTGGCTTGTGTAGATCCGCTCGTCGGAGCGCCAGACGTGGACGATCACGAAGCTCATCCGTGGCCGCATGTGGAGTGCCTGGTCGAGCTGCCCGGTGAGGTACGGCGCTGTCTCGCCGTCGGTGAAGAGGACGACGAGACGATGCTTGATACCAGGGTCGAAGAAGTTCGTGCCGACGAGGTTGTCGAGCGCGGCAAACGTCGTCGACTCTTGTGAGAGTCCCTTCGCCGGGGGGTCGTCGATTCCGATCGCCTGGTCGATCGTGGCCGTGAAGACCTCCTCGTCGGCGGTCGGGAAGAGGTCGGGCAAGACTCGGTCAGTGAACGTCGCGACGCCGGAGCGGAGCTGGGGGAGTGCGAGACGCATGCGCAGCGCGTAACCGATCGAGCGCTCGAGCCGAGTTGGCGCTGTCCTCGAGGCGGAGGCATTCATCGAGTCGGAGATGTCGAAGACATAGAACGCCTCGGCGTCGCGGCGCACCCGCACGGTGCTCGTCGAGCGAAGCACGGGTTGGGCCAGCGCAAGTCCGAGTAGCGCTGGTACCAGCGCCAGCGCCAGCGCCGACGTCGCGCGCGAGCGTCGCGAAGGTTCGTCGAGTCTCAGTGCCATACGCACGCGCCCGGCGCGACGTCCCTGCAGGACGAGCGCCGCGAGCGGGATGAGCGCGCCGGCGGCTGCGACGGCGCCGATCGGCGTGAGAAACGTCAGGTGCATCGCGACGGACCCTGACTAGTAGCCGTAGCCGGCGGGGCCCTGGCCGGAGCCCTTGCTGCCGAGTCGTCCACCGCTCCCTGGCTTCGGTGTTCCCTTCTGCGACTGCGGCGTCGACTGCGACAGCATGAGCTCGAGGTTCTTCTTCGCGTTCGCGTTCTCGGGATCGAGGCGGACCGCGGTTTCGAACTCGGCGAGCGCCTTTTGCTCGGGCGTCTGCGACTCGCTCGGCGCGGCCGGCGACTTCGGGTTGACGTAAGGACTGATCGCCTGCTGCGGCGCGGAGAGGTCGTCGTAGAGGAGCACGCCGAGGTAGTCGGCAGCGTCGGATGCGCGCGCAGCGTTTCGGTCGGAGAGCACGACGTGGGCGAGCGCAGTCTCGACGAGCACCTGCTGCTTCCCGGTCCCACCGCGGTGTTGGATGAGGTCGATCGCGCCCATCACCGCCTGCCGGTAGGCGACGTCGTCGTGAATACCAAGGACGTCGCGGACGAAGTTATCGGGAAGGACGGTGTCGGCATTCCAGGCATTTGTCGAGATCGGCCCGGCCCCGGCGCGGGCGTCCGCGTCGGTCATCGCGCGTCCCCAATGCCACGCATCACGAGCAAGCATGATCAGCACGACTGCGCACGCGGTGAGGAGCAGTGCGGTGACGAACCTGAATGCCGCGGCGCGCCGCGTCACGATGCCGCCCTCCGCGGCCGCCATCGGAGCGGCTCTGCCCACCACTCGTCGAGTGCGAGCAGAACGATGACGACACCGGCCGCGATTGCGAGCCAGCGCGGAAAGCTGCCGACGAAGCTGATCGTCCCGCGGGACTTGGCACCGCTCGGCAGGTGGGCGAGTTGGGTCACGGCCCGGGGCCCGAGCAGACTCTTCACGAACTCGGCGTCGTCGGGGGTCGGATCGAGACCGACGACCTCGAGCGGGATATGCCGCTGCTGGTAGAGGAGCACGGCGCTCGCGAAGCGCCCGGAGTCGGTCGGGTCGTCGGCCAGGTCGCTGATCAGCACGACAGCGCCGTGCTGGACGTGATCGCGTTGAAGCATCTCGGCCGCGAGGTAGAGGCCGTTCGAGATCACGGTGCCGCCCGTGAACCACTGCTCCCACGGGTTGTCGGGAAACCCACCTTGCTTCGGCGGGGCGAAGAAACGCAGTAGCGGCCTGAGCTGTGCAGCCGGGGTGCCCGGCGGCAGCGCCTCGTAGGCCACGTCCGAGAAGAGCACGAGTCCGAAGCGGTCGGATGTCGCAGCGAGCGTCGCAAGTTCGCGTTCGATCAGCGTGTACGTCATCGGCCTGATGCTCGCCGAGACATCGAGAACGACGATGCCGGCAGTGTTCGCCGGCAGGAAGCGCCGCCCAGGAGCTGCCGGGGCGACGAAGAAGGCCGCGACGACGCAAGCAACGAGCGCGGTTGCGAGTGCGAGCCGCACGAGACGTGTCCGTCGCCAGGCGCGCTGGAAGAGCGGCAGGTCGGCGAGGGGAATCGCTGCGACGCGTGAGCGCGCGAGCGCCCGGGCGAGCCATCTAGGTCTAGCGAGCACCGTTCGACCTCAACGCGTGGGCAAGGGACTCGAGCCCATCGGATGATGGATCGTCCTCCGACCAGGCGAGCCAGCGCGCTTGGTCGGCGAGCTCGCCGTAGCCGGTCTGTCCGAGCTCCACCGCGAGCCGCTGTAGCGCCTTGCGTTCCTCGTCGAGCTCGCCGCTCGCGGCGGCGTGCTCGGCGAGTCGCAGGGCACGCTCGACTGGCGACAGGTGCGACACCCGCCGCACCCGCAGCCGGGCGGTGTCGCCGACCGCGACCGTCGCTACGAGAAGACCCGCACCGAGGAGGAGCACGACGGCGACGGAGAGTGCGAGGCCGCCGACGAGGTCGGGCGAGAGCCGCCAGGAGATCGGCGGTGGCGTGAACCACGGCGCGAAGTGCGGCGTCGAGAGCCCGGCCTCCTCGGAAGTGAGCCGCGAGTGCACGGTGAACGGCGGCCAGGCGACGGTTCTCGAAAGGGTCGTTCCATTCCGTCTGCCGGCGAGAAGCTTCGCCGCCGGCAGCGTGATCGCATCGCTCGCGATGCCACCTCCCTTTTTCTTCCCGAGCAGCGGGACGCAGGTGGCGGCGACGCATTCGATCTCGTATCGGAAGCGCACGATCGTCGCGGCCCCGACTCCGCGTTCGACGCTTCGCGACTGCGAACGCACGACGAACGGGCGGAAGCTAGGCGTCAGCTGCACGGTCGCCGGGTCGACGCTTCGCGCGTCGAGCACGACGTCGATCTCCGCAACGAGAGGGTCCGCGAAGAGCGAGCTCTGCGGAGTGATCCTGCTCGTCGTCGTAAGCCGGCTCGGCACGTATGTCCCGCCCGTGCCACGCCACCAGCCGCTCGCGAAGACGCCGACGAGGACGACGACGCCGGCCACCGTGAGCCCCGCGAGCGAGAGCGCGACGAGCTCACCGCGCGTCAGGCTGTCGGTCGTGCGGCGAAGCCGTCTCAAATGCGCCGTCCCCGCTGCTCCGCGCGGTGCTCGGCCCAGGAAAGGAGCGCGGCGTGTACGTCATTGGGGTTGCTGCTCCCAATCAGCACCGCGTCGAGCCCGAGCCCGGCAAAGTCGGTCAGGAGCCCATCAAGGCGCGCCTGGTTCGCGCGGCGCCGCTCCTCGACCTGCTTGGCGTCGAAACGGACGAGCCGGCGCGTGCTGCGACCCGGGTCTGCGAGCGGTGTGAGGACGCCCTGGATCGAAGGGAAACTCTGCTCCCAGATCGGATCTTGGACGACAATCGGCACGAGGTCCCAGCGCTGCTCGAGAGCGCGAGCCCAGGAGCCGGGCGAGAGCGGTGCCGTGAAGTCGGAGACGATGAACACGAAAGTCCCAAGCGGGAGCGAACCGCGGGCTGCGGTGGAGAGGTACGCGAGCGCGCGTTCGAGGCCGTCGTCGGGCGCGTCGAAGCCCCCGCTCAGGTAGTCGAGAACGCGCTCGCGGAGATCGCCCTGCCATGTCGAGAGCTGAGAACGTGGCCGCTGCCAAAACGGCGTCCCGGCCTCGTGGCCGTTCGCGTGGGAGCCGAGATCGAGGTAGCCCACGAGGCCCCGCTGGTTGAGCGCGCTCGCAACGAGGAGGTCGGTGACGAACTCGACAGCCCGCGGCTTGTTAAGCCATGGGAGTTCGTCGGGGTAGAGCGCCATCGACGGACGCCGGTCGATGACGAGCACGACCCGCGACATCTCCTCAGCGTGCCGCTCTCGCACGATGAACTCGTCGTTCCCGTGCGCCGCGGAAAGGCGCGCCGAAGCCTTCCAGTCGATCGCGTGCACGTGGTCGCCCGGCTCGTAGGGGCGAGAGCTCGCGATGTCCGAGCCTTCGCCGCGACGCACGCTTGTGAAGCCTCCGAACGGCGAACCGATCAGCCGCCTCCGCGGGTAGAGCGGGATGGTCTCGGCGCTGGCGATCACGGCTCTGGCTCAGCGGCTCGCGAGTACCGTCAGCTCCCGCTCCTCTGTGGGCTCGGGGCGCGGGATGCGCTCGAGGACGAGGTCGCGGAACCGCTCCAGCGCTTCCGCGCGCCCGAGGTGCCGCGCCTCACCCAGGAAGGTGGCCGTGAAGACGACGCGGTGTCCGAGCACCGGCAGAAACAGCCGTTCGACGTCGTCGGGCGTCGCGTAGTCGCGGCCGTGAATGAGCGCCCACGCCCGCGCCACGCGTTCGAGCGCAAGGCTCGCGCGCACCGACGCTCCGAGCGCGACCTGCTCGAGCTCGCGCGTCGCCTGCACCAGCTCGACGATCCAGCGGAGCAGGAGCTCGTCGACGTAGACCTCGGAGACCGCGCGATCGAGCTCCTCTACATCCCCGAGCGTCACGACCGGCCCAAGTCGCGCGAGCGGATGCTCCGTTCGCTGCTCGCGCACGACTTGCATCTCCTGCTCCACGGACGGATAGCCGAGCTCGGTGCGTACGTAGAAGCGGTCGAGCTGCGCCTCGGGCAGGGGGAACGTGCCTTCCTGCTCGATCGGGTTCTCGGTCGCAAGGAGCAGGAACGGCTCCGGCAGCAGGCGCGTCACTCCGTCGACCGTCGCCTGCCGTTCGGCCATTGCCTCGAGCAGAGCCGATTGTGTCTTCGGCATCGCCCGGTTGATCTCGTCGACGAGCAGGACGTTCGTGAAGACGGGGCCCGGCCGGAACTCGAAGTCGCGCGTGCGCTGGTTGTAGACCGAGAGGCCGGTGACGTCGGTCGGCTGGAGGTCGGGCGTGCACTGCACGCGCGAGGTGTTGGCGCCCTCGATCGAGCCGGCGATCGCTCGCGCGAGCACCGTCTTCGCGGTGCCGGGGACGTCCTCGAAGAGCACGTGACCACGACCGGCGAGCGTGGCGAGGACCAACTTGATCTCCTCCGTCTTGCCGTGCACGACCGTTTCAATGTTCGCGAGCAGCCGGTCCGTCGTCGCCTTTGCCCGCTTGAGCCGCGCGTCCTTCATCTCTCCCATGTCGGTCATTCTAAGAACGTCCTTCCGGCAGCCCGTACGCGATGATCTCGCGCACGTCGCCGCCTCGGACCGGGTACGGTGCGCCTGCGCCCACGAGCAGCAGGTTGCCAGCGACCGCTGGGCAGCCGATGATCCCGGCCCGCTCGCGCACGCGCCACAGCACCTTCCCAGTTGCAGTCTCGAGGGCGTCGACGTGACCGTCGTAGGTGGGGACGAGGACGACGTCGTTCGCGACTGTTGCGCAACCGGTTGGCGGCGACCCGAGCGTACGCGACCAGAGCTTCTGGCCTTTACGCGCCGAGAGCGCGACGACGACGCCCTGAGCGTTCGTCAGCGGCTCCAGACGCGCGATGTGGATGGCGCTCTCCGCCATGCAGCGCTGGACGACCGGCACGAAGAGACGGCCGCGCGCGTACGCCATCGGCGTCAAGACACCGCCCCAGAGGCCGGGGCAGACACGCACCGGCAGCTTCGGCAGCGGCCCCAGGTCGTGGAGGTGTGTCCCGACCGCGGTGGCCCAGAGACGCTTGCCGCTCGTCCGGTTCCAGGCGACCACGCGGCCGGCCTTGCCGGCGGAGTAGACGTCGTCACCGACGAGGATCGGCGACAGGGACAGGTCGTAGTCCCGCACGTCGTGCTTTGTCACCTGGTCGTACCAGAGGAGCTTGCCGGTTCGGGCGTCCAGCACGACGAGCGCGTCTGTATACAGCACCGGGCCGGGATACATGCCGCCATTCGGCAGCTTCGCCGAGCCTCCCCAGGGGTCCGGGTTCGAGATCCCGACGTAGAGATGGCCGTCGGAGGCGAGCGAGGGCGTGAACCAGGAGCCGCCGCCACCTGCCGAGGGATGGGTCCATGCTTTGGCGATCGTGTCGAACCGCCAGCGGATCGTCCCTGTGCGCTGGTCGAGTGCGTAGAGCACGCCTTGACCACCGGGCGAGAAACCGACGGTCGAGGCGAAGACGAGCCCGTCGGCGGCGAGCGGGGCGATGTCGACGAACTGCTGGTGACGGTTGACGATAAGGCGTGCCCAGAGGCGTCGGCCCGTGCGCCGGTCGAGCGCAAAGACGGAGGTGTCGGTCGCGCCGAAGACTCGTGAGCCGACGACGGCGAGGCCGTTCGGGCCGTCGTTCGGCGCCCTTTCGCGGACGACCCAGAGGCGGCGTCCCGTCCGTGCGTTGACCGCGTAGACGGAAGACTGCAGGTCCTGGAAGTAGACCGTGTCGCCGACGATGAGGGGTGTCGATGCGAACGATCCGTAAGGCGAGCCGGCCGGAAGCCGATACCGCCAGAGGATGCGAAGCTTCCTGACGGTTGCGGCCGAGATCGAGGTGGCGGTAGTCGCACGGGTGCTGCTGAGGTTCGCGTTCGGCTCGGGCCAGCCGGCCCCGCCGGCTCCCCCGGCGCACGCGAGGGCGCTGGCCGCCGTGGCCGCGAGGGCGCCTCGCGCACCCAGGTCTAGGTGACCTCGAAGAACCCGCCCTTGTCCTTCAGGGGGGTCTTCTTCGAATTCTCGACGTGGTAGGTGTACTGACCACGGAGTTCCATATAGGCGCCGAGCTTGCCGGTTTGGCCAGGCTTGACCGGCTTGGAGGTGAGCCCGCCGATCTCGAACCGGATCGTCTTCGTCGACTTGTTCTTGATGTAGAAGTGCGCAAGCCAACCCCGCTTGGCCGCCGACCGGTCGAGGATCACGTCGTTGTTCGTGATCAAGACGTGAACCGGGAAGTTGTACGCCGGAGAGGTCGTTGCGAGCGACCCGCTCGGGACAACGGCGAAGAGGGCGCTCGCCGTGAAAACAGCTGCGAAGGAACGCTTCACCACAGCCAAATATACCAGGGTCACTGGAGCGGCTTCAAGTTTGCAGTTGTCTCACGTTAGTCCCGCGCGCGTTGTAAGGTTTGCGTTCCCAGGTCAGCCACAGCAGTGAATAGGAGGGGTGAGATGAAGGCCAAGCGGATCTTCCTCGCCGCGGGGATGATCACCGGGTGCGCCTCACTCGCGCTGATCGGCGGCGCATCGGCGAAGCGCACCGCGATTACGCCGATCCCCGCGTTCAACGCGAGTCAGCTCGCAGCGACGCCGATGAACGACTGGGTCGGCGTGCACGGAAACGATATGAACCAGCAGTTCTCCGGGCTGACGCAGATCACCTCGGGGAACGTCGGGAACCTCAAGATCGCCTGGCACACCAAGGTGTTCATTCCCACGAAGGGCAAGCCAACCTTCAAGGGCTCGCTCGCCGAGGCGCAGCCGGTTGAGTACAACGGAACGCTCTACATGCCCGACGCGAAGGGCAACGTCTACGCAATGAACGCGACCACCGGCGAGCGGCTCTGGTCCTACAAATACAAGACGCCGAAGGGCTTTAGCTCGCTGCTCCAGACGAGTCGCGGCGTCGCAATCGGGGGCGGCAACGTCTACGCAGCGGAGACCGACGCCTATGTGACCGCGCTCGACCAGGCGACCGGCCGCGTCAAGTGGTCGACGAAGGCCGCGAACTGGAAACTCGGCTACACCTTTACCGCCGCGCCGCTCTACGTGAACGGCCTCGTGATCGTCGGCGAGTCGGGCGGCGACTCGGGTGCGCCCGACCAGCTCGTGGCCATGAACGCGAACACGGGCAAGGTCAATTGGCGCTGGGACGCGATCCCGACTGGGAAGCAGCTCGGCGCCAGCTCATGGTCAGCGCCGAAGCTCTATACGGGCGGGGGCGCGATGTGGAGCAGCCCGGCCGTCGACACCAACCTCGGTCTCGTCTACATCGCGACCGGAAACCCGATTCCCTACAACGGCGCCGACCGCGGTGACGGTAAGAACCTCTTCACCGAGAGCGTCGTCGCTGTGCACATCAACGACGGGAAGCTCGCGTGGGCCTTCCAGGAGGTCCACCACGACAACTGGGATTACGACCCGGCAGCGAACGGCGTCGAGCTCTTCAACCTGAACATCAACGGGAAGACGCGCGAAGCGATCGCCCAGGCCGACAAAGACGGCTGGGTCTACATCCTCGATCGCCGCACCGGCAAGTCGATCCTCGGCATGACTGAAGCGAAGGTGCCGCAGAGCGCCGCTCAGCACACCTATCCGACGCAGCCGAGGCCCGTTGGCCAGCCGTTCGCGGCCCAGCGGGCTCCGAAGTCGTGGGCGACCTACAAGGAGCCGAACGGAAAGAAGGTCACGGTCGGCGCCCTCTTCACGCCGTACGGCGAGACGCACCCCACGGCGTTCGCACCGTCGGCGCTGGGCGGCTCCGATTACCCGCCTTCGGCCTACAGTCCGAAAACCGGTTACCTCTACATCTGCTCGAAGAACAGCACCGCGGCGTTCCAGGCGCTTCCGGAAGCGAAGGCAGGGACGCTGAAGCCGCTCGGTAACTTTTTCCAGGTCGACGGGCTCTTCGCACCGAAGGGGAGCCCGGCGACGAAGGCCCAGGGGACGGTCGTCGCAATGAACATGCGCTCGAACCGCATCGCCTGGGAGGTGAAGTTCGCGGGCGACAACGATCCGTGCTACAGCGGCATGCTCTCGACGCAGGGCGGTCTCGTCTTCGTCGGCCGCAACAACGGCGAGTTCCAGGCCTACAGCGACACCACGGGCAAGCTGCTCTGGACGTCGCCGAAGCTGGCCGCCGGCATCAACGCCGCGCCGATCACCTACTCGGTCAACGGCAAGCAGTACGTCGCCGTCTACGCAGGCGGCAACGCCCTCCTCGGTGAGTCGGGTTACGTCACGCCGAAGTCGGGTTCCGACCTCTACGCGTTCCAGTTGCCTTCATAGCGAAGGGTCGAGTAGAAGCACGAGTGACTGAGGGGCCGGCATCGCCGGCCCCTCAGCGTCACGGCACGTCGTTGGCGTCTTCGAGGTCGTGTCACTCGGCGGGCGGGGGCGGAGGTCGGTGCGTAGACGTGATGGAAACCGCTGCCGGTCCAGGGCACACCAGTCAGCTTGATTCCCGTTCGCTCGAGGGCCTGCACATGAAGCACAGGCCCGGCGACGCAAGCCCAACCCCGAAGCGATGCAAGGAGCGCAGGGACGAGGAAACGGCAAAACGGGCCGTGCGCCGGCCCGTGCGACCATGCGGAACGTTAGCGAACGACGTCCCGCCGCTGTGAGAGGGACTCCATTTTTGACGTGGCTACACGCCGGCGGCTATTTTCTCCTCTATGGGGGACGCCTCTATCGCGGACGCTCGCTGGAGAGGGTCGGCGCTGGCGTCGGCTGCTGTTCTTGCGCTCCTGCTCCTTGCCACGGGTGCGTCGGGCCGCACGAGCGCCCTGTCGGCGTCCGGCGATACGAACTGGCTCAGCTTCGGCAACACGATCAACGAGAACCGCTACTCGCCCCTGACACAGATCACGCCCTCGAACGCATCGCAACTCGGCCGCGTATTCACGTTCGATCTGAACAAGATCGTGCCGGGCATCAAGAAGGGTCAGCAGTCGTATCCAATCGTCGTCGACGGGATGGTCTTTGTCACGTCGGGTGACGACCAGGTCTTTGCGGTGAACGGTACGACCGGTGCATCGATCTGGCATTACGCGCCCGACAACGTGGCGACGTTCAAGAACTACGGGATCGTCGCGAACCGCGGTCTTACCTATTGCGACGGCAAGCTCTTTCTGCTGACGCTCGACATGACGATCGTCTCGCTCAATCCGGCGAATGGCCAGCAGCTGCAGCGCGTCCCGATCGCGCGGGACGTGCCGGGTGCTTACGCGAACTACGGCTATTCGGAGACGAGCGCGCCGGTCTGCTGGGATCACACGCTGATCGTCGGCGCGGCCGGCTCCGACTACGGCGTGCGCGGTTTCGTGATGGCCTACAACACGAGCAATCTCTCGCCGGCCTGGGCGAACCCGTTCTGGACGATTCCGCCGACCGGAACCGAGTGGCGGAGCAAGGCGATCTTCGTCGGCGGCGGGACCAATTGGACGCCGGAGACGGTCGACACGACCACGAACACGCTCTACTTTGGGACGGCAGCGCCGGCGCCGGCGTACTACCCGTCGCTGCGGCCTGGCAACGACGCGCGTGTCGATTCGCTTGTGGCGGTCGATCTGAAGACGGGGAAGCTGAAGTGGTGGCAGCAGCAGATGTCGTTCAACGAGTGGGCCTACGACACTTCGCAACCGCCGATGGTCTACACGGCGAAGGTGGGCGGGAAGACGCAGCGGATCGTGTCGGTCGCGACGATGGAGGGTGTTTGGTTCGCGTACAACGCGAAGACCGGCGCGCCGATCTGGCAGCGCGTGAAGGTGCTCGACAACGTCGAGCACCCGAATCTGAAGCCGGGCAAACCGGTCGCGGTGTATCCATCCTCGCTCGGCGGTCTCAACTACTCGCCGGCGTCATTCGATCCACAGACCGGCTACGTCTACAACGCCGCTTCGGAGACGGCGTCGGCTCTCGAGCAACAGACGCCGACGCAGGAGCAGGCGCAGCAGCTTCTGCTCGGCAGCACGTTCCTCGGGCTCGCGAACGGCGACTTCGGCCAGTTTCTGGAAAACGGGTGGAAGGACTACGGCTCGATAAGCGCGATCGACGTCGCGACCGGAAAGCGCGTTTGGAAATTTCAGACGCCGCAGCCCGAGCGCGGCGGGGTGACGACGACGGCGGGAGGGGTCGGCTTCGCCGGCGGCGGTGACGGCAACATGCGGGCCTTCGACGCGAAGACCGGGAAGGTCCTCTGGACGTTCCAGACCGGGTTCCAGATCGCGTCGGGGCCGTCCGTCTACTCGGTCAACGGCACCGAATACGTGGCGATCACGGTCGGCGGCACGACGACGTCGTCGAACGGCGGCACGCAGGCGAGCCAGCTGCAGGTCTTCGCGCTCGGCGGTGGCCAGACCCAGTCCCCGGGTCCGACGAACCTGACGACGTTGCAGCGCGAAGCCGTGAACACGACGCACGCGCCGGCGAGTCGACATGTCGCCCACGCAACGCGCCGCCTGAAGGCGGCACGCTCCGCTGGACCGGCGAGGGTGTCCGTCGGTGGGCCGGTGTTGATCAAGGCGTGGGATCCGAACACCGACAACACGCAGGGCGTGGAGGGTCGCGTCACGTTCGCCGGCAAGCCCGTTGCCGGTGCGCGGATGAGCATCGACGGCTGGGTCGCACCCGCCACCGACAAAAACGGCCTATTCACCTATCCGGCCGACGACACGATGCCCGACCGGCACGTCGTCAAGGTCGTCGGGGTGACGGGAGCGAAGATCGACGGGCGAAGGCTCACCGCGACGCAGCAGCGTGAATTGCTCGCGGCGAAGACCGGGATCAGTGTCGGCTACTCGGTCGGCAACGTGGCCGTCAAATCGGGTGCGGAGGGCACGATCGTCGTCTCCGGCCGGATCAGCTACGGGAAGAACCAGGCGCCGCATCCCGTTCAGCTCCTGAGCTACGAGCTGACCGGCACCGTGACCGACTCGAGCGGCAATCCTGTCAAGGGTGCCATCGTCACCACGCGCACGAACGACCATAAGTTCTGGACGTTCTCGAGACCGACAGGCGCCAACGGCAGGTACACGTCGTATCTCGTCTCGACCGACGAAGAAGGCGACAATCCGGTTCCGATGAGCGTCGCGGTCGCAGTCGGCGCGAATTCCTTCTCGCAGACGACGACGGACTTCATCAACTTCTCGGAGCTGAAGAGCGCGACCCTCAACATCCAGCTTCCGTCCGCCCCGGGCACGACGCTCACCTCGTCGGCGCTAACCCCGCAGCCGATGCCGGGGGCCTTCTATCAGGGCCTGCTCGTCGGCGTCGTCGGCGGCAGGGGACGCGTGATCAAACCGTTGCGCGCAACCTGGCCGGACCGAAACGGCCGCTTCGAGCTCGTCCTTCCCGCCTCGGCACGAGGACTCACCGCGAAGTTCTGGGAAGCGCAGCGGCAGTTCTTCTCCGCGAAAGGCACGAACGCCG
Source organism: Gaiellaceae bacterium (assembly GCA_036501285.1). GTDB lineage: Bacteria > Actinomycetota > Thermoleophilia > Gaiellales > Gaiellaceae > PALSA-600. The sequence continues at coordinate 28,722 of DASYAO010000128.1, forward strand.
GCGGAACCGTCGATCCGGCCGTCTACCCGAAGACGCTGCCCTCGAACGCGCCGCAGGGCCTCGTCACCGTCAAGCTCGGCTGAAATCGCACGCGACGAGCCCTGCGGCCGGCGGTGATCGGCTGTCTACGATGCGTGAGGTGAGCGCATCGCGGACAGTGGATCCGGGCAGCGCCGCGGTCAGACTGCTTGCGAACATCGAGAAGGTCGTCCACGGCAAACAGGAGGAGATCCGGCTCGTTCTCGCCGCGCTGCTCTCGGGCGGCCACATCCTGTTCGAGGACGTACCGGGAACAGCCAAGACCGTGCTAGCGCGCGCGATCGCCGCGAGCATCGAGGGCGCAGTGCCTTCGCGAATCCAGTGCACGCCCGACCTCCAGCCGACTGACGTCACCGGGCTCGGCGTCTTCAACCAGGGGACGCGTCAATTCGAGTTCCAACCGGGCCCGGTGTTCGCGAACGTGCTGCTCGTCGACGAGATCAACCGTGCGATGCCGAAGACGCAATCGGCGCTGCTCGAGGCGATGGCCGAGCGGCAGGTTACGGTCGACGGCACGACCCACCCGCTGCCCGAGCCGTTCCTACTGCTTGCGACCGAGAACCCGATCGAATACGAAGGCACCTTCCCGCTGCCTGAGGCGCAGCTCGACCGCTTCGCCGTCCGCTTGAGCCTCGGGTACCCGGCCGAAGACGAGGAAGTACGGATCGTGCGCGAGCAGCGCTACGGGCACCCGCTCGACGCGCTCGAGCCCGTCGTCGGCCTCGCCGAGATCGAGGAGCTCAAGCGGGCCGTCGAAGACGTCTACGTCGACGAACTGCTCGACACGTGGATCGTGCGTCTCGTGCGCACGACACGGACTCTCGACGAGGTCGAAGTGGGCGGGTCGGTACGCGGTTCGCTCACGCTCGTCAAGCTCGCGCGCGCTTGGGCGCTCGTGCACGGCCGCAACCACGTCGTCACGGAGGATGTCGAGCGGTTGTTCGTTCCGGTGCTCGGCCACCGACTCCTGCTCTCGCCGACGTATCTCGCCGAGACGCGCCGGCTCTCGCGCGATGAGACGATCTACCGTCTGCGCGACCACTGCCTCGAGCTCGCGCCGGCTCCCCGGCCGGACTGGAAGGCGGACGAACTGGTCGCGATGCCGTGACCCCTCGTGCCGCCGCGTAGCCGCAGGGTCGTTCCGCTCGTTCCGAGATACCGCGTCGCCGGGCTGCCGCTCGGCGGCCGCCCGAGCCTGCGGCGCGGTCACGGTTCGGACGTCGCCGGCTCGCGCGCCTATGTCCGCGGCGATCCCGTCTCGACGATCGATTGGCGTGCGAGCGCGCGCCTCTCGACCGCGCGCGACCGCGACGAGTTCGTCGTTCGCGAGCGATACGCCGAAGAGGCGCCGCGCGTCGTTCTCGTTCGCGACCGGCGTCCCTCGATGAGCCTCTACCCGCCGCAGTCGCCCTGGCTCGAGAAGCCGGTGGCCGTGGGCGCCGCGATTGCCGTGCTGGCGGCGAGCGCCGAGGCGGTCAACTCCTCCATCGCCCATCTCGACCACGGCGATGACGGCGAGCCCCGCTGGCTGGCTCCGGCCGGCCGTGGCGCGCTTGAGCGGATCGACGCGCTCGGTTCTGCTCAGGGAAGCGCCCCGGAGGACGGTGTCCTCCGTTCGCTCGCCTTCCTGGGCCGTTTTCGCAGCGAGCTCGCCTCCGGGACATTCGTCTTCGTCATCTCGGATTTCCTCGGCGAGCCGGTGCCCGATTCGGCGTGGCTCACGCTCGCCGCCCGCCGCTGGGAAGCGGTACCGGTCGTCGTCCAAGACCCGGTCTGGGAGCAGAGCTTCCCGCCGATCGCCTCAGTCGTGCTGCCGCTCGCGGCGCCGGGGGGCGGCGAGGAACTGGACGTGTGGCTGACGCGCCGGCAGGCCGCCCGCCGCACAGAGCTGAACCGCCGCCGGCGCGACGAGCTCCTCGCCGGCTTCTGGCACCTGGGTCTCGAGCCGGTGTTGCTCGACACGAGCGACGAGGATGAGGTCGAGCGGCGTTTCCTCGACTGGGCCGAGCGCCGTCGCACCCTTTGGAGACGCCGGTGAGGATGCCGCTCATCGGCGGGGCCGTCGCCGCGATCGTCCTCGGCCTGATCCTCACGGCCGCGCTCGGCGGGTTCGGGGGCGGGGGCTCGATCGCCGGCGCGGCGCAGCCGCTCGCTGTGCGCGTCTCACTTGCGCCTAGCGCGGTCTTCTTCGGCGACCCGGTCGTCGCCACCGTCGCAGTCGATCTCGATCGACGTTCGGTCTCGCCTGGGAGCATCCGCGTCGAGGCGAGCTTCGCGCCGTACACGCAGGCGGCGCTGCCGGCCGTCCACCGTTCGCGCGCAGGCGACGAGCAGACGATCGTCTACCGCTACGAACTGAAATGTCTGAGCGACGAGTGCTTGCCGACGAAGGGCTCGAAGCTTGTCAGCTTCCCGGCAGTCGCAGTCGCCGCGCAGGCGGGCGGGAAGGCGCTGCATGCGAGCGCTACCTGGCCGCTGCTCACGGTCGCCTCGCGGCTCGCACCAGCCGATGTCGCCACGCCGACGCCGCATTTCCGCATCCCGTCGATCCCGCCGCCGGCGAGGTTCGGCGTGCCGCCCGTGCTCGCCGACCTGCTCGCGGCGGCCGCCGGCGTTCTCGCGCTCGGTGCGCTCGCACTCCTCGCGCTCGAGCTCCGTCCGCTCGCGGCGAGGCGCCGGCGCGCGGCGCTTGCGCGGCGTACGCCGCTCGAGGCGGCGATCGCCTATGCACGCCAGGCGGCGGTGCGGCCGAATCCTGCGGACCGGCGCAAGGCGCTCGGCCTGCTCGCGCGTGCGCTGGCCGGCGCCGGCGCGGGCGAGCTCGCCGGTGCCGCGGGCGACGCGGCCTGGTCGGAGGCTCCGCCGACGCCGGACCGCACGCTCGAGCTCGCTGAGACCGCCGACCCGAACGGACGCGTCTCGTGAACCGGATCCCGTATGCGACGCTCGCCGACTTCGCTCGCACGGCCTCGCGAGGGCTCGCCGTGCGGGCCCTGCTCTGGGTGCTGCTCGCCGCGCTCGTCCTTGCCACAGCCGCCTCAGCCCGGCGTCCGCCCACAAGCGCGCAGCCGTTTCTTCCATCAGGCGCGGGCGGGATCGTCGTGCTCGACCTGTCAGCGAGCATCACCTCGGACACGTACTCGCGGATCCACGAGACGCTGCAGCAACTCGTCGCGCGCGGCGGCCGTTACGGCCTCGTCGTCTTCTCGAGCACGGCCTACGAGGCGCTGCCGCCCGGCACACCCGCCTCGCAGCTCGAGCCACTCGTCCGCTACTTCACGGTGCCGTCTGCGCCGCCCGGCGAGCAGCCGCAGTTTCCCATCAACCCGTGGGGTGCGGCCGGCTTTACCTCCGGAACGGAGATCTCGAGCGGGCTCGATCTCGCGCGTCGCATCGAGCTCGCGAACGGCCTGCGGCGGCCGTCGGTAGTCCTTATCAGCGACCTGCAGGACGACCCGAACGACCTGCAGCGGCTGACGGCCGTGCTCGGCGAGTACACGGCAGAGAACGCCCGCTTGCGCGTGATCGCGCTCAACGCCGATCCGAACGACCTCGCGCGCTTCAAAGGGCTGATCGGCAACGCGACCTCGATCATCCCGGCCGGGCTCACGTCCGGAAACGGAACGGCGCCGGTGCCACACTCGTCCTTCCCGACGCTGCTCGTCGCACTCGCCGCGATCGTCGGAACGCTACTCGCGGTGGCTGAGCTGCGCTCAGCGCGCCTGCGCTGGGGCGAGCTGCGGGAGGCGACGCCGTGAGGTGGCGGCGCGTCGTCGCCGCCGTCGTACTGCTCGCGCTTGCTGTCGTCGCCGGGCTGCTCGCCGCCGATCTACGGAGCTGGCGGAGCGCGATCGAGAGCGGTGACGTCCGCTTCGCGCAGCAGCCGGCCGCCGCGAGGTGGCAAGCGAACACTGCGCTGCCGTTCGACCCGGCGTTTCACATCATCGGCCTCTCCGGTCAGCTCGCCTTCCGGCGCGCCGAGAAACGTTTCGTGGCGGTCTCGGCCGAGGGCAACGGCGTCGACAACGGCTTCCGCGAGTCCGCCGCCCGCGGCGCGCTCGAGACAGTGCTGACGCGGCTCGCGCGAAGCAGCGACTCGTTTCAGGCATCCGCGGCCGACAACCTGCTCGGCGCGCTCACCTTCCTCGATTCGACACAAAAGGGCCCGAGCGGCCCGGCGCCGGTCGAGCGAAGTGAAGCTGACTTCGAGGCGGCCGTCCAGGCAAACCCGGCGAACGAGGACGCGAAGTTCAACCTCGAACTGCTTCTTCGCGAGCTCATCGCGAAGGGCTCCCGGCGCGGCTCGAACAACTCGAGCGGCGGACCGGCAAAGGGCAATCGCGGCGGCGCCGGCGGGCTCCCCGGCCGAGGTTACTAATGTCCCTCGTCTTCCTGACTCCGGACGCGGGCCTCGTCGCCTTCGCCGCGGCGCTCCCACTCGTCGCGCTCGTCGTGGCCGGGCGGCGCATCCGCCGTACTCGGGCTGCCCTGCGGCTGCTGGCGCCGCCGCCGGTGCGGATCCTGCCGCGAGTACTCGCGCTCGCCGCGGTACCGGCGCTGCTCGGCGTAGCCGCCGCGCAGCCCGCGCTCCGCTCGCAAACAACGGCGCGCGTCCGCACCGACGCGCAGGCGATGTTTGTGCTCGACATCTCTCGCTCGATGCGCGCCGCCAAGGGTCCTGGCGCCGCGACGAGGCTCGCGCGCGCGAAGCGCGAGGCGCTCGCGATGCGAGCGGCGATTCCTCAAGTCCCGTCCGGCATCGCCACGTTCACGGACCAGGTGCTGCCCTCGCTCCTCCCGAGCGCCGACCCGGCCGTCTTCGACTCGACCGTCGAGCGTGCCGTCGCGATCGAACAGCCCCCGCCGGCCGATGATTCCGTGACCGCGACGAATCTCGCCGCGCTGAGCGTTCTCGGCACCGGCGATTACTTCCCGCCGTCGGCGCGCAAGCGACTCGTCGTCGTCCTCACCGACGGCGAGAGTCGGGCATTCGACGAGCAGGTGCTCGCCCGCGCCCTCCGCGGCGAGAGGCTGGTACTCGTTCACGTCTGGGCGCCGGGCGAGGCCGTCTACGACGACGGCACCCTCGAGCAGGGTTATCACGAGGATCCGACGAGCGGGACGACGCTTGCGAACCTCGCCGCCGCGAACGGCGGCACCGCTGAAAGCGAAGCGCAGCTCCATCGCGCGATCGACGCAGCTCGCGCCGATGTGGGTTCCGGACCGACGGTCGCCGCAGCGCGCGCCCTCCGTACGCGGCCGCTCGCGCCCTTCATCGCGCTGCTCGCGCTCCTGCCACTTCTCGGGCTCGCACGAGGTGAGCGCTGGCGGCGGGTACCAGCCTCGATGCGTTCGCTCGGCTTGCCGGCGCTGCGATTGACCGGGGTGTCCCGCTTTGCGGCTCTTTTCCGAAACCTCTAACGGACTCGCGGCCCTCCGAAGTCTTCAACGACGCCGTTTGGCAGGGTTACAGCTGTGCGCCTCGTCCGCCGTGCGCTTCTCGTCTTCGCTGTCGTCTCGTTGTCCGGTTGTGGCATGCAGAGCAGTCTGCCCCGCCCACCGTTTTGGCCGGCGAAAACGCACGACTTGTCCCCGGTCCGGATGACTTACCATGGAGCGTCCGCTCCGGGTAGCCCGGGTCTGCATCGTTACGAATATGTCTTCCCGGATCGAGGGCTTGACGTCTATGACATCGACGACGGCTTTCGACTCGTCGAGAGCTTCGTGATCCCGGAGGCACACGGATACCGCGGGATCGCCGTTAGTCCGAAGACCGGAATGCTCTACTTGAGCGTCGGCGGCAACGGGGGCTCGAGCGGCGACGGGTCGTTGATCGCCTTCAGCCTGCTCCGCAACCGACTCTTGTGGGAACGGTCGTTTCCGACGGGCACCGACAGTCCCGCGATCAGCCCTGACGGCCGACAACTCTTCCTTCCGACCGGCGAGCGCACGTTCGACAACGTGTGGTACGTGGTAGATGCACGAACCGGCGAAGTAATGGACGAGATCCACGCTGGCCCGGGTCCGCACAACACAATCGTCGCCCCCGACGGGAAGCGTGTCTATCTGGGGCCGCGCAACTCACGCTTCCTCTTCGTTGCCTCGACGGCGAGCTATCGCGTCCTGCGCAAGGTCGGGCCCCTCCTTCCAGGTGTCCGTCCATTCACGATCAACGGCGCGCAGACGCTTGTCTATACGACTGCGACTGGTTTCCTTGGCTTCCAGGTCTCGAGCCTCACCACGGGTCGAGTTCTCTACACGGTGCCCATCAAGGGTTTCCATTGGACGCACTCGCTCGGTACGCCGAGTCATGGCATCTCGCTCTCACCCGACAGTCGGCAGCTCTACGTCATCGATGTCCCGAACAGCTACGTCCACGTCTATAACGTTTCGCAGCTACCGCTGCGTCCACCACTCCTGCTCGCAAATATTCGGCTGCGCCACCGGATGGTGGGTCTCGAGAGCCCTTGCGGCGGCGACTGCGGGCGAGCCGGCTGGCTTCAGCACAGTCTCGACGGCAGGTACGTGTTCGTCGGCGACTCAGGTGACGTGATCGACACGCAATCCAAACGCATCGTTGCCTTCCTTCCTGCGCTCGGCAACTCGCGATACCTGTTCGAGCTCGACTGGCGCGGCAAGCGCCCGTTGCGGACGAGCACCCGCAGCGGCATCGGGCGCTCCGAACGTGGTTAGGGGATGAAGATACCGGCCTCGATGCTCTTCGCGTGAATCGCGTTGTGCCGGACTCGCAGGGCTCGGAACGACGACTCATGCGGCTCGACGATCCAAAAGCGGCCTCCCAGCTCGCTGCCGACGAGAACGTCCCCGGCGTACGATGCGAACGCCGCCGCCGGCGCGAAGTAGGTGTTCCCGCTCAGGTCGTCGGTGACATAGAGCCCGGCCCGCGGCCGTCCACTGCCCGCCGTTGCCTTCTCAATCGGAACGATCGGGTTCAGACCGAGTGCGAGGTGCACGACCACATGGGTCTTGCCGCTCGCGTCCATCGCGACGAGGTTGGCAGGCACCGAGCCGCCGTCCTCGCTGAGCAGCGCGTCGCCGCCGACCGAGCCGAAGCCTGCGGGCGCGATCGCCACGTTGTCGGCGCCCGCTCCCGAGTAACCGCCCACGGCGTGTACGGCACCAGATGGATCGACGGTGTAGACGGTGCCGCCTTTGGCCTGGTTCGCGCCCGAGCGCCCTGTGGCCGCGACGAGGCGGTAGCCGAACCTGCCGACACTGTCAAATGCGAGCGCGCCGTCCGACACCGTGCCGGACGGAACGGGCAGCGTCGCAAACACGGTTGGATTGCCGCCTTTGCCCGGGATCTCGTAGATCTTGTCGTCAGGCGAGTGACAGAAGATCACCCCGGCGGGGAAGCCGTGCGTGCCGGGTGAGAGCAGGCAGCGCGTTTCCTCGATCAACTTGGGCATCGTCGCGAATACATGGACCGGCAGACCGTTCGGCGGTGCCGCCCAGACTGTGTTCTGCGTGTTCTGGACGTAGAGGAACTGTGTCCCCGTCCAGACGATGCTGTCCATGTTCTGCTTCGTGTGGGCGAACACGGAGAAACTCAAGACGGGTGCGCGGGATGCTCCGGCCGTGGGAACGGCAAGAGCGACGAGGGCGGCGGCAGCCGTAACGGCAGAGCGAACGCGTGTCACGACCCTTTAGCTTACGACGGCCGCCCAGCTGTGTGCGGCAGTCGCGGCAACGAGCACGTTCGGTTCACTCACGCCGAGTTCTCGGCGCACGCCGACAGTCGCGAGCGCTGACCCGGTTGCAGACGGGCTCTGCCGCGTTTCGCCGCGAAGCGCGATTGGCCCGGCCCGTATTCGCAAGTCGAGGGGCTTTCCCCGCAGGGCGCGCGCATGCCTGTTCTCTCCGAACGGACTTCATCGATACGCTCGAGAGCCAAATCTGCAGATCGCGCCGCTGGCGTTCCTCGCTGGGGAAACGGTTGCGGCTCGCAGGCCCCGCGAACGGAGGTAGGAACAATCAACCGTTTGCACAAATGAAACGACCAGCCCCAATCGTGGCGTCCGGTGAGCTTCGCGTCTGACCAATCAGCGCAACTCGCCTGTTGCTCGCAGGGGATCGTCTTCTTGTTTCTGTACTGGTCGCTGCGGCGGCGAATTGAGCTGGTGGCGTCCCGGCACGGCAGCTGCGGATCGTCGCCGGAGTCTCCTCGTCCGGCAAGGTCGTCGTGGTCGATGGCCTATCGCTCGACGACGTGACTGTTGCGCTTGCGAGAGCGTGAGTTCGGGTTGCTCGGCCCGAACCTTCTGAGGGCGACGCGTCGGTGCAGGAACCGGGAGGCGTTAGCCGAGTGTCGCGGCCAGCGCGTCGGCGATCACCTTCATCGGCCGGCCCGAGCGTTGGCTCGCGAGACGGAGGCGGTCGAACGCTTCGGCCTCGCTCAGACCCTCTTTCGCCATCAGGATTCCTTTCGCGCGCTCGATCGTCTTGCGCGCTTCGAGCGCCTCGCGCAGCCCGAGCGCTTCGCGCCGCAGCTCGACGAGCTCGGCATGCCGCGCCTGCGCGGTCTTGATCGCCGGCACGACCTCGTCCTCCCGGAACGGTTTCGTCAGCAAGGCGAAGACGCCGGTCTCGGCAGCGCGGTCAGTGATCTCCTCGTCGCGGTAGGCGGTGATCAGCACGATCGGTAGCGGGCGTTCTTTGAGGATCCGCGCGGCCGCCTCGAGTCCGTCGACGACCGGCATCTTCACGTCGAGCAAGACGACGTCAGGATCGGTGGAGGCAGCAAGATCGACAGCCTCGGCGCCGTCGCGGGCCTCGCCGCAGACTTCGAAGCCGGCGGCCTCGAGCAGCGAGCGGAGGTCGAGACGGATGATCGTCTCGTCCTCGGCGATCAGGACGCGAGTCAGTGTCGTCATGCGAGCGCCGCGATCGCGGGGCGGCCGCGTGTGACGGCACGGTTCTGGTCGTGGAGCTGGAGTGTGCCGGTCGTCACGCGAACAAGGGCTGCGAGCCGGTCGACCTCGGTCGAGACGAAACGCGTATCGTCCTCGCGCACGAGGACGAGCACGAGGTAGGGCGCGGAACCTCCGGGCACCGCGAGCACCGACCCAGTCGGCAGCAGCTCCCGGAAGCCGAGCGCGGCCCACGGCGCGCGTCCGTCCGCGGTCAGGCACTCGCCGCTTTCGAGCGAGGAGCGCAGAAGCGATGCAGGTCCGTCCTCGAGCGGCGGCAGATCGAGCACGGTCGACGCAACCGGGCGCAGGAAGTGAACGCCGTCGCGCACGCAGACGAACGCCGCCTCTGCGAATACCAGCTCGATCGCGCCGCGGACGAGCTGACGGCAGGCTTCTCGCGCGGAGGTTGCCGCTGTGACGCCGGCGCACGCTCCTGCCATTGCGAGGCCGGGGTCGAGGAGATCCGCGTTGCCACGGTTCGCGAGCACGGCCGCCGTGCTGCCGAGACTCGCGAGCGCGGCATCGAGCTCGCCGCCGGAGACGAGCAGATCGTCGACGGCAAAGCCCGACTCGCGCGCGAGCACCTCGAGCCGGAGGACGTTGACGCTATGGTCGGCGAGCCGCGCGCACACGGTCGCGAGGCTGCCCGGACGGTCTCTTACCTGCAGTCGCACGAGCCGCGCCCCGCGCGGTGCCATGGAGGCTGTCAGCGGGACGAGGGCGGGCCGGCGGCTGCCGGCCGAGAAGAAAGGCGTCAGCGGCGGGGCGGACGTGCGCATGCGAGCTCCTTCCAGTCGGTGAACAAAAGAGGAATGAGCTGCGTCGCTCGCCCGAGGCACTCGCGGCCTCACAGGCGGTCCGATCACCGGGTGCGCCTCGCGTCCCAACGCTAGCAGAAGGCACGGCGGCGTAAGGCGGATTCGCTGTGAACGGCTTCAGCAACTCTTCAGCGCGCCTTCGACTCGACCTCAGGTCGGTGCGGTACCTCTCATTGCACGCGATGTTGCGAGAAGGAGGTTTTCGAATGAGAAAGCTGCTTGCGGTGTGCGCGGCCGCGGCCGCGGTTGTGGTGCCTGTCGCCGATGCGGCATCGGTCACGGGCGTCGTTTCGGGTGCGGTCACGTCGATCTCCGGCAAGTCGTTCACGATCAAGACGACGGTGACGAGCAGCGGCAGCTCGAAGGTGACCATCACGTCGAAGACTGCGATCACGAAGCAAGCGCCGGGATCGCGCACGAGCCTGAGGGCCGGCGACTGCATCAGGGCAAGCGGCGCCTCGAGCGGGTCGGCAGTCAAGGTGACCGAGCTCGTCATCGCCGGGACGGGTGCATGCGCTTCCACGGCTGGCGGCGGCGGTTTGCGCGCGCCGAGCGGCGCATCGGGCCCATCCGCCGGGTTTACGCGCGCCGGCAACGGGGGGTTCGTCTTCGGGACGGTCACGTCCATCAAGGGGTCGACGGTGACGGTGAGCAGCCGGTTCGGGTCGCGGTCGGTCGTGCTCGTGTCGAACGCGAAGATCCTGAAGACGGTCGGCACGACGGCGAAAGCCATCTCGGTCAAGGAGTGCGCGCTCGTTCGCGGCTCGAGCAAGGATCAGGGTGTCGCGCTGACCGCGACCTCGGTCAGCCTCTCGGCGCCGGTGAACGGCAGCTGCCAGGCCGGCCCCGGCCGCTGAATCAGAGCTCGGGCAGCGTGAGGACGAAGAGCGCGCCGCCACCGTCGGCGGGCGCGGCGGTGACGGTGCCGCCGTGGGCCGTCACCACCTGCTTGACGATTGCGAGTCCGAGTCCCGAGCCCGGCAGCGTTCGCGCCTCGGTGGCTCGGTAGAAGCGGTCGAAGACGTGTGGCAGGTCGTCGGCGGCGATGCCGGGACCGTGGTCGCGGACGGAGACGGCACCAGCGTCGACGTGCACCTCGATCGGTGCTCCGGGAGGGCTCCACTTCGCGGCGTTGTCGAGCAGGTTCGCGACGGCGCTCATGAGCGCGTCGGCTGAGCCGGAGACGATTGTCGGACTGGTGTCGAGCTGAATCTGGGCGCCGGAACGGCGCGCCGCTGACGCGACGGCGTCCTTCGCGACGAGATCGAGTCGAGTGGGCGAGAACTCGAACGCCTGCGCGTCTCCGCGGGCGAGCTCGACGAGCTCGTCGATCAGTCGGGTCATTTCAGCAAGCTCGTCGATCGCCTCGGCGAGGATCCCGTCCCGCGTAGCGCCCGGCAGCTCGTCGTGGCGTCCGAGCACCTCGAGGTTCGTGCGTGCCGACGTCAGCGGCGTGCGCAGCTCGTGCGACGCGTCGGCGATCAACTGCCGCTGAGCGCTGACGGAGTCGGTGAGCGCGTCGAGCGTCATGTTGAACGCCGCAGCGAGCCTGCCGAGCTCGGCAGGATGGCTCTCGTCGGTGCGGTCGCGCAGGTTGCGCGTCGTCGCGATGCGCTCGGCGTCTTCGGTGAGACGCGTGACAGGTCGCAGCGTCGCGCGCGACACGACGAAGCCGAGGCCCGCAGCGCCGCCGACCGCGCCGGCCGAGATCAGGAGGAACAGAAGGCCGATCCGGTCGAGCGCATGGTCGACCTCCGTGAGCGGGCGCGTGACCTCGAGTGCGAGACCCGCCCTGATCTGAACTGTGTAGACGCGCACGGTGATGCCGTTGACGGTCGTGTCGGCGAAGTACGCGGAGCGCTTCCCTTGCGCGACCGCACGCGCCTGCCCCACGGGGAGGTGGACTTGCTCGCTGGGCGCCAGGCGCGTCTTGCCGTCCGCGGTAACGAACTGGAAGTAGCCGCGAGCTCCGCCGAGCGTCGATGTCGCCTTGCCGCTCGCGGCCTTGGCGTTCCGCAACGCCTTCGCACGGGGCGACGCGCGACGCACGAAGGGCTGCGCGAACGCGACGAGCGAACGGTCGATCTCACCGCGCAGTTCGCCGCGGACGACGAAATACGCAACCGACAGTCCCGTCACGATCGCGACGGCAAGGATGCCCGCGGTTCCGAGCACGATCCTGGTGCGGAGCGCCACTCAGCATCCGTCTTCGCGTAAGACGTACCCGACGCCGCGGATCGTCTGGATCAGGCGCGAACCGCCGCCCTCCTCGGTCTTTCGCCGGAGGTTGCCGACGTACACCTCGAGCGAGTTCGAGGCAAGCTCGATGTCATAGCCCCACACGCGCTCGAAGATCGTGGAGCGCGAGATCACCTTGCGCGGATGCGAGAGGAACAGCTCGAGCAGCGAGAACTCGATGCGCGTCAGCTCGATGTGCCTGCCCGCGCGCACGACTCGCCACTCGTTGGGATCGAGCTCGAGGTCTGCGTAGCGCAACACGCCTTCATGAGGGATCGTCCGGCGAAGCAGCGCGCGCATGCGCGCGAGCAGCTCGTCGATCGCGAACGGCTTCGAGAGGTAGTCGTCGGCACCGGCGTCGAGGCCCTTGACGCGATTCGCGACTTCGTCGCGCGCCGTCAGCATGAGGATCGGGACGCGGCTCTTCGTGCGGATCGCACGGCAGGTCGTGAAGCCGTCGAGATTCGGCATCAGCACGTCGAGGACGACCATGTCGGGGGGCGTGACGTCGGGCTCGAAGAACGCGAGCGCCTGCGCCCCGTCCGCCGCATCCGACACCTCGTAGCCTTCGAGCTGGAGCGCTCTGACGATCGCTTGGCGGATCGACCGGTCGTCGTCGACGACGAGCACCTGAGGCGTCTGCATACACCCAATCTCGCAACGGGCATTGAGCGCGACCTGAACGGGGACTGAAGGTTGTCTAAGAGCACCGCCCGTACGCCGATTTCAGCATCTCATCAGGCTCGGTTCAGGTCCGTCTTACGGTCGTGCGCGACGGTGGACGTCCATGGCTTACCTCCGCAAGAACTCGAGGATCGGATACCTGATCGCACTTGCGGTCGTCTGCGCAGTCGTCTTCTTCGCCCTCAACGCCGTCTACGGATTCACGGGCGGCTCGAATGCGAGCACCGGCACGCAGCGGACCGCGACGGTCACGACGGGGACAGTGCAGTCGAGCGTGAGCGCCTCCGGCAACGTCTCGGCCACGAACTCGGCGTCTGCCGACTTCGGCACGAGCGGCACCGTCACAGCCGTCGACGTCGCCGGCGGCGACCATGTGACGGCAGGGCAGGTCCTCGCGACGATCGATCCGACCACCGCCGAGACCGCGCTCGCCGCGGCGCAGGCAAACCTCGACCAGGCCGCGAGTGCGCTCGCGACCGCGCAAGGTGGCCCGACGGCGGCCGAGAAGGCGTCAAACGCTTCGAGCCTGCTGCAGGCTCAGTCAGCCGTCGCCACGGCGAAGTCGCAGCTCTCGACCGACGAGCGGGCCGTCACGACGGCCAAGCAGCAGCTGGGGACCGACCAGTCGCTCAACTGCCCGCCGACCGGATCGACGTCCTCGACCGTTCCGCTCACGACAAACTCGAGCTCGGCGAACGCCTCGAGCGCGAGCTCGTCCTCGAGCGGACAGGCAGCGTCCGTCGCGCAGCCGAACCCGGGGACGACGACGCGCAACAGCGTGCGGGCGACGCCCACGACGACGACGTCGGGGACTACGACGACGACGGCAGCGTCGCCCGCGCCATCTGCCTCCACGGGACAGCCGTCCAATGTCGCGTCGTCAACTGCGACCGTGAGCGGCACTGTCAACCCGTCGGGTACCGCCACGACCTATCACTTCGAATACGGGACGACATCGGGGCTCGGCTCGAAGACCCCAAGCCTCGACGCCGGCTCCAGCAATGCGATCGTGTCGGTGACCGCGAACCTCACAGGACTGAAGCCGGGTGCGACGTACTACTACCGCCTCGTCGCGACGAACTCGATCGGCACGGTCGACGGCGCCGACGCAAGCTTTGTCACGCTCGCCTCGGCGAGGCCGGTGACGACGACGTCCGCGGCGGCGAACGTGCTGACGACCACCGCTACTCTCAGCGGCTCGATCGATCCGAACGGCAGCGAGACGACCTATTACTTCGAGTACGGGAAGACCGCGTCGTACGGCTCGAAGACCGCGGCAGCGAAGCTCGACGCGACGGCAACGGCGACGACGGTCTCCGTTCCCGTCAGCGGACTGAAGCCCGATACGGCATACCTGTTCCGGCTCGTCGCCGTGAACGCGGCAGGGACGACGATGGGCATCGGCCAGGTGCTCAAGACCTCGCAGAGTGCCTGCGACGGTGACACGACCACGATCACGACCGATGGGCAAGTCGTCGCGACGCAGAAGACGGCAGTCAAGACCGCCGAGGACAACCTCGCGCAGGTGCAGGCGAACATCACCGAGAGCATCACGCCGTCGAGCGCGACGGTCGCGCAGGACGAAGCGACGGTGAAGCAGGACGAGGCCACGGTCGCGGCCGACCAGCAGGCAGTCGCCGAGACGACGTTGAAGGCGCCGATCGCCGGAACGGTCACCGCGGTGAACGGCTCGGTCGGCACGGCCGTCACGGGCACAGGCTCGTCGGTCAGCCATGGCGCGCAGGCGAGCAGCAGCTCGACCGGCGCCGGCGCGGCCGGTGGCGCGGGCGCCACTTCGAGCACCACGTCGTCGAGCTCGAGCGGTTTCGTGACGATCGCCTCGCTCGACAACCTCGAGATTGTCGCCGGCTTCGCCGAGGCGGACGCGACGCGCATCGCCGTCGGGCAGCCCGCGACGATCACGTTCCCCGCGCTTCCGAACGTCCAGGTCGCGGGCAAGGTGACCGCAGTCTCGAGCACGTCGACGGTTGTGAGCAACGTCGTCACCTATCCGGTCACGATCGTCCTCGTCAATCCGCCGTCGACCGTCAAAGAAGGCATGACGGCCAACGTGAGCGTCGTGGACGAGACACGGACGAACGTCCTCGAGCTGCCGACGGCGGCGATCACGACGACGGGAGCGACCTCGACCGTCGAGCTCGAGCAGAACGGAACGACAACGGCCACACGCGTGACGACGGGCATCGTCGGCAACTCGACGACCGAGATCGTCAGCGGCCTGAAGAAGAACGATGTCGTCGTCCTGCCGACGGTGACCGTCGCGACGGCGACTGCGGGTACCAGCACCGGCGCGACCGGCGCCGGCCTCGCCGGACTCGGTGGCCTCGCCGGAGGTGGCGGCGCCACCGCCGGTGGCGGCGCCTTTGCCGGTAGGGGAGCGGCCGGCGGATGAGCCGCACGGTCATCTCGCTCCGCCGCGTCGTCAAGACCTACGCGATGGGTGACCTCGAGGTGCATGCGCTCCGCGGTGTGACGCTTCAGGTCGATCGCGGTGACTTCGTCGCGATCATGGGCGCCTCGGGATCGGGCAAGTCGACGATGAAGAACATCCTCGGCTGCCTCGACGTGCCGACGCGCGGGCAGTTCTTTCTCGACGGCATCGACGTTCGCACGCTCGACGAGATCGATCTCTCGCGGATTCGAAGCCGGAAGATCGGCTTTGTGTTCCAGTCGTTCAACCTGATTCCGCGCACGACGGCGCTCGCGAACGTCGAACTACCACTCCTTTATGCAGGGGTCAAGACCGGTGAGCGCCGAGAGCGGGCGGTGGCGGCGCTCCGGGCCGTCGGACTCGACGACCGGATGTCGCACGTGCCGAACGAGATGTCCGG
>DASYAO010000129.1:0-17219 GCA_036501285.1 Gaiellaceae bacterium
CCGGCAGTCGCGCGCGTGGAGGCGGGACGGTCGTCGCCGGGAACGAGCGGCTCGTCGAGCCGCACGATCACGTCGAGCAGGAGATCTCCGAGAGTGACCACGCGCACCCTGCGATGGTGTCAAGGCGCCGCTTGCGCCGCCGGATAGAGGACGTGCGGGCTTTGCCCGCGCGTCCGTCTGAGGTCGTACCGGCATGTCGGCTCCAACCACCTCGCCGCTAGCCTCCATGGCGTGGACGCCGACCGCAGCCGCCGCAAGCGCCTGCGCTCGTTCGTGCTCGGCGGTGTCGTCGGCGCCGCGGGCACGATCGCGACCGTGCGCCGCTTGCGGCAGCCTTCGCGCCGTCCGCGTGACGCGCCTGCCGGCCTCGCTGCGTTCGAGGATGCGCCGTGCTTCCTCGAGGTCGTCGAGCGCGAGGCCCGCGACTACCGCGGCGGCGAGATCGGCGGCGACCGGAACGAGTAGTCGTGGTGCATGAAGTGCGCCTCGGCGACCATCATCAGCTCCCGCGGCCGGCCTGACGCGTCGAGCCGCAGCTGGTACCACGCGCGGATCTGCGGGTCGTAGAACGTGAGGGTGTTGCGGCCGACGTAGTAGGCGTTGCGTGCCTCGGCGCCCCAGTATGCGCGCGGCACGAACGTCACGCCCTGAGGCGTCCGCTGCCACGGCGCGCTCGAGCCGATGCGGCTCCAGCGGTGCTTGCCGATCACGATTCCCTGCTCACCCGCATCGCCCTTCTGCGTCGAGGAGACGATCGAGAACGCGAACTCGTCCGGCGCGCGCTCATGGAAGACCGACACCTGCCGGTTCCCAGGCTGGGACGAGAGGCTCTCGCGGATCGTCACGGCCGGCGCGCTGTCGTAGAGGTGACGCGCGCGCGCGAGCGCCGCCTGCGCGGAGACGAGCTTCGCCGGCACGTCGAACTGCAGCGGAGTCCCGTCCACGGAGACCCGGGGCTTTCGCGACGAGCGGCCGGTGTAGCACCCGTCTCCGCAGCTGCGGGCCTCGACGTCGTCGATCGTCACATCCTCGTTCGAGGCTCCCGACCCGTCCGACCCGACGAGCGTCAACGTGGCGCGGCCGCGCGCCCACGCGAAGCCGACGGCGAGCTTCCCGGCCTGCGCGCCTTCGACGAACACGCCGGGCGGCGGTTCCGGCGGCGGGATCGGCACGTTCGACTGCGACTGCGTCGCACCTGACGCCTGCGCGCGGCCGGGGCGGAGGTTCGTCAGCACGCCGACTGTCGTCGCTAGCACGGCGAGTACGGCGAGTTGCACGATCAGCAGGCCGCGCCGCGCGAGCCAGGCGATCGCGAGCACGAGGCCGAAGAGCGCCGTCTTTACGATCAGCGTGCGGCCGTAGCTCGTCGACCAGACCTGCGAAACCGTGGAGAGCTCCGTCAGCGCGCGCGCGCCGCCGCCGAGCACGACGAGCCCGACCGCAGGCAGCGCGAACTGCGAGAAGCGCTGCACCGTTCCCGTGCGCGCGAGCGCAAGCGAGGCGACGCCGCCGAGCCAGACCGCGGCGCCCGCGAGGTGGAGCAGATCGGCGGCCGGCGCGAGGATTGCAGGCTGGTCGGGGTCGAGCGCGTGCCCGGCGAAGGTGGGGCAGACGAACAGCACCGCAGCGGCCGCGTACGCGAGATAGCGCAGACGCGGTTCGAGCGGCGCGAGCGCCGACGTGGCGGCGCCGATGCCTGACGCGACGGCGGCGACGATCATCAGGTGCTCGAAGCGCGTGCCCGCCGCACCGGTGACGTGGATCAACGCATCCGCGCCCGCGAACGCGAAAAGAAAGCAGACGAAGAGGAGATGCGCCTGGCGCCGCGGCAATGCGCCGCCGAGGACTGCTACCGCGAAGAACGCGGCACCCGCGGCGCCGAGCACGCCGAGGAAGAGCAGGGTGCGCATGATCACGCGCTGCCACGTCGTCGTCCCCTGCGTCTTCAGTACGGCGACGGGCGCACCGGCGGTGCCGACGCCGAACGCGATCACGCCTTCTTCCTCGTGCCCGTCTTCGGAGACGATGCTCCAGCGCACCGAGTAGTCGCCCGACCCGAGCCCCGCCTGCAACGGCAGCTCAATGCGATTGCCGGTGAGGATCGTCGGCTTGCCGGCGAGCACGTTCGTGCCGTCGTTTCGCACCGCCGCATTGCGCGGGCCGACGCGAATCGGGCTGTCGAAGGTGACCACGACGACGCTCGGCGCCGTCGGCAAAGTCACGCCTGACGGCGGCTCGCTCCCGAGTGGGATCGCGTGCGCCGACGCCGGCGCCGCCGTCGCGAGCGCGACCCCGACGACGGCCAGGAAGCGGCGTGCCACTGGGAGCGAAGGTAGCCGCTGCTAGCTTTTCCCGTCCGATGCCGACCTACGAGTACAAGTGCCCGAACGGCCATCTGCTCGAGGTCTTTCACGGGATGGCCGAGTCGGGGCCGAGCACGTGTGAGGTTTGCGGCGCCTCGCCGATGACGCGCGTGCTCCATCCGGTCGCGGTGCACTACAAGGGCTCGGGCTTCTACTCGACCGACTACGGCAAGAAGAAGCCCGCCAAGGACTCCGGCGGTAGCAGCGGCGATTCGTCTTCGTCTGGCGGCGACTCGAGCGGCGGCGGCGGCGACTCGGGCGGCGACTCGGGCGGGAGCGGAGCCAAGGATCCGGGCGGCACGCCCTACACCAAGGGCGGCGACTCCCACTAGCCCGACCGCTTGAGCTTTCCGTGCCGTTTGGCGTAGATCTCGCCGCGGCGGAAGATCTCCAGGCCGAGCGGCAATGCGGCGGCGCCGATCACGAGCAGCGGCCAGATGTCGCCCCAGAGCGAGCCGATGCCGGCGCCGTCGATGATCGACGAGCGGATGCCCCGGAGCGCATAGGTCGCCGGCGAGATCTTCGCGACCCATTGCATCCACTCGGGCAGCACCGAGACCGGGTAGTAGACCCCCGAGACGACGAGCATCGCACCCTGCGCGACGAAACCGAGCTGCGCACCCTTCTCCGGTGACACGAGCGGAAGCACGGCCGTCATCACGCCGACGCCCAGGAACGAGATGGAAGCGACGGCGAGCACGACGAGCGCGCCGGCGAAGTCCGCGTGTGGGAGCGAGAGCGCGAACAGCCCGGCCACAACCGCGAAGAGGAGTCCGGCGCGGACGACCCCATAGGCGACCGCGAAGAGACCCATGCCGAACAAGTGAGTCGGTCGTGAGAGCGGCGCCATGAACGTGTACTCGATCGTGCCCTCCCAGCGCTCCCATGCGACCGTCTCCGTGATCACCTCGAAGACGATCCCGAGGTACGACCAGACAACGGCTCCGATCAGGAGCACGGTGGTGAGACGGTTGACGTTCACGCTCGCGCCGGACGCGCGGACTCCCTTCGCGATGAAGACGATCGTGAGCGTGTTGGCGATCGTCCAGAAGAAGAACGTCACTTCCCACCACGCGTAGCGCTTGACGAGATACCAGTTGCGCTCGACGACGCCGCTCATTCCGACGAGCTCGTGGCGCAGGGCAAGCGGGAGGCCGCGCGCCATCAGGCCCACACCTCCCGCTCGTCGTCCTCTTCCTCGACGCGGCTCCCCGTGGCAGCGAAGAACGCCTCCTCGAGCGTCGACGATCCGTACCGGCGCAGCAGGTCGTCGACGGGCTCGAGGCAGAGGAGCTCGCCGCCGTCGAGGATGCCCACCCTTTCGGCGAGCGCCTCGGCCTCGGCGAGGTCGTGAGTGCAGAGGAGGATCGTCGCGTCGTGCTCGGCTCGGACGACCTCGATGAACTTCTGCACCTCGAGCTTCGAGCGCGGATCGAGACCCGTCGTGGGCTCGTCGAGCAGGAGCAGCACCGGCGAGGTCAGGAGAGCGCGGGCAAGCGCGACCTTCTGCTGCATGCCGCGCGAGAGGTTCTCCATCGGCTCGCCGCGCCGCTCCGCCGGAAAGCCGACGCGGGCGAGGATCTCCGGGATCTTCTCGCTCGTCTCTGCGTGCGTGAGGCCGTAGAACCGCGCGGCATACGAGAGGTTCTCCTCGGCGCTCATGCGTTTGAAGAAGCTCGCTTCGACCGAGACGCGGTTGACGAGCCGCCGCACGGCGCGCGTCGAGGTGAACGGATCGTGGCCGAAGATGCGCGCCGAGCCGCCGTCCGAGAGCAGCAGGGTCGCGAGCAGGCGGACGAGCGTCGACTTGCCGGAGCCGTTCCGGCCGAGGATGGCGACGCACTCGCCGCGACTCACGGTGAACGTGACGCCTTTGAGGGCAGCCACGGGACGCTTCCGTGCGAAGCGGCCATCGGTGCGGAGCTTCCGCCGGAAGTCCTTGCGGAGGCCGCGGGTTTCGATTGCGGGGACGTTCGGTGCTGCTCGGTTCATTGCTTACTCCTTGGAACGCGAAGGGACGAGGACGAGGCCGTTCGCGTGCCGAGGAGGCGCGCGAACCTACGTGTGGCCGGGGCCGCAGTGCGACGCCGGGTCCATCAGGACCGGGTGTGTGCGGCGCATCCGATTCGCGTCGAGCAACATCGTCGTTCGAGGATACGAGACAACGTGCGCGTGCGCAATGCGCACGCTGCGACTAAACCGTGGAAATTACAATCAGGTACCGAGATCGTGGCCGCGCGCGCAGCCGGGGCCGAACGTCGTCGTCGGCAGCTGAGGCGCCGACTTGCCGAGCCACATCAGGATCGTCAGCGGGTTGTCTTCGCTGGGTGCGCCGGTCCCGCCGTTGCCGAAGTCGCCGCCGAGCCGGCAGTGGAGAGCGTTCCCGCTCGAGGAGCGAAACTTCACCCAGCCAAGCTCGATCAGCTGCATCGTCGACAGGTCGGTCGCGAGCGGCTTCACCCACGAGCTCGCGTGGAACGGCGCGCCGAGCAACGTCCCGAACGACGTGAACTTCGCGAGCGTCGCCTGCGTCACCGCCTGCTGGCGCGCGACACGGAAGAAGTCCGACGACTCGGCGGGGTTGAGCTGGTTCACGCGGATGCGCGAATAGATCAGCGCCTGCTCGCCGGTCATGTGCTGCGGCCCCTTGCGGAAGCGCCAGCCCTTCCACTGCTCGCAGCGGGCGGCGGTCGCGTACGGGCAGTCGAAGCGATCCGAGAGCACCGCGTCCGGGACGTCGACCGTGATCCCGCCGAGCGAGTCGATCAGATCCTTGAACTGGCCGAAGTTGACGACGATCACATGGTTGATCGGCTGGCCTGTGAGGTCGTGCACCGTGCGGATCGCGAGCGGCACGCCGCCGCTCTGCATCGCGTAGTTGATCTTCGAGTTGCCGACGCCGGGAATGTCGACCACGAGGTCGCGCGGAATCGAGAGGTACGCGATCCGGTGGTGGCTCGGGTCGGCGCGCACGAGCATGATCGAGTCGGAGTGGTTGTCGGTCGTGCGGCCGTTGACCGGCGCGTTGTCGGTGCCGAGCACGAGGATGTTCGTCGCGTGTGAGAGCAGCAGTCCGTTCTGCTTCGTCAGCGCTGCGTGTGCACGCGGATCGAGACGCTTGTTCGCGTCGCTCACGCCGCTTGCCAGCTCGAAGTAGCCGACGACGGCCCAGATCAGGAACAGCACGACGAGCGTGAGCAGGCTGAGCAGGATGATCCGCCGCCACGGCGGCTTCCGCGGCAGGCTGAACCGAGCCGCACCAGGGCCCTTGACCTTGATCCGGCCGCCGCCGCCACTCCGCGGCTTCCGCGGCGTGCGTGCCTCGCGCTTCGGCGTCGCCGGCACCTTGCCCTTGACCCGGCCGCCCTTGTACACGCGGTAGGGCTTCTCGTCCGGCGCCATTCGCGGGACTAGGGTACCCGGGCGAGTTGACCGTCAAGCGTGTGATCGGCGTCGACCTCGGCGGGACCAAGATCCTGGCCGGTTTGGTCGATTCGGCGGGGCGGGTGGAGACGTCGCTCGAGCGCGCCACGCCGATCGGCTCCCAGCAGGAGCTCGTCTCGGCTCTCATCGACGTCGTCGACGAGCTGCGAACGCCGGACGTCACCGCGATCGGTTTCGCGGTACCCGCGCGCGTCGACCGGCGCGGCGTCGCGCTCGGCGCCGTCAACATTCCGCTCACCGAGCTGTCGTTTCGCGACGGCCTCGGCGACAAGCTCGGGCTGCCCGTCGGCGCGATCAACGACGCCAGCGCGGCCGCGCTCGCCGAGCATCGTCTCGGCGCGGGGCGCGGCACGTCCGACCTCGTGCTGCTCACGCTCGGCACAGGCGTCGGCGGCGGCGTCGTCATCAGCGACCGCGTGTACGACGGCTGGGCGGAGCTCGGCCACATGGTGATCGTCGTCGACGGCGAGCCATGCTTCGGGGCGTGCAACGGGCGCGGCCACGTCGAGGCGTACTGCTCGGGCACCGCAGCCGATCGCATCGCAGTGCGCGAGATCGGCGAAGGAGCAACCGCCCACGATCTCGTCGCGCAGCGCCATCCCGCGCTCGAGCAGATCGGCCACTACCTCGGTGCAGCGATCGGCTCGCTCGTCAACGTCTTCGATCCGGAGGTCGTCGTCGTCGGCGGCGGCTTCGGGCTCGCCGCGGGCGAGCTCTTGCTCGGGCCGGCGCGCGCGGTGATGCAGCGCGAGGCGCTTCCCGGTGGACCGGAAGTGCGGCTCGTGCCGGCGGAGCTCGGCGTCTCGGCGGGGATGATCGGCGCGGCGTTCGTCGCGCTCGAGGCCGACTAGGTGCTGTCGGTCTGCGCGACCCCGATCGGCAACCTCGACGACATCACGCTCCGCGTGCTCGCGGAGCTGCGGGAGGCCGACGTCGTGCTCGCCGAGGACACGCGACACACACGCGGGCTCCTGCAGCGTCACGGGATCGAGGCGAAGCTCGTCAGCTACCACGAGCACAACGAAGCGGCGCGCGTCGAGGAGCTCGTGCCCCGGCTGATCGCGGGCGAACGCGTCGCGCTCGTCTCCGACGCCGGGCTGCCGGGTGTCTCCGATCCCGGCGCGCGGCTCGTGCGCGCGGCGCTCGACGCCGGTGTCGTCGTGTCGGTGCTGCCCGGGCCGTCGGCCGTCGAGACGGCCCTCGTTGCGAGCGGGCTCGTCTCCGAGCGCTACGCGTTCGTCGGCTTCCTGCCGCGGAAGGCAGGCGAGCTCGCCGCGTTGTGGGAGGAGCTTTCGCCCTGGCGGTGGCCGGTGGTCGCGTTCGAGTCGGCGCAGCGGCTGCCCGCGTCGCTTCGATCGCTGGCGACCGTGTCTCCGGAGCGGGACGTCGCCGTCTGCCGCGAGCTGACGAAGCAGTTCGAGGAAGTGGTGCGTGGGTCTGCGGATGTGCTTGCCGAGCGGTTCGCGGAGCCGCCGAAGGGCGAGATCACACTCGTGCTCGGCCCAGCGGTCGGGGCCGAGGACGGCGGCTCTGCGGAGGCGCACGCCGCCGTGCGCGAGCTCGTCGCCGCCGGCACGCCGCGCAAGCTCGCGGTCGAGGTCGTCTCACGCCTGACGGACCTGTCTCGAAACGACCTGTACCGCGAATCTTTGTGACAACTCTGTAACCTTTTTTGACAACCTGCGCGGTCGACCCTACGGTGGACGAACAAACGTTCTCCACTCCGACAACGAGGTCGAACCATGCGTCGAGTCCTGCTCGTCCTGATCATCACGCTCGCGATCGCTCCGGGCGCACACGCGTGGACCTGGCCTGCGGGCGGGGGCGTGCTGGCGCCGTTCTCGTTCGACCCTGCGCATCCGTACGCAGCGGGACAGCACCGCGACATCGAAGTCGGCGGCGCCGTCGGCGACCCGATTCGTGCGCCTGCGCCGGGGGTGGTGTCGTTCGCCGGGGTCGTTCCCGGCAGCGGCAGCTCGATCACGATCGAGACCGCCGACGGCTGGTCGGTGACGCTCACGCACCTCGGTTCTTCGACTGTGAAGGAGGGCGCGGCCGTCGCCGAAGGCGATGTCGTCGGTGCGATCGGCGATCCGGGCGGCGCCGCGCTCCCGTTCGTCCAGCTCGGCATCCGCAAGACGTCCGACCCGCAGGGGTATGTCGATCCGCTCGACCTACTGCCCGCCCGCGCGTCGGCTCCGGATGCTGCCCCGGCTTCCGCTCCCGTCGCGGCAGCACTGCCCCCGGTGGCTGCCACACCCGATCCCGTCGCGCCCGATCCGGCGGCCGCGCCCGATCCCACGCCGCCGGCTCCCGTTGCGGCGGCTCCGGCTCCGACTGCAGCTCAGCCGTCGTCGGACCCGGCTGTCATCGAGACCGCGTCGCCGCCGACGGTTGCTCCAGTTCAGCCGCAGCCGGCTCCTGCCCCCCGCGAGGTGCCGGAGGAAGCACCGGCGGTTGTCGCCGCGGCGGTGGCGACGCCGGCACAACCGGCGCCCGCACATGTCAGCGATGCGCCCGAGCTGCCCGAGGTCGCCCGTCCGCCTGATGCGGTCGAGCGACCCCTGCCGGCCGTCGTGGTCCATGTTCACGGGCGCGCGCCGTTCGCGGTCGTCTCACCGGTGGCAGCCGCGCGGCCCACCGCTGCACCGGTCGTGCGCCACCGAGCGGTGCCGGCCACGCCGGCGGCGCCGCGGAACGGCGGCCTCCCGCTCGCGCTCCTCGTCGCGGCCGCTTCGACGATCGCACTGCTCCTCGCCGTGCGCTCGCGGCGCCGGGTCGACGAAAAGCCCGCTCCTATGATTGAGCTCGATGCGCTACTACCTGACGACGCCGATCTACTACGTGAACAGCACGCCGCACATCGGGCATGCCTACACGACCTGCGCCGCAGACATCCTCGTGCGTCATCAGAAGCAGCGCGGAGCCGAGACGTTCTTCCTGACCGGGGTCGACGAGCACGCGACGAAGGTCTTCCGCGTCGCGCAGGAGCAGGGCGTGAGCGCGCAGGACTACGTCGACTCGATCGCGGGGAGCTGGCGCGGCCTGGCGCCGCGCCTGAACGCGCACCCGGACTTCTTCATCAGGACGAGCGACGAAGGGCACAAGGTCTTCGTCCGCGACTTCCTGCAAGCGATCTATGACAACGGCGACGTCTACGAGGGCGTGTACGAGGGTCTCTATTGCGTCGGCTGCGAGGAGTTCAAGTCCGAGTCGGATCTCGTCGACGGCAAGTGCCCGATCCACGGCACCGTCCCGGAACGGATCGAGGAGAAGAACTATTTCTTCCGGCTTTCCGCCTACCAGGACAAGCTGCTCGCGCTGTTCGACGCTCGGCCCGACTTCGTCCTGCCGCAGTTCCGTTACAACGAGGCGCGTAGCTTCATCGCGGGCGGGCTGCAGGACTTCTCGATCTCGCGCGCGGGCCAGCCGTGGGGAATCCCGTTGCCGTGGGACGAGAGCCAGGTCGCCTACGTCTGGGCAGACGCGCTCGTCAACTACCTGAGCGCCCTCACCTACGCGCATCCGGGCGAAGACCTGCGGGACGTCTTCTGGCCGGAGGCGCGCCATCTGATCGCGAAGGACATCCTGCGCTTCCATTGCGTCTATTGGCCGGCGATGCTGCTCGCGGCGGGCTACGAGGTGCCGAAGCAGATCTTCGTCCACGGCTGGCTGCTCTCTTCCGAAGGCAGGAAGATCTCGAAATCGTTCGGCAAGGCCGCCGATCCGCTCGACCTGATCGACGTCTATGGAGTCGATGCGATTCGTTACTGGATCGCACGCGCTGTCTCGTTCGGACAGGACGCGACGGTCTCCATCGACACGGTGCACGAGCGTTACGAGAGCGAACTCGGCAACGACCTCGGCAACCTCCTCTCGCGCACGACGAAGATGATCGAGCAGTTCCTCGGCGGCGAGCTGGCGGGCCGGGCCGAAGGCAACGACCAACAGGCGGCGCTCGTCGACTCGCTCCGCGACGACGTCGCAGCCGACCTCGACCGCTACGAGATCACGACCGCGATCGACCGGATCTGGGAGGTCGTCCGCTACCTCAATCGTTACGTCACCGAGCGCAAGCCGTGGGAGATCGCGAAGGACGATGCGCGTGCCGACGAGCTCGCCGCCGTGCTGCACGACCTTGCAGACGGGCTTCGCAGTGCTGCGATCGCGCTCGCCGCGTACCTGCCCGAGACGACCGGCAAGATCCTCGAGGCGCTCGGCCAGCCCGGCGACTTGTCGTGGGAGCGCGTCGGCTACGGTCGGCTCGAGCCGGCGTCCGGCATCCGCGGCGCCGAGCCGCTCTTCCCGCGGATCGACGCGCCCGCCCCCGCATGATCGACACCCATGCGCATCTCGACCCCGCGGAAGCAGCCGCGGAGCTCGAGCGTGCGCGGGCCGCGGGCGTCTCGCGCGTGATCACCGTTGCGACGACGGTCGACCAGGCGAAGGAAGCACTTGCGCTCGCCGACGCACACGACGGGGTCTTCGCCTGCGTCGGCGTGCACCCGCACGAGGCCGGTGCGCCGGGCGACCTCGGCGAGCTGCGCCGCCTACTCGGACATCCGAAGGCGGTCGCGGTCGGCGAGACCGGGCTCGACTACTTCCGCGACTACGCGCCGCACGACGCACAGCGCCAGCTCTTCCAGCTCGAGCTCGAGCTCGCGGCCGAGACGCGCAAGCCCGTCGTGATCCACACGCGCGCAGCCGACGACGACACGCTCGCCGGGCTCGCCGACTTCGACGGCACGGTGATCCTTCACTGTTTTTCCTCGCCGCCCCTCCTCGGGACCGCGCTCGAGCGCGGGTGGTACGTCTCGTTCGCCGGCAACGTCACGTATCCGAAGGCGCCGGAGCTGCGCGAAGCCGCAACTCGCGTCTCGCGCGAGCGGCTGCTCGCCGAGACCGACAGTCCATACCTCGCGCCACAACCCATTCGGGGCAAGCGGAACGAGCCCGCAAACGTCGTGCACACGCTCGCCGTGCTCGCAGAGGTGCGCGGGGAGGACGCAGCCGAGCTCGGCGCGCAGATCGATGCAAACGCAAGCGAGGCGTTCGGCCTGGGATGAGAGTGCTGCCGAAGAAGCAGCTCGGCCAGCACTTCCTCGTCGACGACAACATTCTCGGCGTGATCGGCCGGCTCGCCCAGCTCGAGCCCGACGACGTCGTGCTCGAGATCGGCCCGGGCCAGGGCGTCCTTACGCGCTATCTCGCCGAGCACGTCTCGCACGTGCACGCGGTCGAGGTCGACGAGAGCCTCGAGCCGCAGCTTCGCAGCCTGCCGCGAACGACGCTCCACTGGGGGGACGCGATGAAGCTCGAACTCTCGAGTCTCGAGCCACCCGTGTCGAAGCTCGTCGCGAACCTGCCGTACAACGTTGCGACCCCGATCGTCGTCACGAGCCTCGACCGGCTGCCGTTGGTCGGGCTCTGGTGCGTGATGGTGCAGCGCGAAGTCGCGGATCGCTTTTTCGCCTCGCCGCGAACCAAGGCGTACGGCGCCGTGTCGGTGCTGGTCCAGCTCGTCACGGAGCGGACGGGCTTCCATGCGGTGTCGCGTGAGGTATTCCGCCCGCGTCCGAACGTCGAGTCGGCACTCGTCGCATTCCGACGCGAGGCGCCGGGCCTGCCGCCGGGGGTGAAACGCGTCGTCGAAGGCGCTTTCGCGCACCGGCGCAAGACGCTCGCGAACTCGCTCGCCCTGTCCGGCGTCGCGACACGCGACCGCGCAGCGGCGGCGCTCGGGCAGCTCGGTCACGATGTCCACGCACGCGCGGAGGAGCTTGCGCCGGCGGAGTTCGTCACGCTCACGGACGCACTCGCGTGAAGGCGCACGCGAAGATCAACCTCGCGCTCGTCGTGGGGCCGGTCCGGGATGACGGCAAGCACGAGCTCGCAACGGTGTTCCAGCGGCTCGAGCTGGCAGACGAGATCACGCTCGACAATGCGGACGAGCTCGCTGTCGAGGGTTTCGAGCGCGACACGCTCGTCCGCGACGCGCTGGCGGCGACGGCGGCGGCTGCGGGCGTCGAGCCGAGATGGCGCGCGCGGATCGACAAGCGCATCCCGGTCGCCGCCGGTCTCGGCGGCGGCAGCTCGGATGCCGCCGCTGCGCTGCTGCTCGCGAACGAACGGCTTGCCGATCCGCTCGACGACGCGAGGCTGCACGAGCTCGCGGCGAAGCTCGGTGCCGACGTGCCGTTCTTCCTCACGCGGGGCACGCAGCTCGGAACCGGCGACGGCTCGACGTTGCGGGCGGTCGAGCTGCCGCGTGACTATGCCGTGGTGCTGCTCGTCCCGAGCGGCGCTGCGAAGGAGTCGACCGGCGCCGTTTACGCGCGCTTCGACCGAGAGGTTGGGTTCGACAAGCGCCGCGCCTATCTCGAGGAGCGGCTCAAGGCCGGCGACATCGCCGGCTTCCCGCCGAACGACCTCGCCTCCTCGTCGCTCGCAGAGCGCATCAGCGAGCTCGGCGCCTTCCGGGCCGACGTCAGCGGTGCGGGCCCGGCGCTCTTCGGCCTCTTCGACGACCGCAAGCGAGCGGAGGAGGCCGCGCGGCGTCTCGAGCACCTCGGCCGGACGTTCGTCAGTGCCCCCGCGTGGTAGCTTCAACGCGGTGAGTCGGCTCCACCAGCACCGGATCAAGATCTCGCTCTGGATCGCAGCGATCGAGGGCGTCCTCACGCTCCTCGGAGCCTGGTCGCACTGGCTTGTCTACGGCCTGGCGGTCGTCGCGATTGCGCTCTTCGTGGGTATCGGGCGCAACGCGTCGCATCACCTCGCCTATGAGCTCTCGTGGATCTTCGCCGTCTCACAGTGCGCGGCAGTGCTGGTGCCGGTCGTCTGGTTCATCGCGAAATGGGCCGCGATTACCGCGATCGTCGTGATCGCCGTGGCTGCCCTCGTCTATCTCTTCATGGAGCGCGACCATCGGCACGCCGGCCACGATCACCCACACGCCGGTACCCCCGAATAGCGAACGAATCGCTGCGAATCGTGCGGTCGGTACGGTTCCTGAGCTCGACCACGGTGGGGCGTAGCCAAGCGGTAAGGCAGCGGGTTTTGGTCCCGCGATCCCAGGTTCGAATCCTGGCGCCCCAGCCATTCAATCGTTGACCGACCAGACGCCAGCCGCAGTCGTGATGGCAGCGGGCCTCGGGACGCGGATGCGCTCGAAGGTACCGAAGCACCTGCATCCATTGCTCGGACGCCGTCTCGTTGACTGGGTGATCGGCGATGCGCAGGCTGCAGGCTGCGATCCGGTCGTCGTCGTGACCTCGCCCGATGCGCGCGACGCGTTCGACGGCGTCACCGTCGCAGTGCAGGAGCAGCCGCTCGGAACGGGCGACGCGGTGCGCGCCGCGCGCAAGGCGCTGGCCGGCTTCGACGGTGAGGTACTCGTGCTGAACGGCGACGTGCCGGGGCTGACCGCGAGGCTGCTCGACGATCTCGTCGCCACGCACCGCCGCGAGCACGCGGTCGCCACCGTGCTCTCGTTCGAGCCGCCCGATGTCCGCGCGTACGGCCGCATCGTCCGCGACGGCGACGGCCATCTGGCGAGGATCGTCGAGGCAGGGGACGCGTCGTCCGATGAGCTCGAGCTCCGCGAGGTCAACTCGGGTATCTACGTCTTCGAAGCGGCACAGCTCTGGCCCGCACTCGACCGGCTCGAGCCGCACAACGCCCAGGGCGAGCTGTACGTGACCGACACCCTCGGCTTCCTCGTCGCGGACGGTCATGATGTGGCCGTGCACCGGGCGCCGGACCCGTTCGAGGTCGAAGGGATCAACACTCGCGCGGAGTTCGCGGCAGCCGCGGCCGGGCTGCGCGACCGGATCAACGAGCAGCACATGCTCGCCGGCGTCACGATCGTCGATCCGGCGACGACGTGGATCGAGCCCGACGTCGAGATCGAGGCCGACGTCACGATCCATCCGTTCACGTATCTGCGCGGCTCGACACGAGTCGCCAGCGGCGCCGAGATCCATTCGCACACCGTCGCGGTCGACGCCGAGATCGGCGCCGGCGCGGTCGTGGGCCCGTTCTGTTACCTTCGTCCTGGAACGGTCCTCGGAGCGGATTCGAAGGCGGGAACCTTCGTGGAGATCAAGAACTCTCGGATTGGACCGAAGGCCAAGGTGCCGCACTTGTCGTACCTCGGCGATGCCGAGGTCGGCGAGGACTCGAACATCGGTGCGGGCGCGATCACGGCCAACTTTCCGCACAAGCCCGGCCGGCCGAAGGGCCGGACGAAGATCGGCAAGAACGTCAGGACCGGAGTCCACAATGCGTTCGTTGCACCTGTGGAGGTGAGTGACGGCGCATGGACTGCGGCCGGCTCGGTCATCACCAAGGACGTTCCGGAAGACTCGCTTGCGGTCGCGCGTGCGCGTCAGGAGAACAAGGAGGGGTATGCAGCTCGGCACAGGAACGACTGATCTCGTCCTGCCCGGTCTCGAGGCGACGCCCGTGACCGAGTTGCGCCCCGGGCACTGGATCGAGCGCGGTTCCTCGAAGCGCCTGATGGTGTTCGCCGGCAGCTCGCACCCCGAGCTCGCCGAGCGCATCGCCGACCAGCTCGGTGTCGAGCTCGGCCTCGTCGAGCTTCGACCGTTCGCCAACGGCGAGACCTACTGCCGGTACGACGAGTCGATTCGCGGCTCCGACCTCTTCATCGTCCAGACGGGCTGCGATCCGATCGACCGCCACTTGATGGAGCTCTTCCTGATGGTCCAGGCGGCGCGGCTCGGATCGGCGAAGCGCATCACTGCCGTGATCCCGCTCTTCCCGTACGCGCGCCAGGACCGCAAGGCGAAGCCGCGCGAGCCGATCTCGGCGCGCTTCGTCGCCGACGCGCTACAGGTCGCCGGTGCCGACCGGATCCTGACGATGGATCTGCACGCCGGCCAGATCCAGGGCTTCTTCTCGATCCCCGTCGACCACATGACTGCGCTGCCGCTCTTCGCCCGCCACTTCCGCGATCTCGGGCTTCACGGCGAAGGCGTCGTGTCGGTTTCGCCGGATGCCGGACGCGCGAAGCAGGCGGTGCGCTTCGCGGAGATGATCGAATCCGAGTTCGCGATCATGCACAAGGTTCGCGAGGATCACGACATCGCGTCGGTCACGGAGATCGCCGGCCGCGTGCGCGGCAAGAAGGCGATCCTCGGCGACGACGTGATCATGACCGGCGGAACGATGATGGCCAACGTTCGCGCCCTCGAGGAGGCCGGCGCCGAGGAGGCCTGGATCTACGCGACGCACGGCGTCTTCTGCAACGACTCCCTCGAGACGTTCGCTGCCGCCGACCTGATCAAGGGCATCGTCGTCACCGACACCGTTCCGATCGACCCGCTTGCGAAGCCCGACAAGCTCACCGTGCTTCCGGTTTCCGGCCTGCTCGCCGAGACGATCATGAACGTCTTCGCCGACGACTCCGTCTCGGCGATCTTCGGCGGCGAGAACCAGCTCTTCTGAGTCGGGTTCAGGACTGGCCGGCGAGCCAGGCGGCCGCTTCGTCGCGCGAGTCGAAGAGCCGGCGGCGCGACTGGGTGCCGCCGAGGAAGCTGATCCCGAGGCGAGCGCCCGCTGACGACTCCGGCGTCGCCGCGACGACCGCGACTGCCCGGGGCGGGAAGTTCCAGTCCCGCTCCGCGAGCGACTGGGCGATCTGCTCCACGTCGGCGTCCGTGCACTGCGACATGTCGAGGCCCGACTGCTCGACGAGGATGGAGAGGCCCGGACGGAAGCGCGGGTCGGCGGTGAGTGCGGCGCACATGCGCAGATAACCGGCGATGTCGGCGGCGCCCCACGCGGTTATCGTCACGTCCTGCGGAGACCCCCCGAACTCGATCTCGAACTCCAAGCCGACGATTATCGCTTCGCCGCCGGAGAGCGGCGGAGGCAAAACCGCTTCCCCTGGACACGCGTACTCCTGGCGGAGGAACATGCACTCTCACCCCCTCGTCAGGAGGCAGTTGATGGCTCACAGCAAGCTCTATGCCCCGTCCGTCGCGCTCGCAGCACTCGCGCTCGCGTCGCCGGCGTTCGCCGGCCTTTCGGCTGCGCCGAAGGTCGTGGGCAACTCGAAGGCCGGCAAGACCGTCTTCACGACGAACTGCTCTGCCTGTCACACGCTGAAGGAGGCGGCAGCGGTCGGCAACATCGGCCCGAACCTCGACAAGGCGGCGAAGACGCTCACCGAGGCAACGATCGTCAAGGCCGTGACCAACGGCGGCTCGACCGTGATGACGAAGGCCGCGGCGGCGAAGTACTCGACGATGATGGTCGCCTACGGCGGCGTCCTGAGCAAGGCGCAGATCCAGAACGTCGCAGCCTTCGTCTTCGTCTCGACCCACAAGTAGCGGCGGGGTCGCCCCGGCGGCGGCCCCTCGCTACACTGGTCGGCCGTGGCTGGAGAGCGCGTCAAGCTCCTCGTTTCCGAGCGGACCAAGCTGGGGTCGTCGGAGTCCAGGCGCCTGCGCAGGCAGGGCCTGATCCCGGGCATCCTCTACGGCCGTGAGAAGCCGGTCGCGATCGCGATCGGCGCCCGTGATCTCCGCGCGGCGCTCTCGACCAAGGGCGGCAGCCACGCCGTCCTCGACGTCGCCGTCGACGGCGGGAGCGAGCATTCGGCGATCCTCAAGGAGTTCCAGCGCGACCGGGTTCGTGGTCAGATCACCCACGTCGACCTTCAGGAGGTCCGCCTCGACCAGCCGATCCATGCCTCCGTCGCGATCACGCTCGTCGGCGACGCGCTCGGGGTCAAGGAGGGCGGCGTCCTCTCACACGTCACGACCGAGCTCCACGTCGAGGCGCTCCCGCTCGAGGTGCCGCAGCACATCGACGCCGACGTCTCGGAGCTCCATATCGGCGGCGCCGTGCGCGTCGGCGACCTCGGCGTTCCGTCCGGGGTGACCGTGCTCGACGATCCGGAGACGGTCGTCGCGACGGTGACGATGCCGACCCGCGAGGTCGAGCCCGAGCCGGTCGAAGGCGAAGAGGGCGAAGCGGCGGCCGAGGGCGCACCGCCCGAGGGCGCCGAAGCGGGTGCAGAGCCTGCTGCCGAGGGCGGCGAGCCGGCCGCCGAATCCGAAGCGAGCTAATGCACCTTCCCTGGCGTCGGGGCGAACGCGCCTCGTCGCTCGACCTGCTCGTCGTCGGCCTCGGCAATCCTGGCCGCGAGTACGCGCGCAACCGGCACAACGTCGGGCACATGGTCGCCGACGAGCTCGCGCGCCGGCACGGCGCAACCTGGAAGGGCAAGTTCTCGGGCCAGCTCGCCGACGTGCGGATCGACGAGCACAAGGTGGCCCTGCTGAAGCCGGAGACGTACATGAACGACTCCGGCCGCTCGGTGAAGGCGGCGGCGCAGTTCTTCAAGGTCGAGCCGGACGCGATCCTCGTCGTCCACGACGA
>DASYAO010000130.1:0-4483 GCA_036501285.1 Gaiellaceae bacterium
AGTAGGAGGTGCGAGTCGTATGGGTATCGGAGTCAGCTTGATCCTGATCGCAGTCGGCGCAATCCTGACCTGGGCGATCAACGCCACGGTCTCGGGCGTCGACATCAACGCCGTCGGCGTCATCCTCATGATCGTCGGCGCGGTTGGACTGCTGCTTTCGCTCATGTTCTGGTCGAGCTGGGGCGGCTACGGCGTCGCGCGCGGTGGCGGTGCGCGCCGCGTCACGACCTACGAGGAAGGCCCGCCGCCCGGGTACTAGGCCGCCTCGAGCAGG
The DNA here is from genome assembly GCA_036501285.1 of Gaiellaceae bacterium. Classification (GTDB taxonomy): domain Bacteria; phylum Actinomycetota; class Thermoleophilia; order Gaiellales; family Gaiellaceae; genus PALSA-600. Next base: position 275 of record DASYAO010000130.1, read on the forward strand.
TAATCAGCCCAGGGGCGCCGGCGACGCCGGCGTCCCTTCGGCTTTCGGCAGCTCGAACGCGAATGTCGAACCGCCGCCGGGCTCCGAGGTGACCCAGATGCGGCCGGCCATCCGCTGCACGAGCTCGCGGCAGATGAAGAGGCCGAGCCCGGTGCCGCCGATCCCGCGGGTCATGTCGGGATCGAGGCGATAGAACTTGTCGAAGATCCGGCGCTGCTCGCGATAGGGGATGCCGAGTCCATGGTCGGTCACGGCAAAGCGGATGCTCCGCCCCTCCTTCGCGAGCTCCAGCCGAACCTCGCCGCCGTCCGGTGAGTACTTGACCGCGTTGTCGACGAGGTTCACGAGGACCTGGCGCACCTTGTCGGCGTCGGCCGCAACCGGCGGCAGGCCGTCCTCGACGACGAACTCGAGCCGCACGTTCTCGGGCAGGTGGATCCGCTGCGCATCCACCACCTCCCGGGCAAGCAGCTCTGCGTCACAGGTCTCGATCGTCGTCGCGAGCGCGTCGGTGTCGAGCCTGCTCGCCCACAGAATCGCGTTGACCGTACGGGCGAGCCGGTCGGACTCGTTGGTGATCACGTTCAGTAGCGTCGCGTTCTGGTCGAGGTCGAGCAGGATGTCGTCGCGCCGCAGCGTCATCGCCGCGCCGTAGATCGCGGCGAGCGGCGTGCGAAGCTCGTGCGAGACGGTCGACACGAACTCGGCCTTCATCGATTCGAGGGCGCGCTCCTCGGTCAGATCGCGGAAGGCGTAGACGGTGCCGTCGACGACGGCGACGCCGGTGACCGAAAGCCAAAGCTCACGTTCGCCGACGGCGAGCGGAAGCGACTGCGCTCGCGGAGCCGCGGCCGCGTCGAACGAAACGGGGACGCGCTGGATGACCTCCTTCCAGCCGGGGATCGCATCGGCCGCGGTCCGGTCGATGACCGCTGCGCCGGCGAGCCCCGTGATCGTCTCGGCCGCCCGGTTCCAGTAGCGGACGATGCCGGCGCGGTCGATCAGGACGACGCCGTCGCCGACAGAGGCGAGCACACGCGCCGCCTGAGCGCGCTCTTCGGCCGCGCGATAGAGCTGTGCATTGTCGACCGCGATGCCGGCGCGTCGGGCGAGGTCACGTGCGAGCTCGAGATCCGCAGCCGAATAGCTCTTGCCGTCAGTCGTGCGGACGAAGCTGATCGCCCCGAGCACGCGGCCCCGCGACACGATCGGAGCGATGATCGCCGAATCGACCCCGAGCATCTCGAACAGGAGCTCCGGCTCGCCGGTCCGGAGCACGAGCGGCACGCCGGCGTCGTCGTCCCGGTCGAGCTCGGGAGTCGGCGCAGCGCCGCCGTCCGCGGTTGCGAGGCGGCCAATCGAGCCGTCGTCGCGCACCATGTCGACCGCGCACCACTCCGCGAACCGTGACAAGGCCAGCGTCGCGATGCGCGAGAGCGTGTCGTCGTAGTCGAGCGACGACGCGAGGATCGCACTCGCCTCGCCAAGAAACGCGAGCCGCTCCTGCGCCTCGCGCTCGGCGTCGAGCAGCGCGGAGTGGTTGACGGCGAGGGTGATGCGGTCGGAGATCAGCTCCATCAACCGAGCGTCCTCGCCGCCGAAGTGCTGCCTTTCACGCGAACCGACGTGCACGACGCCGATGATGCGATCCTCGAGGAGGAGCGGCACAGCGATCAGCGACCGGATGCCGCTGGCGCGAAGCACCGGGCTCACGAGCTCGATCTCGTCCAGGTCCTCGACGACCCACGTCTGCCGGCTGGCTGCGACGCGGCCCGCCATGCCCTTGCCGAGCGGCACGGGCACCGCGTGGCTGACCGCCTCTTCGCTGAAGCCGACCGTGATTCGCATCATCAGGTGCGCGCCGTCGTCCTCGAGCAGCAGGATCGCGGCGGTGTCCGCAGCGAATACGGTCCGCAGCTCGTCGAGCAGCGCCGGCGCGAGATCGCGCAGCGAGAAGTGCGAGAGCGCGGTCTCCGTCACCTGGCCGAGACGGCGAAGCGTCTCCGCAGCGTGCTCCTCGGTGACCGCGCGGAACAGGCTGACCACATAGCGCAGCTCGCCGTCGTCGCCGAGCACGCGCAGCGCACGCACGAGCGAGACGTGCTCCTCGCCGCCCGCGGTGGGCTTGAAGCGAACGAGCAGCTCGGCCTGGTCTGCGCCCGCCCGGACCCGCTCGCCCGGAAGCTCGGCCGGCTCGAGCGGACGCCCCGATACATCCGAGATCGCGAACCGACTGCGGTGCTCGCGCATCGGCGCCGACAGCACCTCGTCGCGAGAGTCGAGCCCGAGCAGTCGCGCGGCCGCGTCGTTTGCGTAGACGATCCGGCCGTCCGGCGTCTGCACCGAGACGCCCTCGTCGATGCGGCCGAGGATCGCTTCGAGATCTTCGCGCGAGATCGCTGCCGAGCCGGGCGCCGCCGTGATCCCCTCTGGAGCGAGCTTGCTCACATCCCCCTCCTCGTGCTGCGAGGGGAGAGGGTAGCGCCGGTCGAGATGGGCCGTGAAGGATTCGAACCTTCGACCTTGGGATTAAGAGTCCCCTGCTCTACCAACTGAGCTAACGGCCCGCAGGGCGCGGCGTAGTGTAGCGACCGTGCGGGTTCTCTCCGTGGTCGGAAACCGGCCGCAATTCATCAAGTCGGCACCACTCTCCGCCGGGCTCCGCGATGCCGGGATCGAAGAGATCGCCCTCCACACGGGACAACATTACGACCGGGCCCTTTCGCAGGTCTTCTACGACGAGCTCGGTCTCGGCGAGCCGCGCTACCGCCTCGACGTGCGCCAGGCCGATCCGTCGAAGATGGTGCCGGGAATTCGCGAAGCAGTCGAGCGCGAGCGTCCCGATTGGGTGCTTGTCTTCGGCGACACGAACTCGACGCTCGCCGGCGCGCAGGCGGCGGGCGCGACGCCGGTCGCCCACGTCGAGGCGGGACTGCGCAGCTTCGACCTCTCGATGCCGGAGGAACGAAACCGGATCGCCGTCGACCGCATCTCCTCGCTCCTTCTCTGTCCCGACGAGCGCTCGGCGGCGCAGCTCGAGTCGGAGGGCGTCAGCGGGCGGCGGGAGGTCGTCGGCGACGTGATGCGCGACGCGCTCGACATGTTCGGGCCGATCGCCGACCGGCTGCGGCCGACACGTCCTTCGCGGTACGCACTGCTCACGATCCATCGCGAGGCGAACACCGAGCCCCAGCGCCTTCGGCGGCTGATCGAGGAGCTGAACGGAACGGGGTGGTCGTTCGTCTTCCCGGTCCATCCGCGCACGCGGCAGGTGCTCGATGAGAACGAGATCCCGCTCTCGCCGGAGATCGAGCCGGTCGAGCCGCAGGGGTACCTCGAGCTGCTCGCGCTCCTGCGCGGCGCGACCCACCTCGTCACCGACTCGGGCGGGTTGCAGAAGGAGGCGTACTGGCTCCAGATCCCATGCGTGACGCTGCGCACGAGCACCGAGTGGGTCGACACCGTCGCGGCCGGAGCGAACACGCTCGTCGACCCCGATGCGCCCTCGAACCTCGGGCACGTCCTCGAGAACGCGACGTTCCCGGCCGACGCGCCGCAGCTCTACGGCGACGGCCAGGCAAGCAGGCGAATTGCAGGTGCTCTGTACGCTTCGCGGCCGTGACTTCGACCGTCAACTTCACCTACGACGTCGCCGTCGTCGGCGCCGGCTACGTCGGCGTGCCGCTGGCGCAGACCTTCGCCGACGCCGGCCGGCGCGTGCTCGTGCTCGACGTCGTGCCCGAGCTCGTCGAGGCCCTGAACCACGGCGTCAGCCACATCGAGGACGTGCCGTCGGAGCGGCTCGCTCCGCACGTCACCTCGGGCCGAATCGCCGCGACGACCGACTACGAGCAGCTGCGCCAGGCGGCCGCGATCCTGATCGCGCTGCCGACGCCGCTGACGAAGCAGCGCGAGCCCGACCTGAGCTACGTCGAGCGCGCGTCGCACGCGATCGGCCAGGTGCTGCAGCCGGGACAGATCGTGATCCTCGAATCGACGACTTATCCCGGCACGACGCGCGAGGTGGTGCAGCCGATCCTCGAGGAGCGCAGCGGACTGAGGGCGGGTGAGGACTTCCACCTTGCGATGTCGCCGGAGCGCGTCGATCCCGGTCGCACCGACTGGACGACGAAGAGCACGCCGAAGGTCGTCGGCGGCCTGACCGACGCCTGCACCGAGGCAGCCGCGAACGTCTACCGCGGCGCGGTC
>DASYAO010000131.1:0-3706 GCA_036501285.1 Gaiellaceae bacterium
GGACTACTACAACCGCACCGTCGAATACGCGCAGGGCGACAGCGACATCTTCATCCTCTCGAACCTGAACAACGTCGGCGCAGTCGAGGTGAACGCGTTCCAGGTGCACTCGGCCGTCACGTTGCAGAAGTCGATCCGCGAAGGATTCGGGCTGACAGTCTCGGAAGCGTTGTGGAAGGCACGGCCGATGGTCGCCGGCCGCGTCGGCGGAATCGTCACGCAGATTGAAGACGGCGTCACCGGCTGGCTCGTCGATACGGTCGACCAGTGCGCCGACGCGTGCTCCGAGATCCTCGACGACCCGTCCGCGGCGCGCCAGCGTGCGCTGCGCGGCAAGGAGTTCGTCCGCACGCGCTTCCTCACTCCGCGTCTGCTTCGTGACTGGCTCGCTCTCTTCAACAGGCTCTCGGGCGACGAATCGGCGGGCGCCGAGCTCGTAACGGTTTCCGCCGGCGCCTGACGGAGAGGATTCGATCGTGCGGCGGAAGTTGATCGTCGTCTCGAATCGTGGCCCAGTCACGTTTTCGCGCGACTCGGACGGCCGACGCGTCGCCGGGCGTGGCGGCGGCGGGCTCGCCGGCGCCCTTCGCGGTCTGACGGAGGAGAACGACGTCGTCTGGATCGCAAGCGCAATGAGCGACGAGGACCGCGAGGTCGCGCGTGAGGGAGCCAGCGTCTGCGAGGGCTACGAGCTGCGGTTGATCGCGCACGACGCCGGTGTCTACGAGCAGTACTACGGCGAGATCTCGAACGGTGCGCTCTGGTTCCTACAGCACTACCTCTGGGGGCTCGCGTCGGAGCCCGACCTCGGCCCGGCGTTTCACGCCGCGTGGCAGGGCTACGTCGCGGCCAACCGTGCCTTCGCGGATGCCGTCGCCGGCGAGCTCGAGCGAATGCCGGAGGCCGACGTCTCGTTCCACGACTACCACCTCTACCTGGCGCCGCGGTTCGTCCGTGAGCGGTGTCCGCGCGCGTCGCTCTCGCACTTCCTGCACATTCCGTGGGTGCAGCCCGATTACTGGCGCGTGCTGCCGACCGCCGTCGGTCGTGCGATTCACGAAGGGCTTGCCGCGAACGACACCGTCGGCTTCCACAGCGAGCGCTGGCGCCGAAGCTTCCTCGAGAGCTGTGAGGCATTCGGGGTCGAGTCGCCCGCGACGTTCGTGGCTCCGATCGGAATCGACGCGGACGAGTTCGACGTGCTCGCCGAGAGCGAGGCGGTGGCCGCCGAGGAGGCGCACATCGTCGCGCGGAGGCCCGAGCTGCTCGTCGTGCGCGTCGACCGCACCGACCCATCGAAGAACATCGTCCGGGGCTTTCGCGCCTTCGCGCTCCTGCTCGAGCGCCATCCGGAGCTCGCGGGCAGGGTCGGCATGCTCGCGCTGCTCGACCCGTCGCGTCAGCACGTCTCCGTCTACGCGGAGTACCGCGCAGCGGTCGAACGGGAGGCGCGCGTCGTCAACGAGCGCTTCGGCCGCCCCGGCTGGGAACCGGTCGACCTGGAGGTCGCGGACAACTTCCCGCAGGCGGTTGCCGCGTACAAGCAGTACGACGTCCTGCTCGTGAACGCGGTCTACGACGGGATGAACCTCGTGGCGAAGGAGGGGCCGATCGCAAACCGGCGCGACGGGGTTCTCGTGCTCTCCGAGAACGCCGGCGCCTTCGACGAGCTCGGCGAGTGGGCGCTCGGCGTCAACCCATTCGACCTCGAGGAGCAGGCCGAGGCGCTCCACGAAGCCCTGACGATGCCCGCGGCCGAACGGCGCCGCCGGGCCGAAGCGATCGCGGGCTGGGTTCGCGGCCACGGAATCGACGAGTGGACTGCGACTCTGCTCGCTGAGCTCGACCGTCACACGAGTACGATCACTTCGCCGTGAGCGAGCTCTCCCACGTCGACGAGGCATCGGGGGCCGTCCAGATGGTGGACGTCGGCCAGAAGCCGCTCTCGCGCCGGCGCGCGATCGCCCGCGGCACCGTTCTGATGGCGCCCGAGACCGCGAAGCGGCTGCGGGAGCTGCCGAAGGGCGACGCGCTCGCGACTGCGCAGATCGCGGGCATTCTCGCGGCCAAGCGCACGAGTGACCTGATTCCGCTCTGCCACCCGCTGCCGATCACGCACGCCGACGTCGAGTTCGAGGTCCGCGAGGACCGGGTCGAGATCACGGCGTCGGCCGAGATCACCGCGCAGACGGGCGTCGAGATGGAGGCGCTCACCGCAGTCGCGGTCGCCGCGCTGACGATCTACGACATGGCGAAGGCGATCGACAAGAAGATGGTCATCTCGGAGATCACGCTCGTCGACAAGTCGAAGCACGAGGTCTGATGAAGGCCGCGATCCTGACCGTGTCCGACCGCGTCTCGCGCGGCGAGGCCGAGGACGGGAGCGGCGACACGCTCGAGGAGCTCCTGCGCGGCGACGGGTACGACGTCGTGCGACGGCTCGTTCCGGACGAGCCCGACGAGATCGCGGCCGCGATCCGCGAGCTCGCCGACGACGCGACGCTCGTGTTGACGACCGGCGGCACGGGTCTCGGCGAGCGCGATACCACGCCGGAGGCGACCCGCAGGGTGCTCGAGCGCGAGGCACCCGGGATCGCGGAGGCCGTGCGCGCGGACTCGATCGCGAAGACGCCACACGGGCTCCTTTCGCGCGGAGTGGCAGGAACGGTCGGTCGCACGCTCGTCGTCAACCTCGCCGGCTCTCCCGGTGCCTGCCGCGACGGTTATGCGGTGCTGCGGCCCGCGCTTCCGCATGCGCTGAAGCTGCTCGCCGACCAACAAACCGCAACAGACCACGTGCACACATGAGGCGACGCTTGTCGGCGCCGACTTCAGGAACGTACGGGCTCTGCCCGTGCGTCCGTCTGCGTGGCCGACCAGGAACGCGGGCATCAACGTAAGCGATGAGCGAGCTGTATCCGCAGCCGTCTGGAAGCGCCGTTCTCTTTGCGCGGCTCGTCAAGTTCGAGCACACGATCTTCGCGCTTCCGTTTGCATACGTCGGCGCTTTGCTCGCTGTCCAAGGTGTTCCGTCGGCACACGATCTGCTCTGGGTGACGGTGGCGATGGTGGGAGCGCGGTCGCTGGCGATGGCGCTCAACCGGCTGATCGATGCCGGAATCGACGCGCGCAATCCGCGAACGGCCGCGCGGGAGCTTCCGTCCGGTGCGCTCAGCGTGCGCGCCGTCGTCGGCTTCTGCGCGGCGTCGCTCTTCGTCTTCCTCGTCGCGGCCTGGCAGCTGCGCCCGATCGTGCACTGGCTGTGGCCGGTCCCGGTCGCTGCGTTCGTGATCTATCCGTACCTGAAGCGGTTCACGTGGCTCTGCCACCTGTGGCTCGGCGCGGTCGACGGCCTCGCGCCGATCGGCGCGTGGGCGGCGATCAAGGGCAACCTGCCATGGCAGGCGTGGGCTCTCGGCGGTGCGGTCGCGGCGTGGGTCGCCGGCTTCGACCTCTTCTACTCGTTGTTCGACGCCGAGGTCGATCGCGAGCAGGGCCTGCATTCGTGGGCGGTGCGCTTCGGCGAGGATGGAGTCTTTGCCGGTGCGCGCGTGCTGCATGTGGCGACCATCGCACTGCTCTTCGTCGCCGGACTTGGACTGTCGGTGGGCGTCTGGTACTGGCTCGGGCTGATCATCGTCGCGGCGCTCCTCGCCTACGAGCACTCGCTCGTCGGCCCCGGCGACCTTGGCCGCCTCGACGCGGC
>DASYAO010000132.1:0-12445 GCA_036501285.1 Gaiellaceae bacterium
AGCTCGCTCGGCGTCGTCTGCCCGAAGAGCCTTCGACCCTCGCCGCCCATGTAGTAGCTCATGTCGATCGCTTCCTGGACGTCGCCGCCGGCCTCGGCCTTCACCTTTCCCATCTCGCGCGTCATCAGGTCGGCAAGCTCGCCCTTGTGCGCGCGCAGTACCTCGGAGAAGCGGAAGAGAATGTTGCCGCGCTCGGGTGCCGGCACGAGCCGCCACTCCTCGAACGCGGCCTTCGCCTTCTGCACCGCCCTGTCGACGTCGGCTGCGGTCGAGCGCGGGAAGCTCGCGAGAACTTCGCCGGTCGCCGGGACGACCGACTCGAACATCTGCGCCATACGGCGGCAGGTTACTCTGGCGCGTCTGTTTCCGGGAACGTTCCGGTAACGCGCGCGCGGCGGCGTTCGCGCGTCGTGCGGCGCTCCTTGAACTCTGCACCGGTGAGCTTGTTGCGCCTGTCGGGACCGTGCTCGCGGCGATCGACGATCACCGTTACGTTCGGGTTCTCGTCGTAGTAGGCGACGAGCTTGTCGTACAGCTCGGACTCGAGCTCTTTCGGGACGACGCAGTAGATCATCTGTGTCCTAGTTTGACGACGGGCCTAGACCCGCGCAATGTCCGGAACGACCCTGCCGTCTTCTTCGAGCTGCGAGTTCCAATCCGTAAAGGAACCCTCGAGCTCGGAGGGATCCTGGCCGCGCTCGGCGAGGCGCACCGGCGCCGAGTCCGCCGTGACGCGGTACTGGTACCAGGAGATGTCCCACGCGATCGTGATCACGACGTCGGCGTTCACGCCTGAGAGCCCGACGATCGAGACGTTCGGTGTGCCGAGGCTCTTCGCGATCCCGCCGACCGTGCGGCGGTACTGCGAGGCGTTGAAGCGGTCGGCGGCGTCGACGATCGTGAGCTCGGCTTCTGAGAGCCGGCGGAGGGTCGGCTCGCTCGCGACCGGCGAATCGGCCCCCGGCTTTCCGAGCAGCGCCCCGAAGGAGAAGCGGCTGCGGCGCCGGTCGGGCTGAAGCGTCGGCGTCGTCGGTGCGCCCTCCTTGTGCCAGCCGTACCCGAGCGCCTGCTCCTGGCAGAGCTGGCAGACATCGACGAAGCTCTCCGGTCCATTCGGCGAAAACCGCGCGCTGCGCTCGCCCATCAGCAGCGTGCGCTCGCAGACGGCGCAGTGGCGCTCGGTGCTGACCCGCGTCACCCGCATAGTCCGAGACTAGCAGCGGACCGGGCAAAATCCCTGCTCCTAGCCAGAGCCGGTGGTGATGACCACGCCTGCATGGGGGCCCACCACCGCCCCCGTCGAGCTCCACGCGACCAAACGCAGCGAGGGCGGCGCGTCTGCGAGCACGCGCAGGCCCAGGCTCACGACGGTGCTCGTGTGCGGATCGAGGTACTGCAGGCTGCACGTGATATTGGTCGTGCCGCCGCACCCCGGCCCGCGCTCGACGACCGGGGCGCCGAGGAGGAGCACGCCCGGCGGCAAGCGCATGACGAGCCGAACGCCGTCGAACCCGGATCCGCTTCGATTTGCGACGGTGACATGCAGGTCGACCTCGTCGCCCGGCAGCGCGAACACGGTCGAAGCTGCGATCGTCGTCCGGAGGCCGAGCGGCAGCAGCGCCGCGCGAACCGTTCCGGCCAGGAGCGCGAGCGCAACGACCGCGACCGCAAGCGCTCGCCACCCTCTCGGGCGCCGGACCAAGGTGGTGACCGAGAGCAGCACCGCAGCGACCGCAGCTCCTGCGATCACGATGCCGCCGACATCGATCCCGATCCAAGCGAGCGCCGTCTTCGTCGTCAGCACCCTGACGAGCAGCGCGGAACGTCCCTCCGTCGCGACATGCCCGAGCTCGGTCCAGATCGTCTGCCCGGTCGGATACGGGTACGACCAGACGAGCGTCGTCCCGACCGTCGCGATGATCGATGCAGCGGCGAGAGCGGCCGTCACGCGCGGCCGTCGCGCGAATGCGGGGCCGAGCCCGACGGCGAGAAACGGCAGCGCCGGCACGAGGAACCTCGGCCCGGGCGAACCGCCCCCGTAAGGCAGGAAGTAACCGCAGTCGAGGATGACGAAGAAGATCGCAACCGCCGCACAGACGAGTGTCTCCGCGCGGTACCGCCGCCAGAGCAGCACGAGGCCGTAAGCCGCTGCGACGAGAACGGGCGAGATGACCAGCAGTCCGCGCGGCCCGACGAAGACATCGTGGGTCGCGTGGAGATTCGGCAGGCCGATGCCGAAGAAGCCGCTCGACTGCTCGCTCACGTAGTCGCCGACGACGTAGCGGTACGAGAGATGGAACGGCGAGCCGAACGCGACTGCGTCGTACGCCAGCAGGAGGCCCGCGGCAGGCAGGACGCCGGCGGCGTACGCGGCGAGCGGGCGCACCCCGCGCAGCGCCACGTAGAGCCCGACCAGGACGAGGATCGCCGCCGTCTGGTACTCGACGAACACCGCCGCACCGGCGAGCAGCCCGGCGGCGAGAAAACGCCGGCGCCAGGCCGCCAGGAACGCGGCGAAGCCGATCGTCGCCGAGATGACGTGGCTGAAGCTCGTCGCCGCGAGCGGCGCGACGAGCGTCCCGAGCGCAAACGCGACCAGGGCGAGCGCGCCGCGTCCGGGCGCGAGCCCCTCGGCGAGACGGCCGACGAGCAACGCCCCGAGCAGGAACGCGAGACCACACGTCAGGAGCCGCACGCCCCAGACGCCGGCGTCGTGGGGTCCGACCCGCTGCCCCGGCGGTATGTTCAGCGCCGCGACCGAAGGCAGCTCGAGCACCGACGTACCCGGCGCCTTGTCCGAGTAGAGATGTCCGCCGTAGCTCGACTTGTCGTACGAGCTCGCGAGGCAGGCGGTGCTCGAGACGTGCCCGTGCAGGAGCGCCTGCGCGAGACAGATCCGCGACTGGTCCTGCGGCCCGTACGGATACACGGGTAGCAGCGCGACGACCGCGCACAGTGCGAGTAGGACGAGCTCATGCCGCGGCCTGCCCCAGGGCACTAGGCGGGAACGGCTTCTTTGTCCTTCTTCGCCGCCTCGATCAGCTTCTGGGCGATGTGAGCCGGCACTTCCTCGTAGCGGAGGAATTCCATGTGGTAGTCGCCGCGGCCGCCGGTCATCGACGTCAGCGACTGCGAATACGTCAGCACCTCCGCCATCGGAACCTCGGCGCGGATCCTCGTCATTCCGCCCGTCGGCTCCATCCCCTGCAGCCGGCCGCGACGCGAGTTGAGATCGCCGTTGACGCCGCCGACCGCCTCGTCGGGAACTGTGACGTCGAGCTGCATGATCGGCTCGAGCAGCACGGGCTGCGCCTTCTCGTACGCGGACTTGAACGCCATCGAACCGGCGACCTTGAACGCCATCTCCGACGAGTCGACGGTGTGGTAACTGCCGTCGACGAGCCGCACGCGCACGCCCTGGATCGGTGCCCCCGCGAGCTCGCCGTGCGCCATCGTCTCCTGGATTCCCTTGTCGACCGCCGGCCGGAATCCCTGCGGGATCACGCCGCCGACGATCTTGTCGACGAACTCGTAGCCGACGTGCCCTTCGATCGGCTCGATCTCGATCACGCAGTCGCCGAACTGGCCGCGGCCGCCGGTCTGTTTCTTGTACCGCCCTTGCGCGCGCGCCTCGCCTTTGATCGTCTCGACGTACGGCACGCGCGGCTGGTGCAGCTCGACCTCGACGCCGAAGCGGCTCTTGAGGCGGCCGACCGCGACCTCGACATGCACCTGGCTCATCCCGGAGAGGAGCTGCTCTCCCGTTTGCGGATCGCGGTGGAGCTGCAGCGTCGGATCCTCTTCGTGCAGCCGGCGGAGCGCCTGCGCGACCTTGTCCTCGTCGCCTTTCGTCTTCGGCGTCACCGAAAAGCTCATCACCGGCTCGGGGAAGTCGATCTTCTCGAGCGTGAGCTCACGGTCCGAATCTGCGAGTACGTCGCCCGTCTGCACGTCCTTCAACTTCGCGACGGCGCCGATGTCGCCGGGGCCGAAGCCGTCGGCTTTGTCGTGCTCCTTCCCCTGCATCATCATCAGCGCGCCGAGACGCTCCTTCGCCTTGTCGCGCAGGTTGACGAGCGTCGACTCGCCCGTGACCGTGCCGCTGTAGACGCGGAACGCGTTGATCTTGCCGGCGAACGGATCGGCGACGGTCTTGAAGATGAGCGCGGTCGTGCCGCCGCTCTCGCCGATCGCGTGCGGCTTGCGATCCGGAGACGGAACGCCCTCGACCAGCAGGTCGAGCAGCGCGTGCGTGCCGAGGTTCTTCGTGGCGACGCCGCATGCGACCGGGTAGAGCTCGTCGTTCGTGACCGCGGTCTTGAGTGCCGCGGCGATGTCGGCCGGATCGAGCTCCTCGCCGCCGAGGTAGCGCTCCATCAGCCCTTCGTCGGTCTCGACGACGGCGTCGAGCAGCTTCTCGCGGTATTCGGCGGACTGTGCGGCCATCGAGTCGGGGATCGCAACGGGATCGCCCTCGCGCGCGCCGCTCGGATCCATGTACGCGCAGTTGTGGAGCAGGTCGACGACACCAGTGAGCTCGTGCTCGGCGCCGATCGGTAGTTGGATCGCGACACAACGGTCGGAAAGCTGGCTCTGGAGCGCGGCCAGGATTCGGAAGAAGTCGGCACGCTCGCGGTCGAGCATGTTCACGAAGACGACGCGCGAGAGCTCGAGCGACTCCGCGCGGTTCCACGCGCGCGCGGTGTTGACCTCGACGCCCATCACGCCGGAGACGACGACGAGCGCGCCTTCGACGACGTGCAGGCACGTGATCGTGTCCGCCTGGAAGCCGGAGTCGCCGGGCGTGTCGATCAGATTGATCTTCGCGCCCTGCCATTCGAGATGCGCGAGCGACGCTGCGAGCGACATCGCCCGCTTGTGCTCGTCTTCGTCCCAGTCGCCGACCGTGGTGCCCGCCTCGACCGTGCCGAGGCGGTTGATCGTCTCGGCCTGGAAGAGCATCGCCTCGACAAGCGACGTCTTGCCCGTCCCGCGGTGGCCGACGACGGCGACGTTGCGGATCTTCCCGGGCTCTTGCATCAGCTCCTCCTCGGCGTTTTGGTTTGGCCGAGGAGAATCCTAAACCGAAGGCTCCTTCGGAAGCACGAACCCGCCCGGCGCCCACGGCTCGAGCTCGACCGCGCGCGCGACAGCGTCGGTGTTGATCGGGCCGTAGATGTGCGGGTAGAGATCGCCGAGCTCCTGGCCGTCGGGCCGCTTGTGGACGATCGCGGCCCTGAGCTCGGGCTCCTTGATCCAGAGCAGGACGACGTCGTCCTCGCCAGCGAGCTCCGCGTTCGCGTGCTCGGCCGCCTGCGCAGGCGTGAGCGCGCGGATGAAGCCGGTCTCCTCGAGGTCGGGCGTCGAGTACGACTTGCTCTCCTGAGCTTCTTCCCAGTCGGCCTTGCGTGCGAAGTGGACGAGCATCGCGGGAAATCTAGGCGCGCGCGACCGCTCCGGCAAGTCGAGCCTTCAAGCGCAGGATCGCCTTCGTGTGGAGCTGCGACACGCGCGACTCGGTGACGCCGAGGACGTCGCCGATTTCGCGAAGGGTCAGCTCCTCGTAGTAGTAGAGCGTGATCACGAGCTTCTCGCGCTCGGGCAGCCGCGCGATCGCGTCGCCGAGGATCTCGCGCAGCTCCGTCTCGTCGAGCGCATCGGCCGGCCGCGCGCTCTCCGGATCCTCGAGCGTGTCGAGGAGCGAGATCTGGTCGCCTTCGCCGGACACCGACCAGAGCTCGTCGAGCGCGGCGATCGAGGACCGGGCGATGTCGGTCAGCGAGTCCTCGAGCTCCTCGAGCGAGATCCCGACCTTCCCGGCAATCTCGTCGTCGGTCGGGGCGCGGCCGAGCTTGGCCTCGAGCGTCACGATCGCGCGCTCGATCTCCCGCGCGCGCGATCGCACCGACCGTGGCACCCAGTCGAGCGCGCGCAGCTCGTCGATGATCGAGCCGCGGATGCGCGAGATCGCGTACGTCTCGAACTTGATGTCGCGGTCGGGGTCGTAGCGCTCGATCGCGCCGATCAGGCCGAGCAGCCCGTACGAGACGAGATCCCCCTCGTCGACGTGGGCCGGGAGCCCCGAGCCGAGCCGGCCCGCCACGTATTTGACGAGCGGGGAGTACATGACGATCAGCCGGTCGCGCAGGTCCTTGCTGCCGGTGCGCCGGAACTCGATCCAGAGACTGCGAGTGTCGACCTCGACCACGGCAAGAGAATACGAGCTAGCGGCGCGTTCTCCTCAGTGCCCGTCGCAGAGCCGCGAGGGCGAAGCTGCCCATCCAGGCCCCGATCGCCGCCGTCGGGACGGCCACGATCCAGCGTCCGGCGGAAGCGGCGTCGATTGCGATCCCGGCAAAGGCGAGTGTCAGAACGGTGAAGAGTGCAGCGAGAGGCACGGGCTAAACTCGGGTGTTCGTAGGGGCGTAGCTCAGTTGGTAGAGCGGCGGTCTCCAAAACCGTAGGTCGCAGGTTCGAGTCCTGTCGCCCCTGTTTTTACGCTTCGAGCAGCGATGAATTCTCGGCGTGCGGGCCGTCTATAGGAACATCAACCTCGCGCACCACGATAAAGGAGACCCGAGATGGCTTCGCTGAACGTCACACAGGTCGGCCGCGTCTGCGTCACCGTCGCGGACACGGACCGCGCAATCGACTTCTACGTCAACAAGCTCGGCTTCGAGAAGGTGATCGACACGCCGATGGGCGACGCCGGCCGCTGGGTCGAGGTCGCGATCCCCGGCGCGACGACGACGATCGCGCTTGCCCCGCCGCCCCCGGGCAAGACGGCCGGCGGCAGCGACACCGGCATCTGCCTCGACACGAGCGACGTCGACGCCGACCACGCGTCACTCAGGTCGGCCGGCGCCGACGTCGACCCGGAGGTCACGCGTTTCGGCGCACCGGTCCCGCCGATGTTCTGGCTTCGTGACCCGGACGGCAATGCGTTGATCGTCGTCGAGCCCTTCGACGACTAGCTGGGGGGTTTTGGCGGCGGCGACTCGGAGAGGCGTACACTTTTGGAGTGCGCGCCGTCGCCGCCGCCTTTGCGGTCGCCCTGGTCGCGGCTGCTCCGGCCGCCGCCGTCAGCGGCAACCTCAGGATCGCCAAGCTCGGCCGTCCGATCCAGGTCACCGTCGTGACGGGGAAGGACAGGTCGAAGTCCTGCCAGGCCGGCAAGAAGGCGCCGACGAACGCGGGTCTCCTCGGCAGCAGGCGCAGGTTCGCCGTCGTCGCCTGCGAGCAGGCGCCGCGTATCAACCTCGCCACGCCGTCGTCGGTCGCCAAGGCGACCGCCGCCGCGCTCTCCGTTCTCGGCTAGAAGGACGGCTTAAGCCGAGTTCGGCTGCGTCGCCTGCGCGTTCGCGTTCGCGACGAATTTCACGGTGAACGAGCAGCTCGCGGCGGTGCAGTCAGGCGTCGGGCTCACCGGCGTCGCGCCGGCAGTCGAGCTCGGCGGCGCGCCGAACCCGAAGAACCGCCCACGGCGAGAGTCGGGGATCAGCTGGAAGGCCGTGTAGCCCCAGCCGTTCCCCCTCAGCGTCCCGGCCTGGCCGTTCCCGGTCGCCGCGATCTTCGTGAAGGTCACCGAGCCGAAGTTCGCGAGGTCGGTGGTGCTGCAGCGGCCCGACTCGGAGCAGTCGGACGGTGCCTCCGTGATCCATTCGGCTGACGTCAGGTCGGGCGAGGCGACTGTGAGAGGCTTCGTGAAGCTCGTGTGCCGCGTGCGGTTCTTGATCTGCACCAGCACGTCGGTCCCATTCGTCACGTAGACGCTTGCGGTGATCGTGTCGCCCGGCAGGATCTTGAGCTTCACGGGCTTCGAGGGCTGCGGGACGATCTCGTACCAGACCGAGTACGTGGCCTGGCCGGTCACGGCACAGTCGACCTCGGTGCCAACCTGCTCGAGCGCGGGCGCTTCCGTGCTGTAGCCGCCGAGCCCGACCCAGACCGCGGCCGAGTTCGGATCGCCCGCGGTGCACGTGGCTTTCGGCTGCTTCCAGGTGCCCGTGACGTCGGTGAAGGTCATCGTCGGGTCGGCAGCAGTCTCGGTCGAGCCGTCACCCGTGATCGTGTAGCCGGACCAGTTCGTACTCTGGTCGACAGCCGATGTCGGCGCTGACAACGCCACCGCAGCCGTGCAGGCCGTGAGGAGGACGACCGACAACATGGTGAGAGCCCGCCGCATCGCTTCGCACCAGGAAAGCACGGGCGCCGGAAGGCCGGGCTAAGAGTTTCCCTAATCCGGTGCCGCCCCTACCCCAAGCCGACGATAGGGGCTACTGTAGTTCCAGATGGCGAGCGTCCCCGCGCCCGTTAAGCCTGGCACCGTTTCGGTCGTCCCGGACCCAGCGTCCATTCTCACCGAGTCGGATGCGGTGCTTTCGCGTGAGCTCCGGCGGCTGACGCGGATTGCAACGGTCGTCGCGGTGATCGCGGCGCCGTCGGTCTTCTACTGGTTCCACCACCACGCGGGCAAGGGCGTCGGCAAGTCGCTGATCCTGACCTTCCTCGCATGCGCCGCATTCCGCGGCGTCGTCGACATCGGCGTCCGCAAGATCATCCCGTGGCCGTCCCTCTTCGGCACCGCCGAGGCGCGTCTCCGCGAAGAGGACATCGTCAACCGCCGCCGCGCGTGGACGTGGAGCAGGATCCTCGGCTGGACGAAGCGGATCGCGATCCTGATCACCTTCTTCTTCGCGCTTCAGTACTTCATCCACTGGTGGCGGGGAGACGCGATCAACCCGATCACCTGGACGGGAACGGCGACGGGCTGGTGGGTTCGCCTCTCGCACCTCTTCAACGCCGGCAACCTGCCGTTGCTCTTCCAGGTCTTCTTCCTGTTCATCGCGAACATGCTGCTCTTCATGGGCCCCCTGCTCGCGATGGGGATCATGCAGATCAAGGCGTTCGAGCCCGGCGACGCTGAATGGGGCGTCAAGCTCGAGGACGTCCGCGGGCAGGCCGAGGCCAAGGAGGAGATCCGCCGGATCGTCACCCTCTGGCAGTCGGGCGAGGTCTTCGAGAAGGCGGGCGGCAAGCGCGAGCGCGGTCTCCTCTTCCTCGGCGCGCCCGGCACCGGCAAGACGATGATGGCGAAAGCGATCGCCACGGGCTTCAACTCGCCGTTCGTGACGATTCCCGGCTCCGGATTCGCGCAGGCGTTCATCGGCATCGACGCCGTGATCGTGCGCGTGATGGCGGCGCGCGCGAAGCGGCTCGCCCGCAAGTGGGGCGGCAACTGCATCGTCTTCATCGACGAGATCGACGCCGTCGGCATGCGCCGCCAGGCGCTCCAGGGCGGACAGACGATGATGCCGCTCGACGACTTCTCGCCCCAGTTCTACGGCCCGTATGGCGCGCTCAACCCGAGTGGCGACTTGATCGTCGAAAGCCAGGCCTGGCGCGACTACATGTTCAACGTCCGCGCGCCCGAACCCCGCGCGCCGTACCCGGGCTGGTACCAGCACCTTGCGAGGATCGTCCATCAGGGCGTCTTCCCCGGGATGATGGGCGGCGGCGGCCAGCTTGCGCTGAACCAGCTCCTCGTCGTGATGGACGGTGTCGACAACCCGCCGTTCTTCAAGCGCTTCCGGACGAACCGGGTCAATACGCTGCTCGACGCGATCTACATCCTGCCGCGCCGCCTCGGCAAGCACGCGGGCCGGATCTTCTGCCTGGTCGTCGGCCTCGGCGCGACCTTCGCACTGCTCGACGAGGTCGTCGGCCTGAGCCACGGCAGCGTGCCACTGCGCGCGATCGTGCCGCGGCACTCGATGCACTGGACGGTCTTCCTCGCAGCGATCAGCGCCTGGGCGGTCTGGGCGTGCATCAAGGGCTTCCGTGCCTCGGCCGATAGCGGCACGGTGTCGCTCCGGCTGCCGCAGACGCGCCCGAGCGGCAACCAGATCTACTTCATCGGCGCGACGAACGTGCCGGTCCAGAACCTCGACCCGGCGCTCACCCGCCCTGGCCGCATGGGTCGCCACGTCTGGTTCCGAACGCCGACGAAAGAAGATCGCAAGGACATCTTCGACCTCTACCTCGACAAGGTCGCCCACAACCCGGAGCTCGACTCCGAGGAGCGCCGCGACGAGATCGCCCGGATCACGAACGGCTACTCGCCGGCGATGATCGACCAGATCTGCTCGATGGCGCTGACGAGCGCCCACCACTCCGGACGTGCGTATTTCGAGTGGGACGATCTGGTCGAGTCGATGACCGTGATCGAGGCGGGCGCAGCAGTCGATGTCCAGTTCATCGAGGAGGACGTCCGCGCGACCGCGATCCACGAGGCGGGCCACGCAGCGAGTGCCCACGTCTACCGCCCCGAGGTCGAGTCGAGCCGTCTGTCGATTCGCATGCGCGGGCGTACGGGCGGCCACCACCAGTCCTTCGAGAAGGAAGAGCGCTTCGGGAAGTTCCAGAGCATGATGTTCGGCGAGCTGATCCACGACGTCGGCGCGATGGCCGCCGAGCTTGCGTTCTACGGCGAGAACTCGAACGGCGTCGGCGGCGACATGGCGCAGAGCACCTGGCTCGCGTCGAGCATGGTCGGCGGCGCAGGCATGTCGCCGCTTCCGCTCGACCTCAAGGGCAAGACGTTCCCCGGCGAGACCGAGGAGGAGTCCTACCAGCGGGTGCTGCGCCGCTTCGAGGACGTCGGCAACCGGATGATGAACCGCACGAGCGCCGGCTGGGACGCCGCTCAGGATCCTCGCAAGCGCGCGTACGCCGCCCAGTTCCTCGGGCAGGCGCTCGTCACCGCCTACAACCTGATGACCACGAACAAGGACAAGGTCGAGAAGGTCGCCCAGGTCGTGATGGAGAAGCGGGAGATCTTCGGCAACGAGCTGGTACGCCTGCTCGACGCCCAGAATTTCGTCAAGCCGGACATCGACTGGACGAACGAAGACAGCTGGCCGAAGCTGATGAACTGGTCGCGCGACCCGCGCGAGATGCGGCTCGTCCACGGCGATGACGAAGGCGGCCCGAAGGGTGGTGCGCACTAGTGGGCGACCTCGTCTCACCCGAAGTCTCCACTCCGCAGCCGACCCCTGACCTCGAGCCGGCTACGCCCGTCGAGGCGGCAACTCCGCCGGTGGCAAACGCGCTTCCGTTCGCGGCCGACGAGCCCGGGCGCTGGACCAAGCGCTTCGTGCTGATCTACACGACGCTCGGGCTGATCATGGCCGGCGCGATCACCGGTCTGATCCTGCTCGTGATCCTCCCCGGCTACCACCACAGCGCGGTCTGGTCGAGCTGGAAGCCGGATACGTCCAACGTGTCGAAGGCGATCACCGAGATCACCGCGCACGTCGCGCCGACCTACCGGCTCGGCGAGGACAAAGGCCAGCTCGTCGCCTTGATCGCGACGAAGCCCCAGGTGACGAGCGGCACGCAGAACATCGCGATCAATGCGGTCGCCGTCCGCAAGGCGCCGCAGAGCAACACGGGCATCCAGGTCTACCTCGACACGAGCAACATGGAGCAGGTCACCCTCTGCGGTCTCGGCGCCCACTGCTCGATCGCCACCGGGACTCCGACGCAGGAGCGCGGACGCTTGGTGCGCCGCGAAGCACTCGAGGTCGCGCTGTACGCGTTCAAGTTCGTCCCCGGGCTCAACTCGATCGCGACGTTCCTGCCGCCCGCGCCGGGCCAGACGACCACGAACATCCTCTATCTGCGCAAGACCGATCTGCAGGACCAGCTGAGCCGGCCGCTCTCGACCACGCTGCCGCTCTCGACGCCGCCGCTCCCGAGCGCCGCGGACTCGACCGAGAAGACGACGATCGACAAGCTGACGCTGCCGCACCTCTTCACGTACGAGCTGACGGCGCTTCAGGCCGGCGGCGCGGCGCTGGTTCTCGATCCGGCGAGCTGAGCCGGCAGCTAGCTGTAGTTCGCGATGAAGCCGAGCGTGCGCTTCCACGCGTCGGCGGCCGCGTCCGCGAAGTCGTCGTATTTCCGATCGAAGAAGCTGTGCGGCGCCCCTTCGTAGATCACGAGCTCGTGCTCGACCCCGGCGTCGGTCAGCGCGCGGTCGAACGCCTCGCTGTCCTCACGCGGGATCCCTGCGTCATCGCCGGCCTGCAGCGCGAGGATCGGCGCGGCGATCCGACCGACGTCCTCGACCCGTGACGGACGCCCGTAGAACCCAACCGCGCCCGCGAGACCGTGTCCGCCCGCCGCGGCGTTCCACGAGTTCGAGCCGCCGAAGCAGAAGCCGATCGTGAAGATCGAGCTGCAGGAGCCGCCCTCCGGCGAACGGAGGTACGCCACCGCGGCTGCGACGTCGGCCTGTACGCCCTCGGGTGTCGTCTGGTCGACGTGCGGACGCCACTCGAACTCCTCGTCGCGCTTGCCCGTGCCGGCCGTGCGACCGAAGTAATCGATCGCGACGGCCTCGTACCCGCGCTCGGCGAAGCGGAGTGCGAGCTCCTCGTAG
>DASYAO010000133.1:0-24956 GCA_036501285.1 Gaiellaceae bacterium
GCGCATCGGCTTGGGCTGTTCGATGAACGCGACGTGGCGCCAGGCTTCGGAGCCGAGCGCGCTCGTGTTGTCGTATGACTCCCCGGTCCAGCGAACGTCGTGCTGCGGGATCACATTCCACTCCTTGCACGCGACCTCGCACGCCTTGCAGCCGATGCAGACCGACGTGTCGGTGAAGAAGCCGACGCGCTCCTTCGCCTCGGTGCCGTAGCTCTCGGGCCACGCAGCCGGCTTCTCGCGCACGGCGCTCATGTCGAGCGCTCCTCGGCCGGCTCCTGCACGCGGTCGTTGCCGTTCCCGGCGAGCGCGCGCTCGCGGAGCGACGCGACGTACTCGACGAGCGCAGCGCCGCGCGGTCTGCGACCGGGCTGGATGTCGCACGAGAACGCCTTCACCTCCTGGATGTGGACGTTCGGATCGAGCACCAGCGCGACGAGGTCGTTCGCCGCGTCGCCGGTGACGAGCCCCTTCGAGCCCCAGTGATACGGCAGCCCGACCTGGTGCACCCGCCTGCCCTGCACCGTCAGCGGCTTGACGCGATCCGTGACCATCACGCGCGCCTCGATCGCCGAGCGCGTCGTGACGATCGTCGCCCAGCTGCCGTGCTCGAGCCCGCGCAGCGTTGCGAGCTCGGGATCGACCTCGACGAACATCTCCGGCTGCAGCTCCGCGAGGTACGGCACCGTCCGCGTCATCCCGCCCGCCGTGTGGTGCTCGGTGAGCCTGTAGGTCGTCGCCACGAACGGATAGACCTCGGACCCCGGCTCGCTGCCACTCGGATTCGACGGGTTCTCGGGCCGCTCGAAGCGCTGACGCTCCGGGTTCGCGCGCTGCGAGTAGAGCGCGTTGTCGAGCGGAGATTCGTGCGGCTCGTAGTGGGTCGGCAGCGGTCCGTCCTCGAGCCCGTGCGGCGCGTAGAGCCAACCGCGTCCGTCCGCCTGCATGATGAACGGATGGTGCCCGGCGATCGCCTCGGGCCCGCGCGCTCTGTTCGAGGGCCGGTAGCCGGGTGCCTTTTCCTCGTCGAAGTCCGGGACGTCGGTGCCGGTCCACTTCTTCTTCTTTGCGTCCCACCAGACGTAGCGCTTCCGCGCCGACCACGGCTCGCCGTCGGGATCGGCCGATGCGCGGTTGTAGATGATGCGCCGGTTCGCCGGCCAGGCCCACGCCCATTCGGGCGCGACGTACGAGTCCTGCTCCCAGTACGGCTTCCTGCGCGCGGCCTGGTTCTCGTGCCCGGCGAAGACGCCGCAGTAGATCCAGCACCCACAACGAGTCGAGCCGTCGGCCTTCAGCTCCTTGTACGACGAGAGCGCGTCGCCCTCGGCGTCGAAGCCGTTGATCTCCGCGAGCACGGCCTCGGCGCTCGGCTCCTCGTGTTCGCCCTGCACCGGGTAGTACCAGGTGAGGTCGAGCACGGGACGGTCGCGCTGCTCGATCGAGTCCTCGAGCTTTTCGCGAATCGCGCGGCCGAGGTGGTAGTAGAACCAGAGCTCCGAGCGGCAGTCGTGCGAGGGCTCGACGGCCTTGTAGTGCCACTGGAGGAGCCGTTGCGTGTTCGTGAACGAGCCGTCCTTCTCGACGTGCGACGACGCCGGCAGGAAGAACACCTCGGTGGCGATCTCGTCGGTCTTCAGCTCGCCGGTCTCGATCTCCGGACCGTCCTTCCAGAACGACGCCGACTCGATCTCGACGAGGTCGCGCACGACGAGCCAGTTCAGCTTCGCCATCGCAAGCCGGTGCAGCTTCGAGTGCGCCGAGCCGACCGCCGGGTTCTCGCCGACGACGAGCATCCCCTCGACCTTCTCGTCGAGCATGTCGATCACGCACTTGTAGATCGAGTTGTCCTGATCGATCCGCGGGAGATAGTCGAAGTAGAAGTCGTTGTCCTCCGTCGCCTTTTCGCCCCACCAGGCCTTGAGCAGGCTCACGACGTACGTGTCGAAGTTGCCCCACCACCCCGCGGCCGAGGTGTTCGTCTCGATGTAGTGCGCGAGGTCCTTGTAGTGGCCGACGTGCGGCATCGTGATGTAGCCCGGCAGGATGTCGTACAGCGTCGGGATGTCGGTCGAGCCCTGAATCGACGCATGCCCGCGGAGTGCCATCACCCCGCCGCCGGGGCGGCCGATGTTTCCGAGCAGGAGCTGCACGATCGCGGCGGTGCGGATGTACTGCACGCCGACCGTGTGCTGCGTCCAGCCGACCGAGTAGACGAACGAGCTCGTTCGGTCGCGCCCGGAGTTCGCGCATAGTGCCTCGGCGACCGCGAGGAACTCCTCGACGCTGCAGCCGCACTGCTCTGCGACGAACTCGGGTGTGTAGCGCGCGAAGTGGCGCTTGAGCACCTGGAAGACGCAGCGCGGATGGGTGAGCGACGGATCTTCGTTCGGCGGCTCGCCGTGCGACAGCGCAGCGCCGTGGCCGCCGTGTCCCGCGCCGTGGCCCTTCGTCCGGTCGAAACCCTCCTCGCGCGCGCCTGCCGCGCCGTGTACCCGCATGCCCTCGTACTGCCAGCTCGCGTTCGAGTACTGCTTCTTCTCGGGATCCCAACCCGAGAAGAGGCCGTCGAGATCCTCCGTGTCGCGGTAGTCCTCGCTGAGCACGACCGGCGCATTCGTGTAGTTGACGACGTAGTCGCGGAAGTAGCGCTCGTTCTCGATCACGTAGTTGACGACGCCGCCGAGGAACGCGATGTCAGAGCCGGCACGGATGCCGACCCACTGCGTCGCCATCGCGCTCGTGCGCGTGAAGCGCGGATCGACGTGGAAGACCTTCGCTCCCCGTTCTCTTGCCTCGACCACCCACTGGAACCCGACCGGGTGGTTCTCGGCCATGTTCGAGCCCATGATCACGATGCAGTCCGAGTTGGCCAGATCCTGCTGGAACGTCGTCGCACCGCCTCGTCCGAACGAGGTCCCCAGACTGGGGACCGTGGAGCTGTGTCATATGCGCGCCTGGTTCTCGACCTGGACGACACCGAGCGACGTGAGGAGCTTCTTGATCAGGTAGTTCTCCTCGTTGTCGAGCGTCGCACCGCCGAGGTTCGCGATCCCGAGCGTGCGCTTCGTCGGATTGCCCTCGGCATCGGTCTCCTCCCAGGTGCGAGCGCGTGTCTCGAGCACGCGGTCGGCGATCATTTCCATCGCCTGCTCGAGGGGCAGCTCCTCCCATTCGGCGCCGTACGGGCGCCGGTACTTGACCTTGTACTCCCGCAGCGGGCTCGTGATGTAGCCGCGCGACGCAGCGCCCTTCGGGCAGAGCCGTCCGCGTGAGATCGGGCTGCGCGGATCGCCTTCGATCTGCGCGACCTCGCCGCCTTTCACATAGACGAGCTGGGCACAGCCGACGGCGCAGTACGGGCAGATCGAGCCGACGACGCTGTCGGCGGTGTCGATCCTCGGCTCGAGCGTCGCGCTTCGCTTCGAGCGGACCGACTTGCCGAGGCCGAGCGGGTCTTTCTCGGTGAGCTGCCGGACCAGGGGCCAGGAGCCGAGCCGTGAAGCGACGCTCACTGCTCGGCTCCCGTTGGGGTCATTGACCGTGCTTGACGCCGGGCTCGGCCCAGGGCAGCTCGATCGGCTCGGTCTTCACCTGTCCTGTCTGCATCCGCGGCAGGACCGGCAGCACGTGCCGTCCGGTGATGCCATGGAGGACGAGCGCGGTCACCGTGTACCACGCAAGCGCGGCCGACACGACAAACGCCCAGCCGCCGGCAGTCGTCCAGCCGGAGTCGAAACCGCCTGAGATCAGGCCGGCTGCCGAAAGCGACGCACCCGTCGCGAGGCTCGCGAGGACGAGGAACACCGCGCCGTTCTCGAGCAACGCACCGATGGCGCATGTCCACGTGACGTACGCGAGGCCCACCATCCACATCCCGAAGACGAGATCGGGAGCGTTTGGTGCGACCGTTGGAATCGTCCCGTTCGCCTGCAAGAGCTGCAGGACGAAGAACGCCATCCAGAACGCGCCCCAGGTGCCGTGCGCGAGCGTCGCCACGACGTCGCGTGCCTTGTAGGCCCACATGCCGGCGAGGAACTGCGCAACCCCGCCGAAGAACAGGCAAAACGGAGCGACGCCGATCAGATCGGCGGGGGATCCCCACCACTTGGCCTGGATCGACGCAACCATCAGCGTCGCTACTGAGAAGCCTGCAAGCCCAAGCGCCGACGGAGCGGCGATCGGCTGCAGCGTGACCCGGGTCGCCCAACCGTTCGTCGAGCCGTCTCGGCCCGAGAGCGCCGGCATCCGGGTTTGCACTGTGCTCATAGAGCGTTCACCTCCAACGAGGGTGATTCCCCTTGGGAAGCGGGGAAAACCGAACAAAACACCATGACATGATGTGTCCGACCGGCTCGGCGTGAAACGTCAGAGTCGACCGCGGACGCCCGGCTCGCTCTCGACCCGCTGCAGGTTCTCGAGCAGGTCGGCCTCGAGGCTCTCGCGCGCCGCGCCGTGTCGCAGCATCGGGAGCACGGGCACATGCCGCGCGTCCTCGAGCAGGAAGGCGAGGCCGCCGTAGGCGGCGACGGCACTGAGCACGAGCCCGACGTAGCCGGAGACGTGCTCCACCGTCTTCGAGCCGGTGAGCTCGAAAGCGCCGTTGAGCGCGAAACGCGTGCACGAGACGCCGAGCAGGACCGAAAAGGCTGGGTTGCCCATCAGCGCTGCCGTCGCGAGGATCAGGATCACCGCTCCGTCGGCAAACAGGAAGTAGGCGAGCATCGTGCTCGTCTCGCCCGGGTGCAGGCCGAGGCCGACCGAGCCGAGCATCACCCAGGTGCCGGTGAAGACGCCGAGCGTCGTCCCCCCGGCGGTGTCGCGTGCGAGAAAGGCGAGCACAGCCGTGACGCCCTCGATCGGAGCGACGAAGACGAGCGCGAACAGGAAGACGTCCCGGCCCTGTGCCGGCGGGATCCAGCCGAGGGCAAATGCCGCGGTCACGAAGACGCCCATGCCGAAGGCGAGAAAGCCGAGCGGCAGCACGCTCCCGATCGGGCGGATGAAGACCCGCGTGATCTCTTCAGGGCGGAGGCGGTTGTCGCCGTTGCGGTTCCGCGGCACGGGCCCTCTTTGCCCAGCCCGTAGATTGCTACACGCCCCGAGGCGTGTTACACCACGCAGGTGGAACCAAGCGGTGGTGTGAAGCAGCCCGGCGGATCGCCCGGCTTCGGCCGCCGGCGGATGTTGCTGCCCCTGAGCCTCGTCGCCCTCGTGATCGCCGGCGGCGTCGCGGCCCTGCTCGGTTTCGTCGTTTTCCGAAGCACCGCGCCCGGCGTGCCGAAGGCGAGCCCGGCGCAGGTGAAGGCGCGCGCGCTCTCTGCCATCGAAGACTCGGACAATCTCATCCTCCACTCCGTGCAGACGAGCACGGAGTACGGCTACTCGAGCACGACCGGCGAGACCACGCGCACGGTGCGCCAGGATCGCTGGCAGGACATGACGACGAACAGGACGCTGATCACCCAGTACGACTCGAATAACCAGCCGCAGATGGAATGGTCGATTTCCGTCAGCGGCGGCACGAGCACGAGCTCCTTGCTCAACTACGCAGGGCATTCCTGGGTCACCTTCTCCAACGCCGTGCCGGCACAGGCCTTCGCCGGCAACGGCTCGGAGCATCTTGCGCAGTCGCTCGAGGATCAGCTCGCAAGCGGAATGCTCACGCTGGTGGGATCACAGACGATCGACGGGCATGCCGCGCTCCACGTGCGTTGGACCCTCCCGATGCCGCCGCTGCCTCCCAACGCGAGTGGGTTCACGATGCCGCGACCGGCCGAGGTCGACATGTGGCTCGATCCGACGACCTACCTCCCGATCCGCCAGGAGAGCCTTACGAGCAAGGGCGAGGTGCTCTCGCAGACCGACGACGTGTGGCTCCCGCGGACGCCGGAGAACCTGGCAAAGCTGAAGTTCGTCGTTCCGCCGGGCTTCACCCGCCAATCAGCTTCTTCGGGCAGCTCGACGGGCGGCAGCTTTTCGTTCGGCCAGACGCAGATCACCCACCCGTAGCGGAGAAGTGCTGGTAGTCGGGCGTCCCCGTCCAGCGACCGCCCCATTGCCAACCGACGATCGCGAAGGCGGTGTTGAGCGCGCCGCCCGGTTCGGCCATGCCCCGACGAGACTTCGACCGATCGGAGTACCGGCGGCCCGCCGGCGGCAGCCAACGACCGCCCTCGTAGTAGGGATTCTCGATCGGATTGACGTCGATCGCCTCGCCGTAGGCGTGGACCGACCACTGCTTCGGCCCGGGCGCGACGGCATAACGGCAGTTGAAGGCCGAGGTGTTGTCGGCCGCCATCGACCGGTTGTCGCTGCCGCCGTAGGCGGCGATCGGCGTCATCCGCCGGATCGGGAACCGCTCGCGGTCGAGGCGCAAGAACACCTTCTCGACCGCGCTCACGGAAGAGACATTGACGACGAGCGCGCCGATATGCGGCTTGCCGTCGAAGCCCCAGTAGGGAAGCGTCACCTTCCGCAGCTGCGCCGGCGCGACCGGGCAGCCCGAACGCCAGGACGCGCCGAGCTCGGCGGGGGTGACAGGACTCACGTGCAGCGCGAGGACGGCGAGCAGGACGTGCACCATGGAAGGGTATGGTCGCCGCGCTCGCCGCCGCCACGATCTGCATCCACGCAGCCGGCCACGCCGGGGCACTCGTCACCGTCGACGTTCCGTCGGCGCGCAGCACGACCGCGGTCATGCGCGTCTATCGCCGTTCCGGATCATGCTGGCGGCAGGTCGCGGGGCCATGGCCGGCACGGGTCGGCAACGACGGCGTGTCGGCCCATCACCGCGAAGGCGACGGCACGACGCCGCTCGGCACGTTCGCGATCGGACCGACCGCTTACGGCGTCGCCCCCGACCCCGGCACCGCATTTGCCTACCACCGGCTCGTCTGCGGCGACTGGTGGGACGAGGACCCGAGCACGGCGAACTACAACCGCTTCGAGCACGTCGGGTGCGGCACCGCACCGGGCTTCGGCGGCGGCAGCGAGGCGCTCTGGCGAGCGACTCGCGCCTACGCGCACTTCCTCTTCGTCGAGTACAACGCTCACCCGGCCGTGCCCGGCCGTGGCTCGGCGATCTTCATCCACGACGACGTTGGAGGGCCGACGAACGGCTGCGTGAGCGTGCCGCCGGCCGATCTCGTTTCGCTGCTGCGGCTGGTTTCGCCCGCGGACGCGCCCGAGATCTCGATTCGCCTCCGAGCAGGTTGAGCACCGCGCGCTCGACCTCCTCCTCCGAGAGCGTCTCGACGGCAGGGGAGATCGTCACGCCCGCCCGGTAGCGGTCGAAGACCCGCGGGTCGATGTAGGAGGCGCGGCAGACCGCAGGCGTGTTGCCGAGGTAATGCGACACCTCCTGCACGGCGCGCGAAATCGCGCGCTTGCGCGCGGTCGGCGACTTGGCCCGCTCCGAGACGGCGAGCGCGACGGCCGCGAGCACGGTCGCATGCCAGGTGCGGAAGTCCTTGGCCGAGAAGTCGCCGCCGGCGTGCTCCTTGATGTACGCGTTGATCTCCTGTGAGCGCACGCCGAAGAGGCGTGGGCGACGGCGACGCTTCAACTTCCTGACGACCCCGTAGACCTCGTCGTCGACGACCGCCTGCACGCGACGCTTGCCGCTCTTCGCCGGGTAGTCGAAGACGAGCACGCCGTCGCCGGCGAGCTCGACATGGCGCTGCTCGAGCGTGGCGAGGCCGTAGCTCCCATTCTCGTCTGCGTACTCCTCGCCACCGACGCGAAAGAAGCCGCGGTCGAGAAGCCGGACGGCGCAACCGAGCTCCTGCGCGCGGCCGCCCGCGTGGACGTCGCGTGCCGCCGCTTCGCGAAGGCGCGGCAGCGCACGCGCGAAGGCGAGCATCTCGTCGAACTTCTCCAGGTCGCGGCGCTGCCGCCAGCGCTCGTGGTAGCGGTACTGCCGTCGCCCGGCGGCGTCGACACCGACGGCCTGGAGGTGGCCGCGCGGGTCGGGGCAGATCCAGACGTCGGTCCACGCCGGCGGGAGCACAAGTTCACGGATGCGCTCGAGCGTGGCCTCGTCGTCGACGCGACGGCCGTCCGCGTCGAGGTACTCGAAGCCGCGCCCGCGCCGGCGACGGGTGATGCCGGGCAGGCTGCAGTCGGATCGGCGGAGGCGGTCCACAGAGACGGAAACGGCGCGGGGGCCCGCGCCGTTCCGTTGAGTGCCGCAGGCGAAGCTGAGGCCCTAGGGGCCCGAGACGGCCGCGATCGTGACCGTGCTCGTGTACGTGCCCGCAAACGAGTTGCCGGGGATCGAGACGTTCACCGTAGGGGTGACCGTGAAGCGGCCCATGCCGGTCGAGGTCGCTGCGTTGAAGAACTTGACCGCCGCCGGGGCCGTCGTTCCGGCCGGCACGGCGATCGGGTAGGAGACCGCGTTCGTCGGCGACGAGCAGGTGCCGCCGTTGACGCAGGCGGCCGCCACCGATCCGATCTGGGACGCCGAGGTCGGGAGCGTGTCGCCGTTTCCGTCGGTGAAGGTGGTTGACGTGATCGTGAGGTTCCAACCTGCGCCCGTGCCCCGCGCGTCGGTGACGTTGAAGGGGACACTCCAGCTCGCAGTCTGGTCGGTGCCGTCGAGCGTGTCGCTCATCGAGGCGGACGAGCCGCCCGTGATCGACATGGAGCCCGCGCCGCTAACGGTGGCGGTGGCGGTGATCGTTCCTGCGACCGCTGCCGCTGCGAGCGCGAGTGCTGCGATGGTCGCAGCGACGAGAAATGCCATCCGCGTTTTCATGGACAGCATGCTCGGCACACTGCGTCGGGATCGCGGAGCGCATTGGTATGGAAGTGGTTGGGGCGCCGCCGAAGCGACGCCCCTTCACTCGTTCGAGGTACCTACGGCGTGTTCGGTTGCCGTGAGATCTCTTCGACGACCTGGCCGACGGCCTTGTCCTTCGCCTCGTGCGCGACGTCAGCCTGGGCGACGACGCCGACGAGCTCGCCGTCCTCGACCACCGGAAGCCGCCGCACCTGGTGTTGGGCCATCAGCCGCAGCGCTTCGTCGAGGTCGTCATCCGGCCGGACGGTGACGAGATCACGGGACGCGATGTCGCCTGCCTGGATCGCGTGCGGATCGCTTCCGTCGGAGATGCCGCGGACGACGATGTCGCGGTCGGTAACCATTCCGATCAGCCGCCCGCCGTCGACGACGGGCACCGAGCCGACGTCCTCCTGCTTCATCAGGAGCGCGATGTCGGTCAACGGCTGCGACGGTGAGACTGTCCTCACGTCGGACGTCATCGCGTCCTTCACGCTCTTCCCCATCGAGTTCCCCCCTTTCGCTTTGCGCGTCGCTCGCGCGTCGTCACGTCGTGCACGCGACCATCGCGGCGCGTTCACCCGCTTTCACTCGTCGAGAACATTCCCGCGAACACAGCAAGGAAAACGGCGTCGAACGTGCAATGGGATGGTCGCATGATGGTTGAAACGTCCACAAATGCAGGATGAACGTCCTCGACTCATTCGTCCGCGGTCCGAAATACCCCCTGCGGCAGTCAATGCCGTCAGATGGGTATCTCATGCTTATCGGGACTGCGGAAGCAGCGGGATAGTTCAAACCCCCAAGGAGGTGTGGCATGCCGCCACGCAGTTCCAAGAAGTCAGCTGCGAAGCGGAGCACCGCCAAGCGCAGCACCGCGAAGCGGAGCACCGCCAAGCGGGCGACCGCGAAGCGGGCCCCCGCAAAGCGGAAGAGCACCGCAAAGCGCAAGAGCAC
This sequence comes from Gaiellaceae bacterium, assembly GCA_036501285.1. GTDB lineage: Bacteria > Actinomycetota > Thermoleophilia > Gaiellales > Gaiellaceae > PALSA-600. The sequence goes on from DASYAO010000133.1 coordinate 9,740, forward strand.
CGCAAAGCGCAAGAGCACCGCAAAGCGGGCTCCCGCGAAGCGGAAGAGCACTGCCAAGCGCAAGAGCACTGCGAAGCGCAAGAGCACCACGAAGCGCAAGAGCACTGCCAAGCGCAAGAGCACCACGAAGCGCAAGAGCACCGCAAAGCGCAAGAGCACGGCCAAGCGGGCTCCGGCGAAGCGGAAGAGCACCGCGAAGCGGAAAAGCACCGCCAAGCGGAAGAGCACCACGAAGCGCAAGAGCACGGCGAAGCGCGCCCCGGCGAAGAAGCGCAGCACATCGGGGCGGAAGCGCCGGACCGCTCGCAAGAAGTAGAGCGGTCTCTACGTTCGAGCTGAGTGCCGTCGCGCTTCCTGCGCGGCGGCACTCGGTCTTTCCGGGTTCCTTTTCGCGAGCCTGAGCACCTGGGCGACATGTAGGGCCTCGCGGCCCACGCCCGACTGCTCGATCTGGCTCCGGCACGAGAACCCGCTCGCAACGAGGAGTGTCTGCGGCGCCGCGTCGCGGATCGCCGGCAGGAGCACCCGGTCGGCGCACGCCATCGACACGTCGTAGTGCGACGACTCGTAGCCCCACGCACCGGCCATGCCGCAGCAGCCGGTCTCCGGCGTCTCGACCTCGAGCCCCATCTGCTCGAGGAGCCGCTGCTCCGGCTCGAAGCCGCCGGTCGCTCGGCCGTGGCAGTGGCCGTGCAGGAGGGCGCGCCCCTGGAGCTGCGGCGGCGCGTACGAATCCTCCTGCGCGAGGAACTCGGCGAGATGGAACGTCTGCGTCGCAAGGCGCTTTGCGTCCTCGTCGTTCGGGAGCATCTTCGTCAGCTCGTCACGGAAGACCGCGACACAGCTCGGCTCGACACCGACGAGGGGAACGCCCGCGCGGATCTCCTCGCGCAGCGCCGAGAGCGTCCGCTCGAGATAGCGGCGCGCGAGCCCGAGGAAGCCGTAGTCGTACAGCGGCCGGCCGCAACACACCCGACCGCGCGGGAGCTCGACGTGAAAGCCCGCGTCCTCGAGCACCTCGACCGCGGCGATGCCGATCTCGGGGTCGAAGAAGTTCGTGAACGTGTCCGGCCAGAAGAGCACCGTGCTCATACCCGGCCGCTGCGGACGCGCGTCGAACCACGCCTGGAAGCTCTGCGTCGCGAACGCGGGCAGGCGACGCCGCTGCGATGCGCCGGCGGCCGCCTTCGCGAGCGAGGCGAGCCCCGGCGTTTGGGTGAAGAAGTTCGCCGCCTGCGGCGCGCGGGAGGCGAGCCGCGCCCAGCGGTCGATCAGGCCGAACGCGTAGGCGTGCCGCGGCCGCGGCTTCGCCCGGTAATGGTGTGAGAGGAACTCCGCCTTGAGGGTCGGCATGTCGACGTTCACCGGGCACTCGTGGGTGCAGCCCTTGCACGAGAGACAGAGGTCGAGCGCGTCGAGCACCTCGGGCGAGCTCCACGCCTCTAGCTCGTCTCCCTGGAGCATCTCCCAGAGGAGGTGAGCTCGGCCCCGCGTCGAGTGCTTCTCCTCGCGCGTGACCATGTAGCTCGGGCACATCACGCCGGCTTCCGTCTTTCGGCACTTGCCGACGCCGACGCAGCGAACCGTCGCATGCGCGAAGCTACCTCCGTCCTGCTGAAAGGCGAAGTGCGTCTTCACGCGTGCGGGCCGGTAGTCGACGCCGAGTCTCAGGTTCGACGTGATCCCGTTCGGCTCGACCACCTTGCCCGGGTTCATCCGCCAGTCCGGGTCCCAGACCTTCTTGAACTCGCGGAAGCCCTCGACGAGCTCGTCGCCGAACATCTTCGGGAGGAGCTCCGCACGCGACTGGCCGTCGCCGTGCTCGCCCGAGAGCGAGCCGCCGAGCGAGAGAACCAGGTCGGAGGCGTCGTCCATGAAGCGCCGCCACTTCGCGATCCCCTCCGCGGTCTTGAGGTCGAAGTTCCAGCGCGCGTGCACACAGCCCTGGCCGTAGTGGCCATACATCGCGCTCCGGTAGTCGTAGCGGTCGGCAAGGACCTTCAGCTTGCGCAGGTACTCGCCGAGGCGCTCGGGTGGCACAGCCGAGTCCTCCCAGCCCTCATAGGTGTCTTGCTGGCCCGGGATGAACGCCGTGGCGCCGAGCCCCGCCTCGCGCACGTCCCAGATGTGCTTCTCGCCCTTCGGGTCGTCGTAGAGCTTCGTCCCGCGCAGGCGGCCGGGCGCACGCTCAAGTGCGGCGATGATCTCGCGGCCGCGGTCGTCTGCTTCCTGCTTCGTGTCGCCGCCGACCTCGATCACGAGCCACCCGCGACCGTCGGGGAGCATCGACAGCTCGTGCACGTGCTTGCCGAGCAGCGTCATGTCCTGGATCAGCAGCTCGTCGACGCCCTCGAGCCCGAGCGGCTTGTGGTCCATCACGATCGGCACGTGGTCGGCCGCGTACGCCGCGTCCTCGTAGCCGGCGACGACGAGCGAGCGGCATTGCGGGCTGTCGAGCAGGTGCACCGTCGCCTCGAGGACGGTCACACATGTTCCCTCCGTGCCGGCGAGCGCGCGGGCGACGTTGAACCCGTGTTCGGGAAGGAGGTCGTCGAGGTTGTAGCCGGACACGCGACGCGGGATGTTCGGGTAGCGCTCGCGGACGAGGTCGCCGTAGCGGTCGGAAAGCTCCATCAGCTCGCGGCGCAGATCCTCCGGCAAGCCCTCGCCGTTCGCGCCGACGCGGAGCCGCTCGCCACGGTAGGTGAGCACCTCGAGCTCGTGGACGTTGTCGGAGGTCCTCGGCCCCTGCCCGTAGAACTGCGCCATCACCGAGCGAACACCGCACGAGTTGGCGCCGATCATCCCGCCGAGCGTGCAGTACTCGTGCGTCGAGGGATCGGGGCCGAAGGTGAGGTGGCTCTCCTCGGCGCGGTCGCGTAGCCGGTCGAGCACGACGCCGGGCTGGACGCGCGCGAGCTTGCGCTCGGTGTCGATGTCGAGGATCCGGTTCAGGTACTTCGAGAAGTCGATGACGACTGCGACGTTCACCGCCTGCCCGGCGAGGCTCGTGCCGCCGCCGCGGGACGTGACCGGCGCGCCGTGGTCGCGGCAGGCCTTGTGGACGGCGACGACGTCGTCGATCGTTCGCGGGACGACGACCCCGATCGGCAGCTGCCGGTAGTTCGAGCCCGTGCTCGAGTAGAGGGCGCGGTCCCCGTCGGTGAAGCGCACCTCACCCTCGACCGTCGCGCGCAACGCAGCCTCGAGTGAGGCGACCTGCTCCGGCCTAAGCGACATACCGCTCCGCATCGGCGCGCTTGAGGTCGACGCCGAGCCCGGGCCGTGAGCGGTCGGGGTGCACGGCGCCGCCTGCCGGCTCGAGGAAGCCGTCGAAGAACATCCGCTCGATCCGCACGTGGTCGTGGAACCACTCGAGGTGCCGGAGCTTGGGCGCGGCGCACAGGACGTGCGCGTGGATCGACGGCGCCGTGTGCCCCGAGAGATCGAGCTCGAACGCCTCCGCGACAGCCGCCGCGCCGAGCAGCCCCGTGATCCCGCCGCAGCGGGTGACGTCGGCCTGGAGGCAGTCGACCGCGCCCGCGAGCGCGCGAAACGCATCCGGCGTGTACGCGTACTCGCCGGCGGCGATGTCCATCCCGGCCGGCGAGCGCGAACGGACGAGCCGCAGCCCGTCGACGTCGTTCGAGCTGACCGGCTCCTCGAACCACATCACGCCCCAGCTCGCGTATGCCTCGGCCCAGCGCAGCGCACGCTCGGCGTTGAACGCGCCGTTCGCGTCGACGTAGAGCTCCGTCTCGTCGCCCACAGCGAGCCGGGCGACACGCACGCGCTCGAGGTCCCGTTCGGGCTCGCGCCCCACCTTCATCTTCACGCGCGGAATGCCCTCGTCGACCCAACCCGCGAGCTGCTCCGAGAGTTGCCGGTCCGAGTACGAGCAGAAGCCGCCGCTGCCGTAAACGGGCACGCTTTCGTGCGCCGCGCCGAGGAGCGTCACAAGGGGCAGTTCGAGCAAGCGCGCCTTCAGATCCCAGAGCGCGACGTCGACGGCCGAGACGGCGGCCGAGCCGATGCCGGGATAGCCGGCGTTTCGGAGCTTGCGGCGCATCGCGAGGTTCAGGCCGCGCACGTCGAGCGCGCTCTCGCCGACCACGACGCCTGCAAGCTCGCCTTCGACGACCTTCGCCGCGGCGGGCGTCGAGTACGTCCAGCCGATGCCCGTCTCGTCCCCGCTTGTCGCCTCGACGAGCACGAGCGTCGTCTCGTCCCACTCGAGCGTGCCGTCGGACTCGTGCGCGTCGGTCGGCACCGTGTAGACCGAGGCTCGCAGCTCGGCCACGGCGGCGTCGACGCCGGCAGGAGCGGTCGCCACCACGAGTGTCTACTTCCCCGGCGTGAGCGAGTCGAGCATCTGCCGGACCGAGTTGCGGATCATCCGGCCCGCATCCGGGTCGCCGTGCAGCACGGCCTTCGTGAAGTTCCGCGCCTCCTCGAAGGTGATGTGCGGCGGCAGCGGCGGGATCTCCGGATCGGTGACGGCTTCGAGCACGACCGGGCGATCGGCGGCGAACGCCTCTTCCCATGCGTCGCGGACGTTGTCGGGATCATCGACGCGAATCCCTTTCAACCCGATCAGGTCGGCGTACCTCGCGTACGGGAAGTCGGGGATGCTCTGCGTGCCCGGGTACTTCGGATCCCCCTGCATCGCGCGCTGCTCCCATGTCACCTGGTTCAGGTCGCGGTTATTGAGCACGAGCACGACGAGCTGCGGGTTGCTCCACCGCCGCCAGTACTTGGCGATCGTGATCAGCTCGTTGAGGCCGTTCATCTGCATCGCGCCGTCGCCGACGAGGGCGATTGCCGGGCGGTCGGGATACGCGAACTTCGCCGCGATCGCATACGGCACGCCGGGCCCCATCGTCGCGAGCGTCCCCGAAAGCGACGCCTTCATCCCCCGGCGAAGCTTGATGTCACGCGCGAACCAGTTCGCCGCCGAGCCCGAGTCGGAGGTGAGGATGCAGTTGTCGGGCAGGAGCGGCGAGAGCTCCCAGAACAGGAGCTGCGGATTGATCGGGTTCGCCGGCTCCTGTGCACGCTCGGCCATCAGATGCCACCAGTCCTGAACCGAGCTCACGATGTGCTCGCGCCAGCTGCGGTCCTCCTTCGTGACGAGCAGTGGGATCAGCGCGCGGAGCGTCTCGGCCGCGTCGCCGACGAGGTTCACCTCCATCGGGTAGCGGATGCCGATGCGCCGTGCGTCGTTGTCGATCTGCACCGCTCGCGCCTCGCCTTCGCGCGGCAGGAACTCCGAGTACGGAAAGCTCGAGCCGACCATCAACAGCGTGTCGCACTCGTTCATCAGCTCCCAGCTGGGACGCGTGCCGAGCAGCCCGATCGAGCCGGTGACGTACGAGAGGTCGTCGGGGACAACTGCCTTCCCGAGCAGCGCCTTCGCGATTCCGGCCCCGAGCAGGTCGGCGGTCTCGATCACCTCGTCGGAAGCGCCGAGCGCCCCCTGACCTACGAGGATCGCAACCTTCTTTCCCTCGTTGAGGATGTCGGCGGCCCGGCGGATCTCGGCGTCGGCGGGCATGATCCCCGGTGCCGAGTAGCCGATGCCCGAGTGAATCGTGCCGTGCTCGCGCGGGGGCGCCTCGACGGCCTCCATTCCCGCGAGGTCGTTCGGAACGATCACGCACGTCACGGTGCGCTGCGAGACCGCGATCCGAACCGCGCGGTCGATCAGGTGCCGCATTTGCGCCGGCACCGTTGCCATCTGGACGAACTCGTGGGCGACGTCCTTGAAGAGCGTGACGAGATCGACCTCCTGCTGGTAGTCGCCGCCGAGCGCCATGCGCGACTGCTGGCCGACGATCGCGACGACGGGGGCGTGGTCGAGCTTCGCGTCGTAGAGGCCGTTGAGCAGATGAATCGCTCCCGGGCCCGAGGTGGCCATGCAGACGCCGACCTCCCCCGTGAACTTCGCGTGACCGCAGGCCATGAACGCCGCCATCTCCTCGTGGCGAACCTGGATCAACTCCGGGTCTCCATCGGCGCGGTCGAGCGCACCGAGCAGCGCGTTGATCCCGTCGCCCGGATAGCCGTAGATGCGGTGGACATCCCACTCGCGCAAGCGCTCGAGGATGTAATCGGCAACGAGCTTGGCCATTACTTCTTCACCTCCTGGGTGATCGCGCCCGCGAGCGCGGCGGCTCCGGCGAGCAGCGGGACGCGCCGCTTCGCGAGCGCGAGCTGCACGCTCCGCGAGTGCGCCTGGTCGTCGAACGGCCCGTGTGCGCCCTGATCGCCGGGCACGGGCTCGAAGAGGTTGTCGGGGCGATCGGGAGGCATCGGCTCATCCGTCTGCTGGGCGTCGTAGCCGGTGTGCGCGAGGTAGCGGTCGGCGATGCCTGGAACGATCGCGTTCCCGAAGATCGCCTTTACCGTCGGCCAGCCGACCATCAGCTCGCGGCGCGGGTGATGGGCGGCCCACACGATCGCGTCTGCGGCGACCTCCGGCTGGAAGATCGGCGGCACGGGCATCGGCGTGCGCGGCATCTTCGCCCGGCTCCACGTGAACTGCGGCGTGTTCAGGGCGGGTAGCTGCACCATCGTCGTGTGCACGTGAGAGCCCTCGTGGAGGAGCTCGGCACGAAGCGACTCGAGGAAGCCCTGCAGCGCGTGCTTGCCGCCGCAGTACGCACCCTGGAGCGGGATACCGCGATACGCGAGCGCCGACCCGACCTGCACGATCACGCCACGGTCGCGCGGGCGCATCCGCCGGAGGGCCGCCATCGTCCCCCACACCGAGCCGAGGTACGTGACCTCGGTCGCGCGCCGGAACTCATCGGGCGTCGTGTCGGAGACGGGCGCGAAGACCGTCGCCATCGCGTTGTTCACCCAGATGTCGATCGGACCGAGCTCGTCCTCGATGCGCTGCGCTGCGGCCTCGACCTGATCGGCGTCGGCGACGTCGGCCTCGGCGATCACTGCGAGGCGTCCCAGCTCCTCGACCTCGCGCTTGGTGGACTCGAGCCGCTCGCGGCCGCGCGCGATCAGACCGACGTCGGCACCATCGCGAGCGAACGCGCGCGCGGTCGCGCGGCCGACGCCGGCGGACGCGCCGGTGATCGCGACCACTGTCATGCAGCCACCGCCGAAAGGACGGAGCGCTCGTAGAAGCGGATGAATCCTTCCTGGTCGGCGCCGACCTGGTGCACGTAGAGATGATCGAAGCCGGCGTCGGCGAACTCTTCGATCTTCGCGCGATGCTCGCCTTCATCCGCTCCACAGACGACGGCATCGGCGACGTCCTCGCGCGTGAGCGACGCGGTCGCCTGCTTGAAGTAGCGGGGAAGCGGCAGCTCCTGGCCGAGCTCGCCCTCGAGGGCGGCGTTCCGCCAGCAGCGGAATGCGGTCTCGATCGCACGCTCGCGGCTCGCGTCGACGCACACCGTCAGCTGGCCGTACTTCGGCTTGCCCTTGCCGCCCGCCTTCTCGAACGTCTTGACGATGTCTTCGTTCGGCGCGGTCGAGATCAGCGCGTCGCCGTGTCTGCCCGCGAGCTCGGCGGCGCCTCCGGCGGCCGCGGCGATCGCGAGCGGCGGCGGCTCGGCGGGCAGCGAGTAGATGCGCGCGCGATCGACGGTGTAGTGCTTGCCGTGATGCTCGACGAGCTCGCCTCCCCACAGCTTGCGGATCACCTCGACCGCTTCCTCGAGCAACTCGAGCCGCTCGCCGGCGCTCGGCCAGCGTGCACCGAGGATGTGCTCGTTCAGGTTCTCGCCGGTGCCGACGCCGAGAAAGAACCGCCCGTCGAAGAGGCAGGCCGTCGTCGCCGCCGCCTGCGCGACGATCGCCGGATGGATGCGCATCGTCGGACAGGTCACGCCGGTGCCGACCTCGATCCGCTCCGTCGCCTCGGCGATCGCGCCGAGCACGCTCCAGACGAACGGGCTCTCACCCTGCTCGTCGAGCCACGGGTGATAGTGGTCGGAGATGAGTGCGAACTCGAACCCTGCGTCCTCGGCCTTCCGTGCGTGCTCGACGAGCTCGCCGGCCGACCGCTCCTCCGAGGAGAGCGCGTAACCCAGCTTCACGGGTTCGCGTCGGGATCGTCGGGACCGCCGGGGCCGAGCAGCTCAGCCTTCTCCGTACGGCGGACTTCGCGTCCAGGCGTGCGACCGCCGACGAGCCCGACGAGAAACCAGACCCCGACCGCGAACGCGGCGACGGCGGGCACGATCACGAACGGGCCCGCGCCGAGCGCGAGCGTGAACGCAATGGCAAGTGCGACGAGCAGGAAGAGGATGACGAGGGTGATCACGCCATCCGTCGCATTCCCGGCTCCGACGCGCGCTAACCCTCAGGTCAGCGTCAGCGCCCGGATGCACCGATCACGACCGCTCCGGCGACGATCCACGGTCCCCGACCAAGCACGGCTCGTTACCCAGCCCGGCGACGGACGACACGCACGAGGTAGACGACGATCACCACGTTGACGGCGATGCCGACGCCCTTGAGCCAGGAGGGATGCCGCACGAGCTCGTACGTCTCGAACGGGATGAGGAGCGCGGTTGCGACAACGGTCAGCCACTCGGCCCAGCGCTTGTGGCGCAGGAGGCCGATTCCCTCCGTCAGCTCGAGCGCAGAATAGGCAATCGCGCCGACGCCGAAGACCTGCACCTCGTGGCGCTTCAGGTGCCCGAGCTTCGCGACGAGATGGCGGATGAAGGGGCGGCGCGGGTCGAGCTCGAGCCGCTCGGCGATGTGGCTTGCGATGTCGCCGAAGTTCGCTCCCGCCTTCGCCAGGAGGTAGATCCCGGCCGCCAGCAGGAGCAGCGCGCGCACGATGCGCTCGAGAGCGATCAGCCAGAGCCACCTCTCGGAGCCGGGTCCGCGTTTGTGTTTCAGCATCCGACCTCAGACGGGCGCCCGAGCGAAGCCCGGTCGCCCTCTAACTCGGCGTCGCAAGCGACGCCGAGCCATCTCTTGCATTTGCGCCGGCCAATGCGCACGGCACCATTCTCCCGATGGACGACGATGTGCTGGCGCGTGACTACCTGAGGCTGCTCCGGCGCGGCTCGGTGATGCGCAAACTCGCGCCCGTACGCCACCGGGAGTGGCGGCGAGCGCTTCGCGCGCGGGCCGCCGCAGACGCCATTCGAATCCGCACCGGTTCTCGTCCCGCAGAGTCGGAAGTCTGGGCAGTGCTACCTGACTGGTCGCTCACGCAGAGCGAGCGGGAGCGGCTGGCGCAGCGGCTTGCGTGGCTGCGCGAGGACTAGCGGCCAATCGGGACGGCGATGTCCACGAGCGCCGAGCCATCGGCAAACGTCTTGCAACCCATCCCGATCACCTCGCCGACCCAGAGCTGGGCTACCAACGTCGAGCCGAGGTCACAGGTCGCGTCTCCGATCGAGGCGCTGTACGGCGTGAGCGCAGTGATCGCACCGTGCACGTTGACCGAGCTCACGACTGCGGGCGCCGGGAGCGACGAAGGGGTGGGCTTCGTAGCCGAGCCGGCAATGTGGATCGGCGGCAGTGCATGTCCATCCGTCACCGGCGTGAACACGATCGCCGCGAGCTTCGTGCCGATGCAGCGGATGGTGACGTTCTCACCGACCGCGAACGTGTTCGCCTTGGCAACCGGCTTCGGACCGAGCAGGCAGTTCATCCGGCCGACGACGACGTGCGTCATGTCGACGGCGGCGACGCGACCGGTCACAGTTTCGATCGTCACCGGGCGCTTCTTGGCTGCGTCGGCTGGGCCGGCGAGCATCGCCAGCGACGCGGCTACGAACACGAGCGCCGTCGTCAGACGCATGACGGCGGAACCATAGCGCGCCACGCGCGTTGGGAGGGAGGCCTAGGCGACGGTGCCGCTGCCGGAAGGCGCGGAGAGCGTCAGCTTCTCGTTCCAGTGGCTGAGGACCACGTCGAACTTCTCCACCGACGAGGTCTGCTTCTCCTCGACCGGGAGCGGCGAGCCCGAGGCGCTCACGTACAGCGTCCCGGTGAACCGGTGGCCCGAGACGAGGAACTTGTCGCGGATGCCGATCACCGGCCGGCCGCCGCCCTGCGAGCTGCCGAGCGTCGAGAGCGGCGCCTTCAGCCGAAGCTCGCTCATCGTCGACGCGAGCCGAACGCCCGCCGCGACCGTCGCGTAGCTCGGCTCGGTCTTGGCAAGGCTGATCCACTTGCCTTTAGCCTCCGTCGCGGCCGACGCAGTAAAGCCCAGGTAGTTCTGGAGCGCGAACGCGTCGCCGCGGATGTACGCCGTGTCGGCCACGACCATCACCGTGACGTGGCCGCTCTTTCCGCCCTTCGTGTACGTGATCCGCTGGATGCCGCTGCTGCGGCCTGCGTCACCGACCATCGTCACGCTGAAGCTCGCGCCGGTCGCACGACTCACGTAGTGCACGGACTGCTGCGCGTCGGCGGCGGCGAGCGACGCCTTCATCTGAGCGGAAGGCGACTCGGCGAGTGCCGCCGGCGCGAATCCGAGCGCGACCACGCAGACCGTTGCGCGTACAAGTGCCGTGCCTGCCTGCACGTCGCTCACTGTACCCAGGCCTCTAGGTCCCGGGTGGCTCGATTCCGAGTGAGGCCTCCGTCTGCCGCTCCGCCGCCCGCCGTATCTTCGCGACGCGCTCGCCAGCGACGAGCTCCTCGCACACACGCTTGGCGACGAGGAACGCAATCACGGGTCCAATCCAGACGAACACGCGGTAGAACCAGATCTGTCCGACATACGAGAGCCCGACGTACACGGCGACGCGGTCGGCCGAGCCTGCGACGAAGACGAGCGTCACCCACGTGACGAGGGCGCAGCCGAGTGCCGTGCGCCACGGGTTGTCGCGCGGCCGCTGGAGCAAGTTGTGGAACGCGTGATCGCCGGTCACACGCTTCTCGAGATACGGCCAGAGGTAGAGCGCGCCGAAGACGATCATCGGGAAGAGCGCACCGCCCCAGAACGGGCCGGGGATCACCGTGTAGTGGCCGATCACCACGTCGAACCCGGGCACGAGCCGCAGCGCGCCGATCAGCCAGCCGAGATACCAGTCGGGCTGCGCCCCGTTCGTCGAGGCGCCGACGTGGTACGGCCCCCAGAGCCAGACCGGGTTGATCTGCACGAGCCCGCCGAGCAGGAAGAGCACGGCCGTGACGGCGAAAAGGAGTCCGAGCGTGCGCGGAACGTAGGCGGGGAACATCGGCATCCCGATCACGCGTCTTTCGCTCTGCTTCTGCGACTCGTTGAACTGCGTGTGATGGCGCGCGGCGACGAGCGCGAGGTGCACGGCGAGGAGCGTGCCGATCAGCACCGGCAGGATCAACACGTGCGCGATGTACATCCGCGGCCAGAAGCTCGCCGACCCGGGGAACGGCGCGCCCCAGATCAGTGCGGCGAAGTTCGCGCCGACGAACGGCAGCGAGAGCGCCACCGAGTAGCCGATCACGAGGCCCATCCCGGAGAGCAGGTCGTCGGCGAGCGAGTAGCCGAGGTACCCCTCGAGCAACGCGAGGATCAGCATCGTCACGCCGAGGTAGTAGGTGAGCTCGCGCGGCTTGCGGAACGCGCCGGTGAAGAAGACGCGCATCAGATGCAGCACGATCGCGGCGATGAAGACATCCGCCGCCCAGTGGTGCGTCTGCCGCATCAAGAGGCCTGCCTTCACCGAAAACGAGATGTCGAGCACCGAGCGGTAGGCGCGTGACATCTCGGTTCCGTCGAGCGCCTGGTAGGGCCCGTGGTAGTGCGTCGGCGCCGTCGAGTCCTCGAAGAAGAACGTGAGGTAAATGCCCGTGCCGATGAGGACGACGAACGAATAGAGCGCGACTTCACCGAGCAGGAACGACCAGTGATCGGGGAACGCGTAACGCAGCGTCTTCTTGAGCAGCGGCGCCGAAGCCGTGCGCGCGTCGAGGTAGCGGACGGTGCGGCGGATCACGACGAAGCCTTGCGGTCGCGCACGCCGGCCCACGACGGGCCGACCGGCCCGCTGAAGTTGCCCGCCGCACGGAGTGTCCCGTCGCGCGCGATCTCGAGCGGAAGCTGCGGCAGCGGCCGCCCTGCCGGCCCGAAGAGCACTGTGCCGCCGGTCGCCGGGTCGAACGTCGAGTAGTGGCACGGACAGACGAGCGCGGGTCTCGGCTCGGCCGGCGGATAGAGCGGCTTGCGGTAGAGGTTGATCGCACAGCCGGCGTGGGTGCAGATCCGTGAGTAGGCGAGGATCCCTTCCGGCGCCCAGTGCTCGCGACCGGAAGGCAGCTGGAGCTGCGAGACCGGAAGGCGGACGAGCACGAGCGGCGAGCCGATCTGGTCGCGGTCCGCGTGCGCCGCGTAGGCCCCATAGAAGTCGTTCTCCTCGATGTCGTCCGCTTTGAGCGGCAAGCCGTCTTCGCCGACGAGCAGGCGGCCGCGGCGCCACGGTGTCTGCGCGAACGAGCGCAGGTCGAACGCCGGCCCGAGTGAGACCGCAGGCGCGACGAGCGCGAGGCCGAGAGTGCCGATCGCACCCGCGCCGGCCATCGTCACGAGCCGCTTGCGCGTGAAGCGCTCGCCGCTCTCCTCGACGAGCTCGTCGAGCTGCGCCTGCACGCCCGGATGCCCTTCGGGTGGATACGGCTCGTCGAGCTCTTCCGTCACGACGAGCCGCTTGCCGATGACGACGAACGCTGCGGCGAGGAACGCGAAGGCGAGCCCGAGTGAGAGCCCGAGGTACTGTGTCTGATTGCCGATCCGGTCGAGCGCGTAGACGGCGATCGCGCCGCCGGCGCAGATCGTCGAGCAGGCGAACAGCACGAGCAGGATGTTCTCGGCGCCGCGGTCGGGCCGTCCGGGGGGAACGATCCGCGGCTCGCGCGTGCGCCGTCCGCGCCCGAGCAGGAGGACGATGCCAGCGATCACGGTGTCCTTGAACCGGCTCAACGCCCGAACCGCTTCCCGATCGCCATGCACGTTGCGACGAGCGCAACGATTGCGATGAACCAGGTCACCATTCCCTCCGGAACCGGCCCGAGCTCGCCGATCCCCCAACCACCGCGGTCGTCGGGATGGCCGGTCGTGAGCACGTAGCGCACGATCGAGTCGAGTTGCGCGTTCGAGATCGCGCGTGGCGAGAACATCGGCATCAGATACGGGCCGACGCGCACCGCCTCCGCGATCCGCACCGCCGGCACGCCTTCGAGCGGCGGCACGCGCGCGCCGGTGACGAAGCCACCCTCCGCGGCCACCTGGTGGCAGCCTGCGCAGTGGTCGGTGAAGAGGCGCATCCCTTCGGCGAGATTTCCCTTCGCCGGTTGCGGCTTCGGCACCGGCGGGCCCTTGCCGAGCGAGCCGACGAAGCGGATCAGCTGCCTGAGCTCGCGCTGCGAGAAGAGGACGCGCGACGGCTCGGGCTGCTCGCCCGGACGCGCGATCGGCATCGCGCCCGTTCGCAGGTAGAAGTCGGCGGCGCGCTCGCCGACGCCGCGCAAGCTCGGCGCTTTCAGCCCTTCGCCGGTCGGCCCGTGGCACTTGGCGCAGTTCGCCGCGTAGAGCGCGGCGCCCGTCCTCGCGTGCACGACGCCGGGCGACGACGCCGCGGCCGGCGGTGCGAGCACGAGCGCGGCGAACAGGAAGAAGCGCTTCATTGCCGGCACCCGAGATGCGAGAAGACACCGACCGCCGTCAGCGTGATCACGCCGATGAAAAGGACGTTCCCGGCTAGCGCCGCGATGGAGAAGAAGTGCAGCCGGCCGCGTGGTCCGGGTGCGTCGTCATGGACGTCGCGCAGCTCGCGGTAGAGCGCGAGCGCCGTCAGCTCGGCGGAGACGGCGATGACGGCGGCGCCCGCGGTCAGCCCGGCCTCCCACGCACCGACGGGAATGCCCCAGTGCATGCTCCCGCGCGAGCAGTTCGCGTCGGCCGCGCCGAAGCCGACGACGAGCTGCACACACCACGCGAGCGGCGCCGCAAGCAGGCCGTACCACTGCATGCGCTCGAGCCTCCTCACAGCACCGGCGAGAGCTGGGTGAGGACGACGGCGATGCTGACGACGTTGACGAAGTGCCAGTAGAAGGCAATCACGCGCAGGCCGGTGAGCCGGTAGGTCGTGAGCCGGGTCGCGAGCCGTGCGAGCAGCCAGAGATCGAGCAGGAGCCCGAGCGCAACGTGTGCATGGTCGGCGCCGACGAGCGTGAAGTAGATCGACCCGTACGAGCTTCCCTGCGGCTTGAACTTCGCGAGGTCGCCATAGAAGAGATGGATCTGCAGCGCGAGGTACACCGCCTGCACCGCGAGCGCGAGCGCGACGAGCCACCACGCGGCGCCGCGGCGACCGGCGCGACCTGCGCGCACCGCGAGCTGCATCGGCACGCTCGTCGCGACGAGCACGCCGGTGAGCACGAGTGGCCAGAGCACCTTCGGCTCGGGGACGCCCGGCGGCGGCCACTGGAGCGTGTTGAAGCGCAGGAAGAAGTAGCTGCCGATCAGCGTTCCGAAGAGCGTCGCCTCGGTCGCGACGAAGAGCGCGATCCCCCACCAGCCGTTCGGCTTCGCCTCGCGGGCGCGCTCGACGCGAAGTGCGTGGGCTTCGCTCACGCTTCGGCCTCCTCGGGCTCGTGCCAGTGCCAGGCGCCGACGCACACGAGCAGGAAGACCGCGAAGACCGCAGCCGCGCTCCATGCCGAGATCAGCAGCATCGCAAAGAAACCGCAGAGGCAGGCGGCGAGCAGGATCGGGATCGCCGACTCGGTCGGCATCTCGACCACTTCGTCGGGCCGCGCCTCGCGCACCGTCGTCGCCGGCGTCTCGTGATCGACCGGCAGCGAGAGCTCGCCGCGCGCCAGGCGCCCGGCGTCGCGCATCCGGTCCTCGTTGTCCCAGTTCGGATACGGGCTCGAGACCGTCGGGATGACGGCGAAGTTGTACGCCGGCGGCGGCGAGGGGATCGTCCACTCGAGCGTGCCGCCGAAGAACGGATCGGGGCCCGCAGGCGCGCCGCGGAACCAGCTCCAGACGAGGTTCGCGAAGATCGTGAGGATCCCGAAGCCGAGGAAGTACGCGCCGATCGTCTCCGCAAGGTTGTAGCCGCCCCAGCCGAGACCCGACTGGTACGTGTAGACGCGGCGCGTCATTCCGAGCAGGCCGACGATGTGCATCGGGAAGAACGTCACGAACGTACCGACGAACGTCATCCAGAAGCTCGCCTGCGCCCAGCGCTCGTGGTACAGGCGGCCGGTGACCTTCGGGAACCAGTAGAACATCCCGCCG
>DASYAO010000134.1:0-7062 GCA_036501285.1 Gaiellaceae bacterium
GGTCCGCAGCCGTCGTACGACAAGCAGTTCGTGCGCGACTACTGCGAGTCGCTCGGCTGGGGCAAGACCTACCCCGGACCCGAGCTGCCCGCCGATGTCGTCGAGGGAACGCGCGCGCGTTACGTCGAAGCGTTCGAGCGACTGACCGGGATCGCGTTCGACGAGTACGTCGCGAACCCGGAGGTGATCCTTTGAAGGCGACGGTGCTCGTGCGGCCGAAGCCGGGCATCCTCGACCCGCAGGGGCAGGCGGTCGAGAGCAGCCTCCGGCACCTCGGCTTCGCCGTGGGCGAGGCGCGCGTGGGCAAGCTCGTCGAGCTCGAGGTCGACGCAGCCGACGAGACGGAGGCACGCACGCAGGTCGAGCGGATGTGCGAGCAGCTGCTCGCGAACCCGCTGATCGAGAGCTACGAGATCTCGCTTCCGGGCGCTGCATGAGCGAGCGGCCGCTCGTCGCCGTCCCGTTCTTCCCGGGGTCGAACGACGATCGCGACGCCGTCACCGCGCTCGCGCAGCTCGGAGCGGACGCGCAGCGCGTCTGGCACACGGAGTCCGAGCTTCCCAGCGGAACGGCAGCCGTCGTCCTCCCCGGTGGGTTCTCGTACGGCGACTACCTACGCTGCGGCGCGATCGCGCGCTTTTCGCCGGTCATGGGCGCGGTGGCGTCGTTCGCCGCCGACGGCGGGCTCGTGCTCGGGATCTGCAACGGCTTTCAGATCCTGACCGAGGCCGGCCTGCTGCCCGGCGTCCTGCGTGCGAACGAGTCGCTCAGCTTCGTCTGCCGCGATGTCCGCCTCCGTGTCGAGCGGGACGACACACCGTTCACGTCACGCTGCAAGACGGGCGCGGAGCTGATCGTCCCCGTGAAGCACGGCGAGGGGTGCTGGTTCGCTGACGAGACGCTGCTCGCCGAGCTCGAGGCGAACCGGCAGATCGTGCTCCGCTACGCGGGTGGCGACAACCCGAACGGCGCTGTCGCAGACGTCGCGGGTGTCTGCAACGAGACCGGGAACGTGTTCGGCCTGATGCCGCATCCGGAGCACGCGGTCGATCCGCTGCTCGGCTCGAGCGACGGCGCGCTGATCCTCGGCTCGCTCGTCGACGCTGCTCGATTGTCGGCCGCAGCGCTCGTCTAAGCCACCTCGCCCCAGCCGAGTGCCATTGCGAGTGGCGATCCGTCGCCGAGCTTCGCACGCAACGCCTCGAGGTCGCGCGGGCGCAGCGTGACCGGACCGCGGCGGGCGACACCGTCGGTGGTGTAGGCGATGCGGACGAGCGGGTCGCCGGCCGTGGTCACGAGCAGCTGCACGACCGAGGCGAACGACTTGCCGGCCGCGCGTTGCTGCACCTTGACCTCTTCGACGATCTCCGCCGCTCCCCAGGGGGTTGCTGCTTTGTTTGCCATGGCGACGACCGTAGCGCTGAATGTGTGACGTGTCTGTCACAAATTCGAGACAGAACTGAGACCTCGCGGCACCGCTCTATGACCGTCAGGCGTCGATCGGAACGTGCCCGGGAACGGCGGCGACGCGCGCGCACCACGTCTGCACCGCAGGGAAGCGCGAGAGCTCGAAACCGCCCTCCTCGGCGACATGCGTGTACGCATAGAGAGCGATGTCGGCCAGCGACATCGCATCCCCCGCAAACCAGTCTCGGGGCTCGATGCGACGCTCCATGGCCTCGATCGCGCGGTGGCCCGCCGCGACCTTGACCTCGTGCGCCGCCTCCTGCCCCTCGGGAACGCCGCCGAGCACGTGCATCCAGAAGCGCACGACTGCGATCGCCGGCTCGTGGTCGTACTGCTCGAAGAACATCCACTGGAACATCTGCGCCCGGTCGAACCGATCCGACGGCACGAAAGCCGTCCCCTCACCGAAATAGCAAAGGATCGCGCCCGACTCGCCGATCGAACGGCCGTCGTCGAGGACGATCGTCGGCACGCGCAGCGACGGGTTCAACCCGCCGAGGACCTCCGGCCGGTTCGAGCGGTCGACGACGTCGAGCTCGCACCGCTCGTACGGCAGACCGAGGTGCGCCAGGAGCAGGCGCACCTTGTAACAGTTGCCGGAAACTGCGCTGTCGTAGAGAAGCATCGGTAGGAGCGACGCAGCCTACAGCGCAGCTCCTAGGATGCCGCGGTGCCCGAAGACCACTCGTTCGACGACGTGCTCGCAGCGAACGCCGACTTCGCGGCAACATTCAGAGACAACGGCCTCCCAGCGCAGGCCGCCCGCGGGCTCGCCGTCGTGACGTGCATCGATTCGCGCATCTCGCCGCTCGAGCTGCTCGGCCTCCAGGCCGGCGACGCGGCGATCTTCCGCAACGCGGGTGCTCGCGTGACCGACAGTGTGCTCAACAGCCTCGTGCTCTCCCGCTACCTGATCGGGGTCGAGCGGACGATGGTGATCGCGCACACGGACTGCCGGGTGGCGGCCGCCAGCGAGGACGAGCTTCACACCGCAATCGAGCGCGCGGGCGGCGCACGCACACGTGACTTGAGCTTCCCGGTGACGACCGACCAGCAGTCTGCGCTCGACGAAGACGTCGAGCGGATCCGGAGCTCACCCCACCTCGCCGGCTTGCCCGTCGCGGGGTTCGTCTACGACGTGCGGACGGGATCTCTCGACCGGCGCGCCTGACGGCCTAACCCTGCGGGACGATCAGCTCGAAGCGCGCGCCGCGTTCGCGCGGGTCGTACACGAGGTCGCCGCCGTGCGCGCGGGCATACGCCCGCGCGATCGCGAGCCCGAGGCCGCTCCCGGCCGTCTCGTCGCCGCGGACGAACCGCTCGAAGAGTCGCTCCCGCAGCTCCTCCGGCACCCCGCCGCCCGCGTCCTCGACGGCGATCCGCAGATGACGGTCGCGCCGCTCGGCCGTGACGACGATCGGCTCTGCGCCGTAGCGAATGGCATTCGCGAGTAGATTCGAAACGACACGGTCGAGCACGAGCGGATCGGCGACGGCCGCGAGATCATCTGGGACGTCGAGCTCGAGGTTCGCTCCTGACGGCACGATCCCGAGTGCGATCTCGGCGAGCACGCTCCGTACCACAACAGGCTTCGCTTCGATGTGAACCGCGCGGCCGTCGAGACGCGAGAGGTCGAGCAGCTCTTCGAGCAGCCGGCGCAGGCGCTCGGCCTGCTCGTATCCCGTCCGAAGGAGCATCTCGCGTGTCTCGGCCGAAAGGCCCTCCCGCTCGACGAGGGTCGCAAGTACTCCGTACACAGCCGTCGCCGGCGTCCGCAACTCGTGGGAGGCGATCGCGACGAAGTTCGCCTTGAGCTGCTCGAGCATCACGGCTTCCTCGTGGATCCGTGCACGCTCGATCGCAAGCGCGACGCGGTCGGCGACGAGCTGCAGCAACTCGACCTCCTCACGGGCGAACTTCCGTGGACTCAGCGTTCCGACGTGAAGGACGCCGATCGCGTCGCCGCCGACGAGCAGCGGCACACCGAGCATCGACCTGATTCCCTTCTGGCGAAGGATCGGATTGAAGATGTCGGCGGTGTCGACATCGTCGAGGACGATTGCGCGCCGTTGCGCGGCGACGCGGCCCGCGAACCCGTGCCCGAGCGGGATGCGAACGCCCTGCTCGATCTCCTCCTCGATTCCAAGCGCAGCGCGGGCGACGAGCTCACCTGCCGTTTCGTCGAGCAGCAGCACGGCACACGTGTCGGCGCGAAGAATCGTGCGGATGCGCGGCAACAGCACGCGGAGCAGGTCGTCGAGCTCGAGGTGGGCGAGCGCCGCGTCGGTGATCGCCTGCACGTGCTCGATCCGCCGGCGTGCAGCGCGCTCGGCTTCGTAGAGCCGTGCGTGCTCGATCGCGATCGCGGCGCGGTCGGCAGCGATCTGCAGCAGATCGATGTCGTCGCGCCCGAAGTCGCGGTGCGCGAGCGTCCCGACATGCATGACGCCGATCACCTGGCCGCGCACGAGCAGCGGGACCCCGAGCATCGACTTGATCCCTTTGTCGCGCAGGATCGGGTTGAGCACGTTGGCGTGGTCGACGTCGTCGAGGATCACCGGCTCGCGCCGCGAGGCGACTCGGCCTGCAAAGCCGAACCCCACTGGAATGCGCACGCCCTGTTCGACCTCCTCCTCAATTCCGACGGCGGCCCGTGCGACCAGTTCGTCGGTCGCCTCGTCGAGGAGGAGCGCAGCGCACGTGTCGGCGCCGAGGATGTCGCGGATCCGGGGCAGCAGAACCTCGAGCAGATCGGCGACCTCGAGATGCGCGAGCGCGGCGTCGGTGATCGACTGCATGTGCTCGATCCGCCGGCGCGAGTCGCGCTCGGCCTCGAAGGCCCGCGCGTGCTCGATCGCGACGGCCGCGCGGTCGGCTGCAAGCTGGAGCAGCTCCGTGTCCTCGCCGGTGAACCGCCGGTGCTTGAGCACGCCGACGTGGAGCACGCCGATCACGTCGCCGCCGACGAGCAGCGGCACGCCGAGCATCGACTTGATCTGCTTCTCCAGCAGGATCGAATTCACGACGTCTGCCTCGCGCACGTCGTCGAGAATCACCGGCCTGCACTCGGCAGCGACCGTGCCGGCAAAGCCATGGCCGAGCGGGACGCGCACGCCCTGCTCGACCTCCTCTTCGATGCCGACGGCTGCCCGCGCCACGAGCTCGCCGGACCCGTTGTCGAGCAGAAGGACGGCGACCGTGTCGACGGCGAGCAGATCGCGGACGCGCAAGAGCAGCGCTGCAAGAAGCTCCTCGAGCTGCAGGTGCGCGAGTGCCGCATCTGTGAGTGCCTGCAGTCGCTGGAGCCGGTCGGTTTCGACGGCCTCCACCATGGACTTCCTTCCCCGGATTGTGCAGGTTCAAGCGGAATTCGGTCCGGCGAACGTCATCGCCGCCAAAAAGCCGGCTGCGCTACCGCCCGCTCTTCTCGATCAGCTCGATGCGATAGCCGTCGGGATCGCGGATGAAGCAGAGCAGCGACCCGCCTTCGCGAATGCGGTAAGGCGCCTTCTCCGGCTCGATCCCCTGCTCGCCGAGCTCGGCGAGCGTCTCCTCCATGTCGTCGACCGAGAGGGCGATGTGCCCGTACGCGGTTCCCATTTCGTAGGTGCGACCGTCGTGGTTGAAGGTGAGCTCGAGCTCCTCCTCCTGGCCCGGCATCGCGAAGAAGTAGTTCGTCGCCTCGAGCTCGCCGTCGCGCACGATCGGCGCCTCTTTGCGAAACTCGAAGCCGAGCGTTTCGTAGAACGCGCGGCTACGCGCTGGATCGGTGATCCTGACCATCGTGTGCAAGTAGCGGGGCATTCCCCGCATCCTACGGAGATCCGTCCGGGGACCGCCGGTACACTGCTCGTCTGAAGGCGGTCGCAGCGCAGTCACTTCACCGCGCACTCGGTCTCACCGACTGGGAGTTCGACCGAATCCGCGAGTTGCTCGGGCGCAGTCCAAACGACTTCGAGCTCGCGGTCTTCTCCGTGCTCTGGTCCGAGCACTGCGGCTACAAGCACTCGGCGCTGCTGCTCAAGCGGCTGCCGTCAACGGGGGAGCGCGTGCTCCAGGGCCCCGGCGAGAACGCGGGCGTCGTCGACCTCGGCGAAGGAGTCGCGGTCGCGTTCAAGGTCGAGTCGCACAACCATCCGAGCGCGGTCGAGCCGTTTCAAGGCGCCGCGACCGGCGTCGGCGGGATCATCCGCGACGTCGTGGCGATGGGCGCGCGGCCGATCGCGCTCCTCGACGGTCTCCGCTTCGGGCGGCCCGACTGGCACTTCACGCGCGCCGTCGCCGGCATCGGCCATTACGGGAACTGCACGGGGATCCCGAACGTCGGCGGCGAGACGGTCTTCGACGAAGCGTACGCGGCGAACCCGCTCGTGAACGCGATGTGCGTCGGCCTACTGCCGACCGAGCGCGTGCTGCGCGCCCGCGCGACCGGGC
The DNA here is from genome assembly GCA_036501285.1 of Gaiellaceae bacterium. Classification (GTDB taxonomy): domain Bacteria; phylum Actinomycetota; class Thermoleophilia; order Gaiellales; family Gaiellaceae; genus PALSA-600. The sequence goes on from DASYAO010000134.1 coordinate 5,902, forward strand.
CGGGCAACCTGCTCGTCCTCTTCGGCGCGTTCACCGGCCGCGACGGCATCGGCGGCGCGTCGGTGCTCGCGAGCCAGGACCTTGCGGGCTCCGACGAGAAGCGGCCGTCGGTGCAGATCGGCGATCCGTTCCGCGGCAAGGCGCTGATCGAAGTCTCGCTCGAGCTCGTCGAACGCGACCTCGTGCTCTCGCTGCAGGATTGCGGTGCCGCCGGGCTCTCGTCGTCGCTCGCGGAGATGGCGCGCGACGTCGGGGTCGACGTCCACCTCGACCGCGTGCCGCTGCGCGAGCCCGATCTCGAGCCGTGGGAGATCATGATCTCCGAATCGCAGGAACGGATGATCGCCGTCGTGGCGCCCGAGCGACTCGCCGATGTGCGCGCGGTGTGCGAGCGCTGGGAGCTTCCTTGCACCGCGATCGGCGAGGTCACCGCGCACGGCGAGCTCCGGGCGTTCTTCCGCAATCAGGCGATCGGGTCGATCCCGGCGCGCCACCTGACCGACGACTGTCCGCGTTACGAGGTCGGGCAGACGCCCCGCGTCATCCGCGAGTGGGAACCTGATCCGGTGAACGCCGAGTCGAAGCAATGGGTCTACGAGCAGTACGACCAGCTCGTCGGCTCGCGCACTGTGCGACGCCCGGGACACGGCGCGGCGATTCTGCGCATCGACCGCACACGCGGGATCGCCGTCTCGCTCGACGGCCCGCCGCTCGGAACCGACGACCCGTTCCGCGCCGGTTACGAGGCGACGATGACGTCGGCGCGCAAGGTGAAGGCAGCAGGCGGCGAGCCGCTCGCGCTCACCGATTGCCTCAACCTCGGCAATCCCGAGCGCGCGGAGATCGGCTGGGAGCTCGCGAGCACGATCGACGGAATCGCGCAGGCAGCAAACGAGCTCGGGATCCCGGTCGTCTCCGGCAACGTCTCGCTCTACAACGAGACGGGTGGCACGCCGATCCCACCGACGCCGGTCATCGGCTGCGTCGGTCTCGTTTCCGACGTGCGCGAGATCGCCTGATGTGCGGCGTCTTCGGAATCAGCGCACCCGGCCGCGACGTCGCACGGATTGCGTACTTCGGCTTGCACGCGCTGCAACATCGCGGCCAGGAGTCCGCGGGCATCGCGGTCTCCGAAGGCGGACGGCTGACGGCGCTTCGCGA
>DASYAO010000135.1:0-4954 GCA_036501285.1 Gaiellaceae bacterium
GACGCCCGAACAGATCGCGTCTAGCGAGGGCGGACGCAGAAGTACGCTCGAAGCCCAGTGGGACCCTCGCCGCCAGCGAGGGTTAGGGCAGTTGGTCGAAGCGCGCACGACCATGTGAAGCCAGCACTGAGGTAGGTGCACCGGTACTCGCTTGTGATCGTTAGCGCGGCGCTTCCGTCGCTCGGTGCGTGGCAGGTCACGTCACTGACGCGGTGCCCTGGGCGGGTGGCGGCGGCTTTGAGATCAGCCTGAAGCAGCGTCGCAACCCGCGTAGGAGATATCGGCGCGCTGGCGAGTGCTAATCCCGAAACCGAGAAGAACAACACGACTACTAACGTTGCGATGCGAGTGCTCATGTTCCTCTCAGAAGGCTACACCTGACGCCAGCCATACGTGATGATGCGCTCCGGGACCAACAGCGCTCGTCTGCGCGAGCGCTCGGGGATGCACTCCGAGCAGCAGTATCAAGCTGACCGCTGGCCACGCCGATAACAAAGAGTGGGATGACAACCTCGCCTCGCCCGTCCAGTCCGCTTGGCGTGACTGTCCTGTTTCTGCGATGGCTGCCGATCGCCGCGCTGCTGACGCTCATTGGGTTCGCGTTTGGATGGCGCGCCCCCGTCGCGGTTATCGCGGCTTACGTGTTGTTCTTCTGGCGGCTGCGTCTCGAGCGACGGGGGGCACCCGCGAGGAACAGACTGAGGAGCGGACTGGCGGCGGCCGCTTCGGTGACGGCCGCTGGAGCAATCGGCGGCGTCCTGTTCGGAGGGCTCGGGTTCATCTTCGCCGTCTTCATCGCAATCGCACTCGCGCTACCTCGCGTGAGCCGTCTTTACTGACGACCAGGTGGCAGGACAACCGCCTGCGCCAGTGTCCCTCCCGCCTGACTACTCCGGCCGCATTCCCCGCTCCAGCACCTTGAAGCTCGGTTCCTCGAAGCCGAACTTCCGGTAGAGCTCGTGCGCGTCGGTTGTGTGCAGAAACCATTTCGCCTCGGCAAGCGGGCCCTGCGCCACCATCTCGCGTACGAGCTCGACGCCGAGTCCATGCCCGCGATGCCCGTCGAGCACGTAGACGTCTGCTAGGTAGAAGAGCGTCGGGGCGCAGCGCGCCGCGCGACAGAAGCCGATCTGCTCGCCGCCCTTGTAGAGGCCGACGACGCGCGTCGCCTCCTCGATCGTCAACGAGACGTCGTCGAACGAGCGTCCCTGCGCCCAGTACGACTCCTGCGAGAGGTAACGGTGAACGGCGGCGACGTCGATCCGCGCGCGGTCGTCGTCGAGCTCGTAACCGTCGCCGAGGTCGCGCTTCACGCCGACAGTGTGCGCAGCCGAAAGCCGCCATGCTCTTCGTACGACGACGTGACGACGGCGAGCGCCTCGCGCCTCGCGCGATCGCCGAGCGGGGTCTCGTGCGCATCCGCGAGCGGCGTCGAGAGCAATCGCTCGATCCCCGCAAGGCCCTCCGGCGAGACCGTGAACGACGCACGCGCGTGCTGCCGGCAGACCGCCCCGCCCGCGCGCGGCGAGAAGCCGACGAGGCCATCCACGTTGCCGCACTCGACACACGCGTTCACGTGCGGCAGGTAGCCGGAGAGCCAAAGCAGCTTCAGCTGGAATGAGAGCGCGAGCTGGTCGAGCGGCGGATTCGCGTTCGCCGGCGCCGACGTCTCGTCGAGGACGTCGAGGAAACGGGTGACCGCCTCGAACGCGCGGCGGTTCGCCTCCGGTTCCGCGAAGAGACGAAGCATCGCCTCGGCCCCGATCATCCCGACCGCGAGGCGATAGGACCGTTCACGCGTTGCGCGGTGAGCGCGTACGAGGTCGACGCCGGTCACCGTGTGCAGCTCACCCGAGCCCTCGTGCAGCTGGAGCGCCACGTGCGAGAGCGGCTCGAGCCGCGCGCCGACGCGCGACTTCGTCTTGCGGATCCCCTTCGCGATCGCCGACGTGCGCCCGCGCTCGCGCGTGTAGAGGTGGAGGATCCGGTCGGCCTCGCCGAAGCGCAGCGAGCGCAGGACGACACCCTCGGTCTTGTACGTCCGGCCCACGAACTCAGTCTAGAAGGGCGGTCGGTGAATCCCGGCGGACCGGTTGTCCGTTGAACAGGCGATGGCCCGGGTCACGATCTTCACGACCAGCTGGTGCGGCTTCTGCCGCGCAGCCAAGGCGTTTCTCGACGGTCGCGGCATCGAGTACGAGGAGATCGTCTTCGACGGCGAGCCGGCTTTCCGCGCAAGGCTTCACGAACTGACCGGCGGCTGGACAGTGCCACAGATCCTGATCGACAACCGACCGATCGGCGGCTATACCGAGCTGCGCCGGCTCGCGGCCGAAGGCCGCCTCGACGAGCTCCTCGCCGCCTGAGGCGGCACCTGGCACGTCGGGCAATACCACGTGCCGCGCCCACCGACCCGCGTCTTCTCGATCGGCGTGCCACAACGCTCGCACGGCTCTCCGTCGCGGCCGTAGACCTTGAACTCGTGCTGCATGCCGCCGCTCGCGCCGTCGGGAAGCCGGTAGTCGCGAAGCGTCGAACCCTGGCGCGCGATGCCGCGCTCGAGCGCCCGCCGGATGCCGCGGTGGAGCGCCGCCGTCTCGCCTTCGTCGAGACCTTGCGCTTCGCGCAGCGGATGCACGCGCGCGTACCACAATGCCTCGTCCGCGTAGATGTTCCCGACACCGGCGACGGTCCGCTGGTCGAGGATCACCGACTTGATCGGCGCGCGCCGCGTTCCGATGCGCGCTCCGAGCTTCGCCGGGCTGAACGCACGCGAGAACGGTTCCGGTCCGAGGCGCTCATCCAGATAGGACACGTCCTCGCCGCGCTCGAGCACGACCCACGTTCCAAAACGTCGCACGTCGCGATACGCAACGTCCGATCCGTCGTCTAATGTGGCAACTGCGCGGCGGTAGGGATCGTCCGGAAGCGTCCCCGACCTCGCGTGCGCCAGCGACCCCGTCATTCGGAGGTGAATGAGCAGAGCCCGTCCCGATTCGAATCGAACAATCAAATACTTGCCGCGACGGTCGACCGTTGCGATGCGTTCGCCCTCGAGACTCTGCGCGACTGCGCGCGGATCATCGGGTCGGGTCAACCGGGGATCCGACACGACGACCTTCGTCAGCCGCCTGCCCTCGAGGACCGGCGCGAGCTGACGGCGAACCGACTCGACCTCGGGCAGCTCTGGCATCGCGACACCGTAGCCGCGCGCCTGCGCGTCGCTACTCGATCACTTCGAGCAGCACGTTCCGCGCGGGCGGCTCGTCGTCGCCGAGCTCGTAGGCAGCCGCGACCTCGGCGACCGCCGTCTCGGCGGAGGCCTCGTCGCGGGCGTGCACCTCTGCGAGGAGATCGCCCGCTGCGACTTTGTCGCCGCGCTTGCGGACGCAGACGACGCCGACGGCGTGGTCGATCGTGTCGTCCTTCGCCTGCCGGCCGGCGCCGAGATGGAGCGCGGCGACACCGACACGCACCGCCCCGAGTGCGCCGACGACGCCTGCCCGCGAAGCGGTCACCTCGCGCACGACGGGCGCCGACCCGAGCGCCCTCTCGTCGGCCGTTCCCCCCTGCGCCTCGAGCCAGCGGCGCCAGGTGGCCTCGGCGCTGCCGTCGGCGACGGCCGCCTCGGCGCGCCGACGACCCTCCGCGGCGTCGATGCCGAGGTCGGAGAGCGCAAGCAGGCGCGCGCAGGCGTCGAGCACGAGCTCGGTGAAATCGGCCGGGCCGTTGCCGCGCACCGTGTCGAGCGCCTCGCGCACCTCGAGCGCATTGCCGACGGCTGCGCCGAGCGGCTGGTCCATGTCGGTCAGGAGACAGACGACCTTGCGTCCTGCCTCCCTTCCGAGCGAGATCATCGCCTCGGCGAGTCGCCGCGCGTCGTCGAGCGTCTTCATGAACGCTCCGTCGCCCACCTTGACGTCGAGGACGATCGCCTGCGCGCCGGCCGCGAGCTTCTTCGACATGATCGACGCGGCGATCAGCGAGACCTGGTCGACCGTCGCCGTCACGTCGCGCAGGCCGTAGAGGGCTTTGTCGGCAGGCACGAGGTCTGCGGTCTGGCCGATGATCGCGACGCCCACGGTGCGCACCTGCTCGACGAACTCGTCGAGCGAAAGCTCGACGCGGAAGCCGGGAATCGACTCGAGCTTGTCGAGCGTGCCGCCGGTGTGGCCGAGGCCGCGACCGCTCATCTTCCCGAGTGGCACGCCGCAGGCGGCGACGATCGGCCCGACCGCGAGCGAGGTCTTGTCGCCGACACCGCCGGTCGAGTGCTTGTCGACGACCTTGCGGCCGAGCGCAGCGCTCATGTCCACCCGTTCTCCGCTTTCGATCATCGCTTCGGTCAGCGCGTAGGTCTCGCGCGGCGAGAGGCCGCGGAAGTAGACGGCCATGCAAAATGCCGCGAGCTGGTAATCCGGGATCTCGCCGCGGCTGTAGCCGAGCACGAGCTCGGAAATCTCGTCGGAGCCGAGCTCTCCGCCGTCGCGCTTTCGCTGGATCAGCTCTGCCGGACGGATCGTCACTCGACGATCAGACGTCCCGGCGTGCCGCGCGCGGCCTTCTCACCGTTGAGCCACGCGTTGACGGTCGCGCCGACGTCCGCGAACTCGCCCTCCTCGTGAATCCGGCCGCCCGCATTTTTGCCCTCGACGTACGCGAGCAGCAGCGCGTGCTCCCGCGAGTGGTCGGTCGACGCGGTCGTCGGGTCGCAGCCGTGGTCGGAGGTCAGGATCAGCAGGTCGTCGGGCCGCAACGCGTCGAGCAGGTCGGGCAGCCGCCGGTCGAAGTCCTGTAGGCAGCGATGGAAGTTCTCAGGGTCGTTGCGGTGGCCCCAGAGCATGTCGGTCTCGACGAGGTTCGTGAACACGAAGCCGTCATCGACCTGGCGCAGGAGCTCCTCGGTGCGCTGGATGCCCTCGACGTTCGACTTCGTCGGAAACGACTCGTCGAT
>DASYAO010000136.1:0-10418 GCA_036501285.1 Gaiellaceae bacterium
CAGAACCAGTCCTCGCTGCCTGCCGGTTGCTACATGTGGAAGCTCACGGCGACCGACGACGTCGGCAACGCCGCGACCTTCTCGAGCGGGACGATGACGGTCGACCCGACCGCGCCGAGCGCGCCGACGCTCCTGTCGATCTCGCCGGTCGGCACCGGCCTCTACTACTCGGGCAGCGGCGCGACGATCTTCGCCAAGGCGGGCGCCGACAGCACGAACGACTTCACCGTCACCGCGGCTTCCACCGACGCCGACTCGGGCGTCGCCTCGTACAGCTTCCCGGCGATCGCGGGCTTCACGAAGAACGTCTCCGGCGCGACCGCGACCTACACCGTCGGCGCGATCCCGTTGACCGGCGGCGACGGCGGTAGCGGTTCGGTCACCTCGACGAACGGCATCGGCGGCACGAGCGGTGCCGGCTTCACGCTCACGGTCACCGTCGACGGCTCCGCACCTGCGGCAACCGGCTTCTCGGCACCGGGGTCCGACGTCTACTCGACCGACGGCACGGCGACGGTCAGTTGGGGCGCCTTCTCCGACGGCGGCTCAGGCATGAGCATCCTCACGATCGCGCGGCAATACACGACGCTGGCGGCGAACGCCTGCGGCAGCAGCTGGACGACCGACAACACGTTCAGCCACACGCTGACGACCGCCTCCACGTCGATCCCGCAGGAGACGGGCCTCACGAGTGGCGAGTGCTTCCGCTACGTCCTCACCGCCGATGATCACCTCGGCAACGAGACGACGTTCACGAGCGCCGGCGTGATGGTCGACACGACGCCGCCGGCGACGCCGACGCTGACGTCGATCACGGCGAGCGGCGCCAACATCGCGACGAGCGGCTCGACCGTCTACTTCAAGCCGGGCGCCGACAATACGAACACCTTCACGATCACCGCCGACTCGACCGGCGACCCGGAGACCGGGCTCAAGACCGGCAGCTGGTCCTTCCCGTCGATCCCCGGCTTCGGCACCCCGGTCGTCTCCGGCAACCAGGCGATCTACACCGCTGCGACGCCGACTGCGCTCCAGGGCGGCCCTGGCTACGCGACTGTCGAGAACAATGCGCTCGAGACGAGCGCGCAGGGTGCCTCGTTCACCGTCGTCGTCGACTCGACGGCGCCCGCCGGCGGCGGCTTCACGAGCGTCCCGAGCTACAGCTCGAACGGCTCCGCGTCGCTCGGCCTCACGCTCTTCACCGACGGCGGCGGCTCCGGCCTCGCCTCGCAGACGCTGACGCGCCAGAAGGCGGCGCCGACCGGCACGAACACCTGCCCACTCTCGACCGACGTGAGCTGGACGAACGACACGACACTGACGCCCGCCACGTCGGTCCTGTCCAGCGGCATGCAGGACGGCACCTGCTACCAGTTCGTCTTCACCGCGACCGACAACGTCGGCAACGCCGCGACCTCGGTCGTCGGCGGCCCGGTGCTCGTCGACTCGAGCGGCCCGACCACGCCGACGCTGTCGGTCTCGAACCCGACGAACGCCTACTTCGATGGTACGACGGTCTTCTTCAACCCGGCTCTCGGCGGCGGCTTCACCGTCACCGCGACCTCCACCCCGTCTGCCAGCGGCATCGCCTCGTACTCGTTCCCGGCGCTGCCGGGCTTCACGAAGACGCCGGTCGGCGGCCATCCGGAGGAGATGACCTACACGTTCAACGTCGCGACGACCGACCAGTCCGGGAACGTCTTCGACACGAGCAACTCGGGCGTCGCCTCGGGCGGCGCACTGCTCAAGGCGTCGGTCGACACGACCGGGCCGGCGGCGCCGACGATCACCTGCACCACGGCGTGCTCGAGCAACGCGACCGTGTCCGTGACGCTGGCAGCGAACGGCGACGGCAGCGGCTCCGGCGTCGCCCAGGTCAAGTACACGACCGACGGAAGCGACCCGACCACGTCTGGCGCGGCCCAGGTCTACAGCGGCCCGATCTCGGTTGGAAGCGGCACCGAAACGATCAAGGCGGCCGCGATCGACAACCTCGGGAACCTGGGCGCGGTCGCCACGCAGACCGTGACCGTCGACGGCACGCCGCCCGCCGACACCTCCGCCGACGTCAGCGGCTCGACCATGAACATCCACTTCAGCAAGGCGCTCGCGAACCTTCTACCCGCGGCGGGCTCCTTCGCCGTCAAGGTCACGCAGGCGGGCGTCCAGCACTCCGACGGGGTGACGAACGTTTCGATCAGCGGATCGACCGTCGTGCTGACGCTGGCTCAGGCGATTGCGAACGACCAGAGCGCCTCGGTCACCTATGACCCGGCGAGCGCTGGTCCGGACCCGATGCAGGATTCGCTCGGCAACCAGGCGATGGGTTTCACCCAGAGCATCACGCTCGACACCACGGCGCCCTCGATCCTGACGGCGGTCGCGTCCGGCACGACGGCGACGGTCCAGTTCGACGAGCCGCTCGACGGGTCATCGACGCCGGCCGCGACCGCGTTTGCGTTCACGATGAGCCCCGGCTCGGTCGCGAACACGGTCACGAACGCGTCGATCTCGGGCTCGACCCTGACGCTGACCCTGCAGAACCCGGTCGCCGGCTTCCAGAACGCAAGCGTCGTCTACGCGCAGCCCGCGACGAACCGCGTCCGCGATCTCGCAGGCAACGAGACGGCCGGCTTCACGCAGACGGTCACGCTCGACACGACGCCGCCGCACGCGACGAGCGGTGAGATCAACGGCAGCACGGTGACGATCCACTTCGACGAGGCACTCGGCGCCTCGGCGCCGGCGAGCACGGCCTTCGCAGTCTCGCTCGGCGGACTCTCGGACGCGGTCACGAACGTCTCGATCTCGGGCTCCGACGCGACGCTGACTCTCACGGCGGCGGCGGTCGGCGGCCAGTCGGCGTCGGTCACCTATACGCAGCCCGGTTCCAACCCGCGCTTCCAGGACGCGGCGACGAACGCGACCCCGAGCTTCAGCCTCTCGCTCACGAACCTGACGAGCGGCGGCTCCGACGTCTTCCCGACGCTCGCCTCGGCGAGCCCGGCAGACGGCTCATCGCAGTCGAGCGTCGCCGGCCCGGTCGTCCTCCACGCAAACGAGTACGTCGCCTGGAGCAACGTGCAGATGAGCTACGTCAGCTCCGCGAGCGACACGCCGACGACGACCTCGCTCCCGGGCGGCACGACGCAGGATCTCTCGATCGCCTACGCGACCTCGACGCCGGGCCTCTACACGATCACGGGGACGATCAGCGACGGCGTCAACACCGCGAACTTCATCACCCACTTCACGGTCTGGGTCGCGACGTCACCGGGCGTCGCCCGTCCGACCGAGGCAACCGGAAACCCCGGCCAGAACGGTACGCTCGCGACCGCGAACCAGCAGGAGACGGTCAACTGGCCGGCGTCGGTCGTGCCGAGCACGCAGGGCGACGGGCTGATCGTCGAGATGGTGCCGCTCGCGATGACCGCGCTCAACTCCCCGAACGGCTCGTCGTTCATGGCCGAAGGCTCGCCGGTCGACATCACCGCGCACACGATCCTCGCGAACACGCCGGTGCACACGTTCTCGTCCGCGCTCACGATCACGTTCCCGAACGCGGCGCCGAGCGACCTGCCCGTCGACTCTGACGACAACGGCACGACGTGGAGCTACATCCAGCCGTGCGACGACTCGGGCCAGATCCCGAGCGGGATGACCGACTGCTACGCCTGGTCGAACAACGTGCTGACGGTATGGACGATGCACCTCACGCTCTTCGCGCTCGCCGGCGACCACACGCCGCCGACCAGCCCGGCTCTCGCCGCCGGCCTCAGCGGCGGCCAACTCGTGCTCCGCTGGCAGCCCGCGACCGACAACACCGGGCGCATCCAGTACTACTCGATCTGGGAAGACGGCCAGGTGATTCAGGTCTTCGGCGGCAGCACCTTCGAGTACTACCCCGGCACGCAGGTCGACGGCGACACGCACGTCTACGGCATCCAGGCAATCGACTTCTCCGGCAACGGCAGTCAGCTCTCCGACCAGGTGACCGGCGTGCCGAACGTCGACGGGCTGAGCCTGCAGCAGGCGCGCACGCTACTCGCCTCGCGCGGCTTTGCGGTCGGCAACCTCACGAACGCGAGCTCGAGCGGCGCAGTCGTCTCACAGAGCCCGGCGGCGCCGGGATACGCCGTCGTCGGCTCGCCGATCGACCTCACGCTCGGCGGCGTCTTGCGCGCCCCGCTCGCCTTCCACGTCGTCGGCAGCAAGCGGATCAACCTGAAGACGCGCGATTACGCCGCCGTGCAGGTGCAGGTGAACCTGAGCTCGACGATCGTCGCGACGCTCGCGCTCAACCACCACACGGTCGCAACGTGGACGCGCAACGTCAAGCCCGGCACCTGGATCCTCCGCTACACGCTGCCGAAGCGCATCGCCGACGGCCAGTACAAGCTGACGGTCGCCGCGACGACGTCGAACGACCGCAAGGCCTCCACGATCGGCGTCAACATCAAGCACGGCCGGATCCTGCTCGGCGGCAAGGCGAAGGTGCTCGTCGTCGCCGGCGGCTCACCGAAGACGACGATCAAGGTCAAGGTGCCGAAGGCGAAGGTTCAGAACACGGCGAAGGACAACGTGTTCAACACGACCTTCTGGTCGCGCAACGTCGCCGTCGTCGTCGTCGACATCGACCGCCAGGGTCTCGCGATCGTGCATAACCTTCACACCGTCTTCCCGCAGGTGCGGATCGTCGCCGTCACGAAGGACCCGTCGAAGCTCGTCAAGGCCCGCCGCTTCGGTGCCGCTGCAGTCGTGCTCACCGGTTCCGGCGACACGAACCAGATCGTCAGCGCGACCGTCTCGTCGCTGCTCGGTCGCGTCTAACGCTCGCCGCCGGGCTTCCAGAGCGGCTCGTCGCCGCCGTTGGCGGCGCGGGCGAGGATGAAGAGGAGATCCGAGAGGCGGTTCAGGTAGACGACCGCCAGCGGGTTGACCGGACGCTCGCGCGCGGCGGCGAGCAGCTCGCGCTCGGCGCGGCGACAGGCGGCGCGCGCCACGTGGAGGCGCGCGGCTGCCTCGGTCCCGCCCGGGAGCACGAAGCTCCTGAGCTCGGGGAGCGGCGCATTCGCCTCGTCGCACCACGCTTCGAGCCGGTCGACGTACTCCTGCGTGACGCGGAGCTTGCCGTCGCCGGCGGCATAGGGCACGGAGAGGTCGGCGCCGAGGTCGAAGAGCTCGTTCTCGATCCGCTCGAGCCGCACATCGCCCGCGGCGACCTGCGCCCAGCCGACGAGCGAGTTCAGCTCGTCGATCGCGCCGTAAGCCCGCACGAGCGGGTCGAGCTTCGACACCCGCGAGCCGTCGCCGAGCGAGGTCTCACCGGTATCGCCACCGCGCGTGTAGATCTTCGTCAGCCGGACGGGTTCGTCCCGCTTTCTCATGTGTCCCGCAATCCGAGCAGGCTGCGGGCGATGACGAGCCGCTGGATCTCGCTCGTCCCCTCGTAGATCTCGGTGATCTTCGCGTCGCGGTAGTAGCGCTCGACCGGGAACTCTTTCGTGTAGCCGTAACCGCCGAGGATCTGGATCGCCTCCGAGGTCTGGCGCCGCGCCACTTCGCTCGCGAAAAGCTTCGCCTTCGCTCCGGCCTCGGTGTGCGGCTTGTCCTGCTGCTTCAGCCACGCGGCGCGGTAGGTGAGCAGACGCGCGGCGTCGATCTCGGTCGACATGTCGGCGAGCTTCCACTGGATCGCCTCGAACTCGCCGATCCGCTTGCCGAACGCCATACGCTCCTTCGCATACTCGCGCGCGACGTCGAATCCCGCCTGTGCGATGCCGACCGCCTGGGCGGCGATACCGATCCGGCCGCCGTCGAGTGTCGCCATCGCGACGCGAAAACCGCGGCCCTCCTCGTGCAGCAGGCGGTCGGCGCCGACACGCACGCCGTCGAACGCGAGGTCGACGGTCTGTGAGGAGTTCAGGCCGAGCTTCTCGGCGTGGTGGGTGACCTCGACGTCACCGCCGTCGACGAGGAACGCAGAGATCCCGCGCGCTCCATTCGTGTCGGGGTCGGTGCGCGCGAACGCGAGGATCGTGCCGCCGAACGCTCCGTTCGTGATCCACTGCTTGGCACCGTCGATCCGCCAGCCGGCGCCGTTGCGCTCTGCGCGCGTGCGGAGCGCGCCCGCGTCGGAGCCCGCGCCGGATTCCGTCAGCGCGAAGGCGCCGATCGTCTCGCCGCGTGCGAGCGGCGGCACGAACTGGCGCTGCTGCTCGGGCGTCCCGAAGGCGAGGATCGGAAGCGTGCATGCGCTCGTGTGCACGGCGACGGTGACGCCGACGCCGGCGTCCGCGCGCGAGAGCTCCTCGAGCACGAGGACGTACGAGAGGAAGTCGGCGCCGCCGCCGCCGTGCTCCTCGCCGACGCACACGCCGAGCAGGCCGACCTCGCCGAGCCGGGCGAGCAGTCCGCGCGGAAAGCCGTGGTCGCGGTCCCACTGCGAGGCGTTCGGCTCGATCTCCTCACGCGCGAACTCGCGCGCCAGCGATTGGATCTCCCGCTGTTCCGCCGTCAGCTCGAACTGCACGGCGGAAGGCTACGCCTCCCGGCGGTCTACGCCTTCAGTTCGGCTTTCAGCTCGGCTTCCAGCTTGTAGCCGACGCCGAACCGGGTCTGGATGAACGAGTGGTCGGGCGCGATCCTGTCGATCTTCTTGCGCAGGCGGCGGACGAAGACGTCGACCGTGCGGTCGCGATGCGTCTCCCGCCTCCCCCACACCTTCTGCAGCAGCTCGTCGCGCGTGACGACTCGTCCACGGTCGAGCGCAAGCGTGTAGAGCAGCCGGAACTCCGTCGGCGTCAGCTCGGCGCTCGTGCCGTTGACGTAGGCCTGCACCTCGCGCGGATCGATGCGAAGCTCCTCGATCTCGATCGCCTCGCCGCGCTGCTCCTCGGCCGGGCGCACGCCGCGCCGCGCCGCCGCGCCGACGCGCGCCACGAGCTCGCGCATCGAGAACGGCTTCACGAGGTAGTCGTCGGCGCCGATCTCGAGCGCATGCACGCGGTCGTGCTCGGTGCCGCGTGCGGAGACGACGACGATCGGCGTTCCGATCCCCTCGGCCCGGGCGGTCTCGATCAGCTTCCAGCCGTCGAGCTCGGGCAGCATCAGGTCGAGGACGCAGACATCGGGCGTCTCGTAGCGGAGTCTCGCCAGGCCCAGTTCGCCCCGTCCGACGACGACCGGGTCGAAGCCTGCGGCCGATAGGTGACGGGACATGCTGTCTGCGATGACCGCGTCGTCCTCGACGATGAGGATCTTGGCCACACCCTTACGATAGACCGGTGACCGCGTACCAGATCGTTTCGAAATGGTGACGGCCTGGTGAACGAAAGTCGGCTGGAACCGTCGTTCGACGAGCTACGGACGGGGTTCACGGCCTCCGTCTCGCATGAGCTGCGGACGCCGCTCGCCCGGATCCTCGCCCTGCTCGAATCCGCCGACCTTCCGGGCGCCGACGTCAAAGGCCTGCTCGACCAGGCCCGGGCGGAGGTCGAGAACGCCGGCACGCTGATCGACGAGATCCTGTTCCTCTCGGAGCTCGAGAGCGGCCGCGAGGTGGTCGCTCTCGGATACACGAACGCGCTGCCCGTGTTCGAGGAGGTGATCGCCGAGCACGCCGACGCGGCCGCACGCGCGGGTGTGCGGCTCGAAGCCGGTGGCGACCCGAACGTCGACCTGCCCCTGCGTCCGCGGATGGTGCAGCTGCTCGCCGAGAACCTGGTCGAGAACGCGATTCGTTACGCGGGTCACGGCGCGACGTTCCGGCTCGAGGCGGCGACGGGCGACGGCACGGTGATCCTGAGCGGCGGCGACGACGGTCCCGGCGTCGCCGAGGCCGACCTGCCGCGGCTCTTCGAGCGCTTCTGGCGCGCCGACACCGCGCGCGCCTCGCGGGGCACCGGACTCGGTCTCGCGATCGTGAAGCACGTCACCGCGGCAGCGGGCGGCAGGATCGAAGCACGGAGCGCGCCCGGCGAAGGACTGACCGTGCGCTGCGTCTTCCCCGCCGCTTAGGTTTGGGCGACGCGGAACGTGGTCCGGTTGATCGCGAAGCCAGAGCTGAGCAACAGCTCGTTGCCCTTCACCCGTAGCGTCGCGTTGTCGATCACCTTCGCCTGGTTCGTCGTCCAGTTGAGTGGGATGCCGATGCAGACGGCGGTGCGCTTGACGGTGTCGAGTGCATGCACGAACGGGTAGTTGTCGGGATTCGAGTAGAGGGTGTAGACCCAGCGCCCGCCCGGGCTCGTCGCGCGCGTGACCGGGAAACCGTTCATCAGCCAGTCGCGCTGAGTCTTGTCGGCGATCACGCCTGGCAGCAGCCGGTGCGCGACGAGGTCGTAGGCCCGCACGCGGTAGCGGAACGTTCCTTCGTCGAGCAGGTGCTGGATGAGGTAGAGCGTGCCCCCGTGCGGCGAAAGCGCGTCGAAACCGAAGTCGCCTTGGAGCTTCACCGTTTGCACGACGCGGAGCGGTTTGGTGCGTAGGACGAGAAACGAGGAGTTGTGGACGACGCCGTCGTTCGTCGGATGTGGTTGCTGCGCCAGCACGAGCGTGCGTTCGTCGGCGCTGAGCCCACCGACGCCGCCGTCGCTCGATGCGGTGACGCGCGGAATCCCCCACTCGCCGGCGAGCGTGATCCCGCCGATGCGGGTGGCATTACCCGTGTAGGAGACCTGGTAGCCCTCGCCGTTCGTCGCGACGCCGAGCCAGGGACCGACGGCGCCTGCCGCCGGGACGAAGACGAGCAGCGAGAGAATGACGAGAAGTGTGCGCATGCCCCTCCTACACCGGCTAGCCCGAATCGGTTCCCATGATCTCACGTGCGAGCTCAAGCGCACTCGTCTCGTCGAGACCTCGCGCTTCGAGCCTGAAGGTGACGTTGCCGCGCGTCCAGAGCAGCACGTTGCCGGCGAGACGCGGGGATGCGCCCGGGAAGACGACGACGTGCTGCCCCACGATCCAGAGCCCGGGCGATCCGGGCACGACCTCGACGCTGACCGGAGCTCCGTTCGCGAGCTTCTTGAGCATGAACGCATTCCCAAACTCGGTCAGGAGCGCCGGCTGAGGCACGGCAAGCAGCGTCGAGACGGCACCCTCGCTCGCGTACAGCGGGCCGTGGTGCGCGGGGACGAATGACGCGCCGAGCAACGTCGTCGCGTCGCGGTCGTCCACAGGGTTCCCGAGGCCGGTCGACAGGGGGCGTTCCTGCGCCGACGGCAGCGTCTGGACGAGCTCGACGGTGACGCCGCGGAGATGGAAGAAGCGCAGGATCGCGCTGCGCGAGTCCGGCACCGCGAACGCCGCGACGATGGCGACCGCGGTCGCCGCGCACAGGACGAGGAGCGGTCTGTTACGTGCGTGGCGCGGATCGAGCTCGAGTTTCGAGGCCACGTCCGGCGTCGGTGGCCAGCCGACCTGCAGTGCGGCGAGCGAATGTTCGAGCTCAGTCATAGGACTCCCTCAGCCGCTCGAGCGCGCGCGAGACGCGCGATTTGACCGTGCCCGGACGCACGCCGAGTGCGGCAGCGGTCTCCGTCTCCGAAAGCTCGAGCAGGTAGCGGCAGGCAAGCGCGAGCCGCGCATCCTCGGGCAGCGACTCGAGCGCGGCGAGGAGCCGCGCGTGCTCTTCGGCACCGACGACGGCAGCCTCGGGGGACGGAGCCGCGCCCCCCGAGACTTCTTCGCGCGCCGCGCGAAGCTCGAGCGCAGTGCGGCGACCGCTCGCGCGCCTGCGGTTCCGCGCCTCGTTCGCGACGATGCGCAGAAACCACGGCCTGAACGCCGCGCCGGGACGGAAGCGGGGGAGCGCGCGCCATGCCTTCACTGCGGCGTCCTGGACGGCGTCTTCCGCCTCGTCTCCGGCGATCAGGTAGGCGACTCTGAATGCGATCTGCTGGTTCATGCGAATGAGCTCTGCGAAAGCGCGTTCGTCCCCACGCCGTGCGCGGCGCGCGAGCTCGCGCTCGTCGAGTGGACGGCCCTCCACCGCCCTCATTACACCGGTGGCTAGGCGGAGGTTCCGGCGATGCGGGGATTCGAGGACGTCGAGTAGACGTCCTTGCGGAGGATCTTCCCGTCGCGGACGGGGAAGACGTCGACGCCGTCCCATTCGATCGTGACGCCGTCGGGGCGGGTCGCGGTCGCCGTCCACTCGCCGACGGCGAAGTCGCCCGCGACGTAGAGCCGGCGCCCGGCGAAGCGGAGCGAGGGCCAGCGCTCGAAGATGCCGCCGATGTGCGCCCGCACGGCTTCCGCCCCTTCTGCCCGCTCGCCGGCGGTGTGGTTCTCGAAGACGATCTCGTCGGCGTGAAAGGCGCACAGGGCGTCGAGATCCTGAGCGTTCCAGGCCTCGTTGTAGGCGTCGATCACGTCGCGTGTCTCGATTGGGTGATCCTAGAACGAACAAGGCGCCC
>DASYAO010000137.1:0-3849 GCA_036501285.1 Gaiellaceae bacterium
CGCGTCCACGGGCCCTACGACCCGGGCAGCGGGAAGCGCTTCAACCCGGCCAAGCTGCTGATCGATCCGTATGCGAAGGCGATCGAAGGCCCGGTCGACTACCGCGCCGCGAACGTGATGCCGTACGTCCTGGACGGCGACGATCAGGAGCAGGATCTGCATCCAGACGACGGCGACGACGCGGCCGCGATCCCGAAGTGTGTCGTCGTCGACCACTCGTTCGACTGGGAAGGCGACCGGCAGCGGCCTCGCCCTTGGAACGAGACCGTGATCTACGAGCTGCACGTCAAAGGCTTCACGCAGCTCAATGAGCACGTGCGCGAAGACTTGCGCGGCACGTATGCGGGTCTCGCATCGGACGAGGCCGTCGAGTACTTGCGCTCGCTCGGCGTCACGGCCGTCGAGCTGCTGCCGATTCACCACATCGCCGACGAGGGCCACCTCGTCGACCGCGGGTTGACGAACTACTGGGGCTACAGCTCGATCGGCTATCTCGCTCCGCACGCGCTCTACGCGGCGACCGGAACGCGCGGCGAGCAGCTGAAGGAGTTCAAGGGATTGGTCAAGGCCATGCATCGTGCGGGGATCGAGGTGATCCTCGACGTGGTCTACAACCACACCGCCGAGGGCAACCATCTCGGGCCGATGCTCTCGTTCCGTGGAATCGACAACCAGTCGTACTACCGGCTGATGCCCGACGACCCACGCTTCTACATGGACTACACGGGCACGGGGAACAGCCTCAATCCGGTTCACCCGAGCGTACTGCGGCTGATCATGGATTCGCTCCGGTACTTCGTGACGCAATGCCACGTCGACGGCTTCCGCTTCGACCTGGCTTCGGCGCTCGCGCGCGAGTTCCACGAAGTCGACCGCCTCTCGGCGTTCTTCGACATCATCCACCAGGATCCAGTGCTCTCCCAGGTGAAGCTGATCGCGGAACCGTGGGACGTCGGCGAGGGCGGCTACCAGGTCGGCAACTTCCCCGTTCTGTGGACGGAGTGGAACGGGCTCTACCGCGACGTGATGCGCGACTTCTGGCGTGGCGAGGCAAGCCTCGGCGACTTCGCCTTCCGCTTCACGGGCTCCGCCGATCTCTATGAGCGCAACGGTCGCACGCCTTCGGCATCGATCAACTTCGTCACGGCCCACGACGGGTTCACGCTCAACGATCTCGTCTCGTACAACGAGAAGCACAACGAGGCGAACCAGGAAGAGAACCGCGACGGGACCGACGACAACCGCAGCTGGAACTGCGGTGCCGAAGGCCCGACCGACGATGCCGAGGTGAACGCGCTTCGCGAACGCCAGATCCGCAACCTGCTGACGACGCTCTTTCTCTCGCAAGGCGTGCCGATGGTGCTCGCCGGTGACGAGCGCTACCGCACGCAGCACGGAAACAACAACGCGTACTGCCAGGACAACGAAATCTCTTGGCTCGACTGGAGCTCGGACGATCGCGGCCAGGCGCTCGTCGAGTTCACACGACGCTTGATCCGCTTTCGGCAGGAGCATCCGGTCTTCAGGCGCTCGAACTTCTTCGCCGGCCGCGGCCACGGCACGCTGCCGGACGTTTGGTGGATCCGCCCGGACGGCCGGCGTATGACGCGGCGCGACTGGGACAGCGCCCCGCCGCAGCTCGCCGTCTTCCTGAACGGCGCCGAGCTCGGCGAGCGCGACCTGCAGGGAGACCCCGTGACCGACGAGTCGTTCCTGATCCTCTTCAACGCCCACCACGAACGCGTCGAGTTCCAGCTCCCGTCGCGGCGCTTCGGGCTGCACTGGGTCCTCGAGCTCTCGACGTTCGACCCCTACGCACAGCCTGCGCGCTACCACTGCCGTGGCACCGTCCTCGTCGAGGCGCGCGCGCTCGTCGTCCTGCGCCGCGAGTGAGCGACCTCGTTGCGACCTATCGTCTGCAGCTGACGCCGCAGTTCGGCTTCGCCGAGGCGCGCGCCGTCGTCCCGTGCCTGCGCGAGCTCGGCGTCTCGCATCTCTACCTCTCGCCGGCGCTGCAGGCGCGGCGCGGCTCGACGCACGGCTACGACGTCGTCGACCCGACGCGCGTGTCCGACGAGCTCGGCGGCGAGGAGGGGCTGCGCGCGCTCTGCGGCGCGGGGCTCGACGTGATCCTCGACGTCGTCCCGAACCACATGGCGACCGGCGACGCGAACCGGTTCTGGGCCGACGAGGCCGCGCGCCGCCGCTTCTTCGACATCGACGACGAAACGGGGCTCCATCGCCGCTTCTTCGACATCGGCGAGCTCGCGGGGGTTCGCGTCGAGGACCCGGATGTGTTCGCGGAGACGCATGCGGTCGTGCTGCGGTTCGTCCATGAAAGGCTCGTGCAAGGTCTTCGCATCGATCACCCCGACGGCCTCGCCGACCCGCGCGGCTATCTCGAACGGCTGCGCGCCGAAGGCGTCGGCGGCGTGTGGGTCGAGAAGATCCTCGAACCGGAAGAGCAGCTTCGCGACTGGCCGGTCGAGGGGACGACCGGGTACGAGTTCGCGAACGACGTCCAGGCGCTCTTCGTCGATCCGGCCGGCGAGCAGGTGCTGACGGAGCTCGCAGGCGAGACGCGCGGCTGGCACGAGCTCGCGCAGGAGGCGAAGCTCGAGCAGGCGACGACGACGTTTCGGCCGGAGGTCGATCGCCTCCGCCGCCTCTACGATCACCCGGGCCTCGAGCGGGCGCTCGCGTCGCTTCCCGTGTACCGGACGTACGTCGAGCCGTGGAGCGGCCGCGTCGAAGACGCGGACCGCGCCGCGCTCGCAGAACTTCCCGACGAGCTGCGCCGTGTGCTTCTGCTCGAGGAGCGCGGCCATGACGAGTTCGTCACGCGCTTCCAGCAGACGACCGGCGCCGTGATGGCGAAGGGCGTCGAGGACACGGCCTTCTACCGTTACGTGCGACTGCTCGCCCTCAACGAGGTCGGCGGCGATCCGGGCCGCTTCTCGATCCCGGTCGACGAGTTCCACCGGCTGAACACGGCGCGACCGGTGCACGGTCTTCTGGCCGGCACCACGCACGACACGAAGCGCAGCGCAGACGTGCGCGCGCGGATCGGCGTGCTCGCCGAGCTCGCTGACGAGTGGACGGAGCGCGTGCGCACGTGGCATGAGTTCAACGCGCACGACGGCGGCCCCGACTGGACCGAGGAGCTGCTCGTCTACCAGACGCTCGTCGGCGCCTGGCCGCTCGAGCTCGAGCGGCTCGAGGGCTACGTCGAGAAGGCGCTCCGCGAGGCCAAACGCAACTCGAGCTGGCTCGAGCCGAACCTGGACTGGGAGGACCAGGTGAAGGTGTTCTGCGGTTCGCTCTACGAAAGCGAGCGCTTCCGCACCGACTTCGAGCGCTTCGCCGCGCGCGTCGCCGAGCTCGGTGAGCGCTCGGCGCTCGCGCAACTGACTCTGCGGTTCACGTCGCCGGGCGTGCCCGACATCTACCAGGGCGACGAGCATCCGTTCTTCGCGCTCGTCGACCCGGACAACCGGCGACCGGTCGACTGGACCCCGCGTACGTCGGCGAAGTCGGAGCTCGTCCGCGCGCTGCTCGCATTGCGCGCGCGGCATGCGGACGCATTTACGGGAAGCTACGAGCCGCTCGCGGCCGGCGAGGACACCTGTGCCTACCGGCGTGGCGACGGTATCGTCGTCGCCGTGAACGTGCGCGGCCGCCACCCGGAGTTCGAACGTCCCGCCGGCACGTGGCGCGAGGTCGTCCCCGGAGTGTGGGAATGCTGACCGGCCGCTGCAACTGCGGCGGCGTCCGCTACGAGATCAACGAGCCGCTCGTGTCGGCGAGCTATTGCCACTGCACGCGTTGCCAGCGACGCACAGGGTCGGC
>DASYAO010000138.1:0-1905 GCA_036501285.1 Gaiellaceae bacterium
GGCCGTGCAGCGGTGGCAGCTCCAGGACGCGAAACAGCAGTTCAGCCGGGTCGTCGAGCTTGCTCGGTCCGGCGGCCCTCAGGTCGTCACGCGCAACGGCAAGGAGGTCGCGGTCGTGCTCGACGTCAACGAGTACCGGCGGCTGACATCGCACGGCGGCGACTTCAAAAAGCTCCTCGAGAGCTTTCCCGCCGTCGATCTTCCGATCGAGCGGTCGCGCGAGCCATACGTGCCTCGCGACGTCCTTTGAGCTACTTGCTCGATACGAACGTCGTCTACGAGTTCCGGAAGAGGGAGCGGGACGCTGCGTTCAGCGCATGGTTCGAGCAGGTGGACCAGAACGAGCTGGTCCTCAGCGCGCTCGTCATCGGCGAGATCGCCGGTGGAGTCGCGCGCCTCGAGCTGCGACGCGATGCTCGACAGGCGTCACTCGTCGAGCGCTGGCTCGCGGAAGTGAAGGACGCGTTTTCAGATCGGATTCTTCCCGTCTCGACCGCGATCGCCGAGCGCTGGGGCCGATTGCAAGCCGTCAGGCCGCTTCCCTTCGTGGATGGTCTCCTCGCGGCGACTGCGCTCGAGTACGACCTCACGCTGGTCACGCGCGATGCGGCCGTCGCCGATACCGACGTGCGTCTGCTCGATCCCTGGGCGGCTTAGAGAACCGCGGCCTCGCCGAGCAACGCCTTCACCTCGGCGAAGAAGTCTGCGATCGGCTGGACGCGCGGGCCGAGAGTCAGGCGACGCGGCCCGTCGGCCATGAGGCAGTCGACGTCGACGCGGGCCTCGCCGGGGTAGCGGCGGATGAGCTCGCCCAGCTCCTTGATGACGCCGGCGGGCGCGATGCGCGCGTCCACCTTCAGCCGCACCTCTTTGCGCTCGGGCATGACCTCGAACGGGGAGATCTCGAGCGCGATGAGCTTCGTCTCCCCCATCTGCTTGTGGTCGACGCGGCCCTTGACGACGAGGACGCGATCCTGGACGAGGTCGTCGCGCGCGGCCGCGTACACGGAGTTGAACGCGACGACTTCGACCGAGCCGGTGAGGTCTTCCAGGGTGGCGAACACCATCGGCTCGCCCCTCTTCGTCGTCAGCTGCTTCAGCGTCGAGACGAGGCCGCCGACGAGGACGATCTCGCCGTCGCGCCGGCGCTCGAGCTCGGCGATGCCGCAGTCGGTCTTGCGCCGAAGTTGATCCTTCACGACCGAGAGCGGATGCTCGGAGACATAGAGGCCGAGGCTCTCCTTCTCCATGTGCAGGAGCTCGGACTTCTCGAACTCCTCGTCGGGAATGGGCTCGTAGTAGCTCTCCGGAGCCGCTCCGTCGCCGAAGTCGAAGATCGACACCTGGTCTTTGAGGAGCGCGCGCTCGTTGGCGGCGCCGAGCGCACGATCGAGCACCGAGAGCATGCCCTTGCGAGAGCCCGGCAGCGCGCCCGCTTTGATCAGCGACTCGAGCGCGCGCTTGTTCACGACCTGCGTGTCGACTCGCTCGGTGAAATCCCAGATGGATGCGAACGGGCCGCCGTCGGCGCGCGCGGCGACGATCTTGCGGCACGCCATCTCCCCCACGTTCTTCACCGCGTTGAGGCCGAAGCGGATCTTGCCCTCGACGACGGCGAAGTCGACCTGCGACTCGTTCACGTCCGGCGGAAGCACCTCGATCCCGAGCTCGTCGCACGCGTTGACGTAGTACGGCACCTTGTCCTTCGTGTTCATCACCGAGGAGATGAGCGCCGCCATGTACTCCTTGGGGTGGTTCGCGCGGAGCCAGGCGGTGCGGTAGGCGATGAGGGCGTAGCAGGCGGCGTGAGCCTTGTTGAAGGCGTAGTCCTGGGCCTGCTCGATGTCCGACCAGAGCTGGTTGGACACCGCGGGAGTGATTCCGTTTGACGCGCAGCCGTCGAGG
>DASYAO010000139.1:0-5290 GCA_036501285.1 Gaiellaceae bacterium
TCGCAGCCGTCGTCGTCTGCGCGTGCTTGCCGCCGCCACAGCCGGCGAGCACGAGGGCACACGCGACCACGAGACAAACGCGCTTCACGCGCGACCCGCTTTGTGGAGCTGCGCGTAGATCGAGCGCGCAGTCTTCGGGGGAACGCCCGGCACGCCTTCGAGCTCCTCGGCCGACGCCGCAAGCACTCGCTCCGCCGAGCCGAAATGTCGAAGCAGCGCGCGCCGCCTCGCCGGCCCGACGCCTTCGAGCTGGTCGAACATCGACTCGCGCGAAGCGGCGTCGCGGCGGCTGCGGTGGAAGGTGACGGCAAAACGGTGCGCCTCGTCGCGGATTCGCTGCAGCAGCTGCAATCCCGGCGAGTGCTCGGTCAGCACGACGGGTTCCGGCCGCCCGGGCAGGAACACCTCCTCGACGCGCTTCGCCAACGAGATCACCGCCACTCGCGGCAGATCGTAGGCCGCCATCGCGGCGAGCGCCGCCGACAGCTGACCCTTGCCGCCGTCGATCACGACGAGGTTCGGGGTCGCCGCGAACGACGCGTCGTAGTCGTCGCTCCCCGGGCCGGCCGCGAGCCGCGCGAACCGTCGCGAGACGACCTCGGCCATCGCCGCGAAGTCGTCCTGCCCGCCTTGCCCGCGCACCGTGAACTTGCGGTAGTGCGCCTTCTTCGCGATCCCGTCCTCGAAGACGACCATCGAGCCGACGATCTCCTGCCCTTGGATGTTCGAGATGTCGAAGCACTCGACGCGGATCGGCAGCGACTCGAGGTTCAGCACCTCGCGGAGCTCCTCGAGCGCCTCGACGCGTCGTAGCCGTTTCGTCTCCGCGACGAACGTCGCCGACTCGAGCGCGAGCGACGCGTTCTGCTGCGCGAGCTCCTGGAGCCGGCGCTTTTCGCCGCGCTCGGGCGCGCGCACCTCGACGTGCGAACCGCGCAACTCTGAAAGAAACGCCTCGAGCGTGCCGAGGTCGCCGACGCCACGCGGGACGAGGATCTGCGGCGGGATCGACGGTGCGCTTCCGTAGTACTCGAGGCAGAACTGCTCGAGCACCTCCCCCACGGCCTCGCCGGCGGCATTCTCGAGGTGGAACGCGTAGCGGTCGACCATGCGCCCCTCGCGCAGCGGGAACACCTGCACCGCCGCGCGCTCGACGCCGACCGCGACGCCGATCACGTCGATCGTTCCGATCGACTTGCGCTCGACTGCCTGCCGCTCGGCGAGTCGCTCGACCGCGTGCAGCCGGTTGCGGTAGCGCGCCGCGTCCTCGAAGCGCTCCTCTGACGCCGCCTCGCGCATCCGACGCTCGAGCTCACGCTTGATCGGCCGATCGTCGCCCGAGAGAAACTCGATCACGCTGTCGATGATCTCGCGGTACTCGTCCTTCGAGATGTAGGCGACGCACGGCGCGTAACAGCGCTCGATGTGGAAGTCGAGGCACGGGATGCCGCTGTGGCGGCCGGGCTGCGGTCCCTCGCACGGCCGATAGCGGAAGACGCGGTTCAGCACGTCGAGCGTCTCGCGCACCTTCTTCGCGTTTGCGTACGGCCCGAAGTAGACGACGCCGCGGCGGTGCCGCTCGCGCGTGAACATCACCCGCGGGAACTCGTCCTCGACCGTGACGGCGATGTACGGGAACGACTTGTCGTCGCGCAGGCGAACGTTGAACGGCGGTCGGTGGCGCTTGACGAGGTTCTGCTCGAGGTGGAGCGCCTCGACCTCCGTGCCCGTGACGATCGTCTCGATCGCAGCCACACGCGCGACGAGCTTGTCGATTCCGACCCGAGTGTCGCCGCGGCCCGCCTGGAAGTACTGGCGCACGCGCGGCCGCAGCGACTTCGCCTTGCCGACGTAGAGAACGTCGCCGCGATCGTTGCGGAAGAGGTACACGCCGGGCTTCGCCGGGAGCGTCCCAAGCTGTTTCGTGACGGCTTCGGTGGCCACCGACTGAGGGTATCCTCGGTGTCGTGAACGAGACTCCGGCCGGCCAGTACCTCGCGTACACGTTCTTCCGCGTGCTCCCGGAATGGCGGCGGCTGCCGGTCGAGGAGCGCGCCGCCGCGAAGGACGCGTTCGCCGAGGTGATCGAGGATTTCGCACCGCGCTTCGACTATCTCGCCGCCTATTCGACGTCCGGCGTGCGCCCCGAAGCCGACTTCTTCTTCTGGAAGATCACCCAGCGCTACGAGGACCTCGGCGAGCTCGGCGCGGCACTGAACGCGACCCCGCTCGCGGGCTGGCTCGAGACGCCGTACTCCTACCTTGCGACGACGAAGCCGTCGCAATACACCAAGGCGAGCCGCGCCCGGAGGATCGTCCCACACAACCAGCCCTACCTCGTGGTCTACCCCTTCGTGAAGGTGCGGCCCTGGTACTTCCTGTCGAAGGAGGAGCGCCAGCAGGCGATGGACGAGCACATGAAGATCGGTCACGAGTTCGAAACGATCAACAACCACACGACGTACTCGTTCGGGATCGACGATCAGGAGTACATGACCGTCTTCGAGTGCGACGAGCCCGCCGACTTCATGCATCTGATGGCCCGGCTGCGCGAAAGCGAGGCGTCTCGGTACACCGAGCGCGACACGCCGATCTTCGTCGGCCAGCTGATGGACATCCGCGCCGCCCTTGATCGACTCGATGGAGTCGGCGCGCGCGTCGAGGCGTAGATAACGCTCATTTTCGTACCGCTTTAAGGGGATAAATTGTAAGAATTCGAGTCTCCTCCCTAGCCGAACCAGGCGAGTTGCTCTATCAACAGTTCGAAGGAGGCACCGTGGGCGGACGGGGCCTGGAAACACCGCCGTTTTGGTTCCAATGAGGGGGAAGACATGGCCGCAGTACCGTCTGAAGGCCGTGCGGCAGCGGTTTCACCCCGGCTCCTGCAGCCGGAGGGCGAAGCCACGCGTTTGCTCTACGAGCGGCACCACCGCAAGATCCTCTCGTTCTGCCAGCACCAGCTCGGCAACCGCGAAGAGGCAGAAGACGCAGTCCAGATCACGTTCCTGAACGCGTTCCGCGGGCTCAAGCGCGGCACCTCGCCGGAGTTCGAGACCGCGTGGCTGTTCAAGATCGCCCACAACGTCTGCCTGACGAAGCAGCGGAACTCCTACCGCCGCCGGCTCGTCGAGGCACCGAGCGACTTCGAGCAGATCGAGGAGCGCGTACCCGCCCACGAGGGCGAGTCGGACGAGCTCTTCGGATTGCAGAAGGCGTTGCGCGTCCTACCGGAGCAGCAGCGCCGCGCGCTCCTGCTGCGCGAGTGGCAGGGCCTTTCCTACCGGGAGATTTCCGACAGCATGAAGGTCTCGCAGTCGGCCGTCGAGACGCTGATCTTCCGCGCGCGACGTTCGCTGGCGGAGGCGCTCAGCACCGATTCGGCGACGAAGCGCAAGAGAGGGCGGCCGCGCGCGACGAGCAATCTCGGCTCGGCCGCCGCCGGGCTCAAGTCGTTGCTGCTCGGCGGGTCGGTCAAGGCGGTCGCCACCGTCGCGACGGTCGCCGCCACCTCGGTCGTCGCCGCAACGCCGACCGTTCGCCACAACTTCGTCAACGTCGTCGTCCAGCCGCTTTCCGCGCCGAAGCCGGCGCGCGCACACCACCATCACGCCGCGACCAAGCCCGCGCTCGCCGTCCAGCCCGTGCTCGTCAGGAGCGGCGCGACTGCGCCGGCTCCGAAGCCGAAGCAGCGCGAGCTGCCCGCGCACACGAACGTGACCGTCGGGCCCGTCGCGGCCGCGCTCGCGCAGAGCACATCCGAGCACGCCGCAGCAGATGCCTCGCGTCCCGACGTCTCCACGCCTGCCGCCGCCTCGGCAGCGCCCGCCGCTCCTCCCCGGCCTGCGGCGACCACGCCGTCGACGCCGGCACCGGCTCCCAGCCCGACGCCTTCGACACCCGACCCAATCTCGACACCGGCCGACTCGACTCCGGTGACCGGCACGCCTGCCGCAACCGCACCGACGCCGGCAGCGCCGCAGCCGGGCACCAACGTGCCGGTGACGCCTCCCGCGAACAACGGCAACGGAAATGGCAATCCGGCTCCGGTCTCCCAGCAGCAGGTGACGCCTGCGCTGCCGGTCGCGGCGGCGACGGTCGTACTCTCGAAGAAGGAGATCCGGCAGGAGTCGAAGTCGGAGAGCCAGCAGGGCAACCAGGGCCACAACGCCTCGACGACCGTCACGACGGCGACCACAACGGTGATCTCGCCGCCGACGACGACGGTCACGACCACGACGACGCCGGCCCCGGTGGCGACGCCGGTTCAGCCGACGATCCCGATGCCCGTGACGACGACGCCGGTCGCGCCGGTGCAGACGCCCGTTCAGCCCACGACGACGACGGCGCCGACGACGCCCGCGCCCGATGCGAGCGCGATCGAGAGTGTCTCGCCGCTCCCGCCGGGCCTCGCGAAGAAGGGCGACGACGGCGACGGGCACCGCCACGGCGGCTAGCCCCTTCTAGGTACCTCGCGTGGACAGGGATGCCGTTCGAAGGCATCCTGAGCGCGTGCGCGAGATCGTCAGCACGCCGAACGCCCCGAACTCGCCGCTCTACAGCCAGGCGGTGAAAGCCGGCGAGCACGTCTACGTCTCGGGCCTCGTCGGCATCGACGTGAGCACCGGAAACCTCGCCGGTCCGACGATCCAGGAGCAGACCCGGCAGGCGCTCACGAACTGCCAGGCAATCTTGAAGGCGGCGGGGGCAACGATGGAAGACGTCGTCGAGGTCGGCATTCTTCTGACGAACCCGACGGACTTCGCAGGCATGAACGACGAGTACGCGACGTGGTTCTCGGCCGACCCGCCGACTCGCTACGTCGCGAAGCTCGGCGTCGAGATCTCCGGCGTGCTCGTCTCGATCCGGATGACTGCGATCCTCGGCTGACTAGCCGTAGTTGCGCTGGTCGCGCCACGTGCGGACCGCCGCGTAGACGCAGACGCCGGCGACGACGAAGAAGACGAGGAGGTCCGGCCCGGTTAGCGTCGCGACGAACCACCAGCCGAGGTCGACGACGAAGAGGCCCGCGGCGCCGTAGAAGACCCACTGCTTGCGCGCGTCCCAGTAACCGATCTCCTTGCGCCCGAAGTCGCGCCAGAGTAGGTAGACGACGAACGCGATCGCGATGAAGAATGCGACGCGCACGAGTAGCGCAGCCGTCGAGAGCGCCGTCTCGAGGTTCAGCACGAGGATGATCCCCGCGACCGCGGCGATGATCAGCATCCCGCGCAGGAACGGCGGGATCCTCATGTTGCGGTCATGTACGCGCGCACGGCGAGCGCGGCGGCCA
>DASYAO010000140.1:0-7177 GCA_036501285.1 Gaiellaceae bacterium
CGCGACGAGCTTCGAGGCGGCTCGCGCGGCGGAGCGGCTCGTCCGGATCGAGTACGCCGAGGAGACACACGACGCCGAGCTGCGCGCCGACGACCCCAAGCTCTTCAAGCCCGAGAAGGTCAACCCCGACACCGAGTCCGATACCGCGCAGGGCGACGTCGATGCGGCGCTGGTCGCAGCCGAGTTCGTCGTCGACGAGGTGTACGAGACGCCGGCATTTCACAACAACCCGATGGAGCCGCACGCGACGCTCGCGGTGTGGGAGGACGATCGGGTGACGCTGTACGACTCGACGCAGGGTGCGACACCGGTGCAGGAGACGATCGCGAAGGCCTTCGGACTGCCGCGCGAGCACGTGCGCGTCATCTCGCCGCATGTCGGCGGCGGCTTCGGCTCGAAAGGGACACCGCGGCCGCAGGTCGTGCTCGCAGCGCTGGCGGCACGGGTCGTCAGCCTGCCCGTGAAGGTTGCGGTGACCCGTCAGCAGATGTTCGCCATGACCGGTTATCGGACGCCGACGATCCAGCGGATTCGGCTCGGCGCCGGACGAGACGGCCGGCTGACGGCGGTCGTGCACGACGTCGTCGAGCAGACCTCGACGCTCGAGGAGTTCGCCGAGCAGACGGCGGTCGTGACGCGCATGCTCTACGCATCGCCGAACCGGCGGACAACGCACCTGCTGGCAGCGCTCGACGTGCCGACGCCGTCGTGGATGCGCGCTCCGGGCGAATGTCCGGGCATGTACGCGCTCGAGTCGGCGATCGACGAGCTCGCCCATGCCTGCGGCCTCGATCCAATCGAGCTGCGCATCCGCAACGAGCCCGAGATCGACCCGGACACGGGCCATCCGTTCTCGAGCCGCAATCTCGTTGCGTGCCTCAACGAGGGGGCCGAGCGGTTCGGCTGGCGCGAACGCGACCCCACACCGCGGTCACGGCGCGAGGGCGCGTGGTTGGTCGGAATGGGCGTGGCCGCTTCCACCTATCCGGCGCGCCGGCAGCCGTCGAAGGCGCGGGCCCGCCGGCGCGATGGGGACTTTGTCGTCGAGCTCGCGGCGGCCGACGTCGGCACCGGCGCGCGCACGGTGCTGACGCAGCTCGCGGCCGAAGCGCTCGAGGTTCCAGTCGAGATGGTGCGCGTCGAGGTCGGCGACAGCACGTTTGCGCCCGCGCCGCTGGCCGGAGGCTCGATGGGCACTGCGTCCTGGGGCTCGGCCGTCGTCGAGGCTTGCCGCAGGCTGCGCGAGTCGGGTGACGAGGAGGTGGAGGTCGACACGAGCGACGAGGTCGAGCGGGCAAACAAGGAATCGTTCGCCCGGCACGCATTCGGCGCCCAGTTCGTCGAAGTGCGCGTCAACGGCGAGACCGGCGAGGTGCGAGTGCCGCGGGCGCTCGGCGTGTTTGCCGCGGGCCGGATCGTCAACCCGAAGACCGCACGCTCGCAGTTCATCGGCGGCATGACGATGGGAATCGGGATGGCGCTGTTCGAGGAGAGCATCATCGATCCAAGGTTTGGCGACTACGTGAACCACGACCTCGCCACCTACCACGTCCCCGTCTGCGCAGACATCGAGGAGATCGACGCGACGTGGATCGACGAGGATGACTCGCATCTGAACCCGATGGGCACGAAGGGGATCGGGGAGATCGGGATCGTCGGCATGGCCGCCGCGGTCGCGAACGCCGTCCATCACGCGACCGGTGTGCGTTTCCGCAAGTTGCCAATCCGGCTCGACAGGGTGATCACGGAGATCTGACGCTCGGCGACGACGCGCGGCCTCGCCTTACTTGCTTCTGCGCCTGCGGCTTCGCACGTCGGCATCCGAGCAGAACCCGAGCCCGCTCGCCTTGAGGCAGAGCAGCCCGAGCAGGACGCCCTCGGCACTGACCACGGCCAGTCTTCGCGTTGCGGTGTTGTTCATCGACTCGAGGATGCTGTCCTTGCTCGCACCCGGATCGACGGTTCTTCCTTCGAGCATCGCGACCAGGCGCGCGGGCGTTTCGTCGCCGAGGTCTGCAGTGAGGTCGGTCCGTTCAACGACCCCGACCAGCTCGTCGCCGTTGACGAGGAGTGCTGCATGTACGTGATCGCTGAAGAAGGTGCGAAGCTGGCCGACCGTCGCGGATGCTCCGTGGACGGTCGGACAGGTCACCATCACCTCGCCAACGCAGCTCACGTATTGATCTTGCCAGGCGTCCGGGCGCGAAAACGTCAACCTCTTTGCGAAACCTTTGCAAGCGTCATGCGGGCCGGAAGTTCCGACGGGAACGCTGGAAAAAGGGGTGTAGGGTGGGCGGTCACTGACCATGACTACCCGAGGGGGAATGCAGGTGCATCGTTCGTTCTCTTCCTTCTTTCGCGGCCGTGCGCTTCGTGCCGCGCTCGTCACCGCTCTTCTGGCAGGAGCGGTTCTCGTCGTCACCGTGCCTGGGCTTGCGCGCGTGTTCGGGGATTCTGTCCCGGCACCGCCTGCGAACCCGACGAGTGCCGATCAGATCCAGAACGTCGACCAGGTGAAGACCGCGATCAAGGCCTATTACGGCGACACGCTGGACACCACCACGGTCGATCCGACCGACGGCGTCAAGGACCTCCACACGTTCAGCCCGACCAGCGCGTACGCGGACGAGATGGGCGGCATCGCCGCCGATGCTGAGAAGTACCTCAAGAATCCGCACGTGAGTGGCCAGGCGGGGGCGACGCCCGGAACGAAGGCGGTGCTCTTCGACGTCGACGACACGCTGTTGAACACGTACAGCTACGAGATCTTCAGCAACTTCGTCTACAACCCGACCACCAATGCAGCGTTCGTGAACGCGGGCGTCTTCCCGGCCGTGCCGCATATGGTCGATCTCGAGAAGTACGCCGAGAGCCTCGGCTACAAGGTCTTCTTCCTGACCGGCCGCCCCGGCACTCAGCGCACCGGGACTGATGCGAACCTCACGTCCGTGGGCTACGACGTGAACGATTCCAACGTGTACCTGAAGGACTACACGGCGGACACGTGGCTCGCTCCGTGCGCGCAGACGTGCACGACCGATCAGTACAAGACGCTGACGCGTCAGTTCATCGAGTCGAAGGGCTACGACATCGTCGCCAACTTTGGCGACCAGTTCAGCGACCTGAACGGCGGCTTCGCCGATCGGACGTTCAAGTTGCCGAACCCAATGTACTTCCTGCCGTAGTCGAACCATTCGGCCTCCCCGGCTTTGCGCCGGGGAGGCCGAATCCTCACACCGCGGAGATTCCGCGCGAGCTTCTCCGTGTCTTAACGCCCGGCGTGTTCAGCTCTCGCGTGGGTCACTAGACTGGGTGCGGTGCCGGCCGTGAGTGATCGTCGGCGGCTGCGAGCGTTGATCGCGGCATTGTCCTCTCGCAAACCTAGGGCGCTGACGCCCTCGTTGAGGGTGCCGCGGGTCACTGTCCTCTTCTGGGTCGTGAAGGTGCTCACGACCGCGATGGGCGAGTCGACCTCGGACTACCTCGTCCACCGCTTCAACCCGTACCTGGCGGTCGTCGGCGGGTTCGTTGTGTTTGCAGTCGCGATGGCGATCCAGTTTGCCGTCGACCGGTACCGGAGTTGGGCGTACTGGCTCGCTGTGACGATGGTGGCCGTCTTCGGAACGATGGCCGCAGATGTTCTTCATGTCGAGTTCGGCGTGCCGTACGTCGCATCGACGGTGCTGTTCGCGGTTGCGCTCGTCGTTGTCTTCTCGGGTTGGTATCGCAGCGAGAAGACGCTTTCGTTCCACAGCATCTTCACGCGACGGCGCGAGCTGTTTTATTGGGCTGCGGTTCTCGCCACGTTCGCGATGGGAACGGCGGCCGGCGACCTCGCCGCCTACACGGCGAAGCTCGGCTTCCTTTCGGCCGGGATCATGTTCGCCTGCTTGTTCGCGCTCCCGGGGCTCGGTTACCGCTTCCTCGGGCTCAACCCGATCTTCGCGTTCTGGTTTGCGTATGTGATGACACGACCGCTTGGCGCGTCGTTCGCCGATTGGACCGGCAAGAGCCGCACGGCCGGCGGCCTCGGGTTCGGTGACGGACCTGTCGCGTTCGTGCTCGGCGGCCTGATCGTCGCGCTCGTCGCGTACCTGACGCTCAGCGGCAGCGACGACCCAAACCGTGCGACCGATTCGCCGGCCGACTCGAGGCTGGCGGTGTCGTCGTCAGCGAGGACTTGACGAGCTCATTCGCCGATTCCGAGTGCGAGTGCCACCGCGTCCTGTAGCTGCGTGAGCGAGAACGGGCGCCGCAACGCGGTCGATCTCGCGGATTCGCCGGCCGCTCCGATCTCGAGCAGCTGCGGCGCGTGCGGCTGCTGACGAAAGGGCTCGAGGCCTGCGGCGTCGGCGATCACGAGATCGACCCTGAGGGTGTGCGTCAGGGCGAGCGCCTCGAGCGGGTCGCTCGTGACGAGCACTCGGTGGCCCGAGTCGCGAAGGACTTGCTCGCCCAGCTCGAGGAGGGCGGCGCTGCCGTCGATCAGGACAACAGTCGCCGCAGGCTGCATCGACTCTCATGGTGCAGGGTCCCGGGCTGCCGGACATGACGCAAATGGAGCAATCGATCAGTATGTGCGTGTGGCTGGCTTCCCTCGTGAGATCGACATGTGGCTTCTCGAACATCTCGCCGTTCCGGCAAGCCTGCACGACATCGATGGGCGCTTCGTCTACCTGAACCCGGCGGCGGAGCGCGCCTCCGGCCGGCCGAGCATCGAGTGGGTGGGGCGCACGTTCCTGGATCCGCTACCGGCATCCGCGCGCCGCAACGTCGAGGCCCATTTCCGCCGCGCCGTCGAACACGGCGAGCCGGCCGACTTCGAGACGGTCTTCATCGACGCAAAGGGGCAACGCCGCGGCGTGCGAGCACAGCACCTGCCGGTCCGCGACGGCGACGAGGTGATCGGAGTGGTCATTCTCGCGTTCGACGTGCGGCTGTCGGCACGAGAGCCCGACATCCCGATCTCGCCGAGGCTCACACGCCGGCAGCGTGAGGTCCTCGAGCTCGTCGCGGACGGCCTGACGACAGCCGAGATTGCGCGCGGGCTCACGCTGTCCACCGAGACCGTCCGCAACCACGTCCGCAGTGTGTTGAGAGAGCTGAGCGCCCACACGCGCCCCGAAGCGGTCGCCGTTGCGCAAAGACTCGGACTGCTCGCGTCTCAGCCGCTTCCCCCTCACGACAACCACCGCTGAGTCGTCAGCCGGAGTGTGTCCAGGCGGGTGCCGATCGCGATGCGCGGTAGGTGACGAAAGAGATCGTCGCCAACAGGCAGGTAGCCAACGCGAGCGGCGCGGGATTGTCGACCTTCAAGACGAGCGCGCCGCCGATCAACGCGCCGAGCAGCATCGCGGCAACAGAGAGTCCGCGACGAAGGAGCCTCGAGCCGTGGCCACCGGCGAGTGGCGAGTCTGCGGCAATGCCGGTCATGGTCATCGTTAGCACGGTCGTCGTGAGCTCCGCGACGGCGAGCTTCCTCGCGGCGGCGTTCTGAACGCCCATGGCGACGGCCAGCACGACGATCAACGTGTAGCGGCTTCCGGTTCCGACGTGATGGATCGAGAAGGCCGCGACGACAAGTCCACTCGCGACGAGCAGGAGCTCCGTCGCAGATGCGAAGGCAAGTAGGCGACCCCGGTCGCTCGACCATCGAGCCCCGATTCGGCCGCCACCGACGCTTCCGGCCAGGAACGAGCCGAGGGCGGTCAACGAGGCACCGATCGAGATGCCGCCTGCTCCGGCGATTCCGAAACCCAGGAAGACGACGTTGCCGGTCATGTTTGCGACGAAGACATGGCCCAGCTTCAGGTAGCTCGTTGCGTCGACGAGGCCGGTGACCAGTGTCAGGGCGAGAAGCAGTTGCGGGAGTGGCCCGTCGGGAT
The DNA here is from genome assembly GCA_036501285.1 of Gaiellaceae bacterium. Taxonomy (GTDB): domain Bacteria; phylum Actinomycetota; class Thermoleophilia; order Gaiellales; family Gaiellaceae; genus PALSA-600. Next base: position 5,886 of record DASYAO010000140.1, read on the forward strand.
CGTCCCGCGTCACGTGCGGCGGCGCTCCTCCTCGGCCGTGAGCTCGGCCGCCGGCAATGCTTCGAGCCGGTCGTCCGGAATCGGGTCCCCACTTTCGATCGAGAGCCCGTAACTCCCGTTCGCAAGCCGCGCTTCGGCCCGTTCGACCGCGGCTAGCTGCGCACGAAGATCGTCTGCGAGACCCTCGTCGAGCTCGTCCTGGTAGAGGTCGGATGCCAGATTCGCCGGGTCGTACTCGTCGGCAGGCTCGCTGTCGTCCTCGTGGCCGAGCCGTGCAAGCGCCCGCTCGATCCGCTTCCGCTCGGTCTGCAACAGCTCGCGTGCGCGGTCGGAATCCACCTGCTCAGCTTACGCCTACAGCTGCGAGGTGCTCGTGGACGAACTGCACGGCCATCGATCCCTCGCCGACGGCCGCGGCGCACCGTTTCGTCGATCCGGATCGAACATCGCCCGCGGCGAAGATGCCGGCCACGCTGGTCTCGAGCAGGTTGTCGGCGCCGGCTGCGTCGCCGGTGACGATGAAGCCGTCCGGGGCGCGTGCGACGGCGTCCTCGAGCCACTCCGTGCACGGTTGGGCGCCGAGGAAGAAGAACAGGAACGAGAACGGCAGCCGCTCGCCGCCCTTCAGCGTGACGGCCTCGAGCCGGCCGTCGGCTCCGTGGAGCGCTGCGAGCTCGCTGCGGTCACGGACGGCGACGCCGTAGCGCTCGAGCTCGCGAACCAGGTAGTCGGACATGGTTTCGTGCAGGTCGGCGCGGCGGTGGAGCAGCGTGACGAGGGCGCCGCCGCGCGCGAGCCAGACCGCGGCTTGACCGGCGGAGTTGCCGCCGCCGACGACGGCTACGCGGGACGCGCCGCAAAGCTGAGCTTCGGGTGGGCCGGCGGCGTAGAAGACGCTCGTGCCTTCGTAGTCGGCCAGGCCGTCGAGCGGGAGCCGGCGGTAGGCGGCACCGGTCGCGAGGACGACGGCGCGCGCTGCGATCTCGTGCTCTCCTTCGAGTCGCACGACGTGGCGTCCATTGCCGGGCTCGAGTGCAGTCGCGCGGTAGGGGGTCGCGGGCCGGGCACCGAACTTGCGCGCTTGGCTGACCGCACGACTGGTCAGCTCCGTGCCGCTGATCCCGGCTGGAAAGCCGAGGTAGTTCTCGATCCTGCGCGACGATCCGGCCTGGCCCCCGAGCGCGGTGCTTTCGACGATCAGCGTGTCGAGCCCCTCAGATGACCCGTAAACCGCGGCGGCGAGGCCGGCGGGACCACCACCGACGACCAGCAGGTCCACCTCTTCGCGCGGT
>DASYAO010000141.1:0-12958 GCA_036501285.1 Gaiellaceae bacterium
CGGAAGAGCGTCGCCGCGGGCAGCATCCCGCCGGCGCCGGTCCGCAGCCACGTTGCAAGCGCCGCGACGCCGAGCGCGACGAAGATCGCAAGCGGCATGTCGGCAAGATTCGACTGCAGCTGGTCGTAGAACGTCGACGTGGTGATCGAGGCGAGCAGGACCGCGGCCAGGAGCAACTGCGACGCGTAGGCACGCAGCAGACACCAGCCGCCGCCGACGAAAGCAACGGCGAACCCGAAAAGCTGGAGGTGGATCACGGTCGGATCGAATGTGTGCATGAACCGTGAGTCGACTGCTTCGAGGCCGGGGAGGAGCAACGGATGCTGCAGCGCCTGGTACGACGCCGCGGAATCCGTGAAGACCGGCGCGAGTGGATGCCCGAAGTCGTAGAGGGCGCGCGCCCGCAGTCCCCAGATCGCCCAGCCGTCGATCTCGATCAGCGGCTTGATCGCGAAGACGCGCACGGCGGCGACGCCGAACAGGACGGTCACGCCGAGGATCGCGAATGCTCCGAGCTCGGCGACACCGGGGAACCGGTAGCGCCTCGCGCCACCGCCCGGAAGCCGCCACAAGCCGATCGTCAGCGAGGCGACTGCCAGGATCGGCAGCGCGATGCCCCCGACGGGAACGTGCACGACGGCGAGGTCAGCCGCGAGGATCCCGCCCGCCGCCAGCCCGACGGCGTAGGCGAGTGGCAGCCGCGCAAGGAGCTCGCGACGCGTCGAGGCGAGCCGAAGGAGCGGCAGCAGTCCTGCTCCGAGAACCGCGAGCAGAAGCTGCACGCCCACGATTGCGACGATCCGGTCCGTCATGGCGCTTTGATCCTCGAGACGTAGATCGGCTGCGCGCCGGCCTCGTTCTGCGTGATGTAGTGGATGCCGAGGTCAGCCGGGTTCGTGTAGTAGGAGACGATCGCCGTCGCCTGCGACGGGCTCGCAACCTCGACGGCCGGGAGCAGGTAGTAGCCGGCGAGCTCTCTGAGCTGGTTGGGATCGTGCTCGGCGTCGACCTGGAGGTAGAAGCGGTCGCCCTTGGCGAGATGGTCCGCGTACCAGTCCATGGTGTTGCCGTCGACCTCGATCACGGCGGCCGGTGAATGGATCCGGTCGGCTGCCGAGTAGGCGGAGAACGCGGCGTGGTCTTGCCCGATCCGCCACCAGATGTGGCGGCCCGAATGCATCGCGGAAGCGAGCGCCAGGACGATCGTCCCGCCCACGATGATCCGGGACGGCATCGCTGTGAGCCTAGTTCAACCTCCGGATCGAACGGGCCGGGTCTCTGCGACCCGGCCTGTTCGTATCGGGTCTTACGCTCCTGACAGCGTGCTGTCCTGCGCCGAGACGGGCGGGGTGCCCTGATACGTCCACTCGATCTTCTCGAAGTTGAACGAGACCGACTCGGTGGTGTTGTTGTGCTCGACGCTGACACAGATCGCGTTCGTGAGGTCGATCTCGGTCGGCGCAGCTCCATCCGCCCCGTTGAGCACGATCGTGACCGACTTCAGGACCTCGCCGTTCACGCACACCTGGTAGAGGAGCGGCGAGGACTTGTCGATCTCCTTCGTGATCGTGATCGGCTTGTGCTCGCGCCGCCCGGTCACCAGTCCGGTTCCGGGATCCGTTGGGATGACGACGCCTTCGGCGAAGGCGGTGATCGGGATGGTTTGGCCCTGGACCGCCGGGATCAGACCCGTCGCCGTTGCGCTCGCGGAGAACGTCCCGATCGCCGACGACTCGGACGAGCCGCCGTCACTACCGGACGCTCCCGCCGCGCCGGTCGCGCCCTTCGCGCCGGTTGCGCCGGTCGTGCCCTTCGCGCCGGCCGCGCCGGCCGCGCCGGTTGCGCCCTTGTCGCCTTGCGGGCCGGTGATCGACCAGCTGAGCGGTGCCTCGTCCTTGCGGCACGAGTCGTCCTTGCCGCTGATCGTGAGCACGCGGACGCTGCCGTCGTGATTCACGCACGCGTTGATCTGATTCGACGTCGAACCGCCGGCAGCGAGCCCGAAGCCGACGCCGATCGCGCCCGCCAGGATCACGCCCACACCCACGGCGACGAGCTTGGTCTTGCCCATCACATGACCTCCTGATTTCCGTACGTGTCGTTGGTAGCGCGATCGTACGGCGACCGGTCGCGTGCTCCTAATCGGCATCCCTCGAACGAGGGACGTGGCGTCAGGCGGCGCGGGCGAGCGGAATGTCGGTGCGGCGCGACCGGCGCAGGTCGATCGCCGCGTTCAGCTCGGCGCCGAAGAGCAGTGCGAGACTCGACAGATAGAGCCACGTCAACATCACGATCACCGCGGACAGCGAGCCCCAGGCCTTGTTGTAGGACCCGAACTTCGCCGTGTAGACCGCGAAGAGGCCCGAGGTCACGAGCCAGATGACCACCGCGACGACGGCACCGGGCGTGACCAGCTTCCAACTCCGCACTTCGAGGTTCGGCGCGAGATAGAGCACCGTCGCGAACGTCGCGAGCAGGGCGGAAGCGAGCACGGGCCACTGCAGCACCCACCAAAGCCACGCGACGAGCGTCGGCGAGCCGATTGCCGGGCCGATGCGCTTCTCGACCTGAGGGCCCAGGATGAGCAACACCGCGAGCAGCACGAACGCAACCGCGATGCATGCGGCCATCGTGAGTGCGACCGTCCGCTTCTTCAGGAAGTTGCGCGAGTCCTTGCATCCGTAGGCGATGTTGACGGCGGTCATGAAGCCGGTCATTGCCCCGGTGATCGACCACAGCGCGAGTAAGAGTCCGACCGCGGTCATCGCGATCGTCGTGCCGGGCCGGTGGTCGAGGCGGAGGAGGCTGCTCTGGAGCAGCTGGGTCGCCTGCGCCGGCATCACGTGACCGAACGAGTGGACGAGGTTGTCGATCGTCTGCGGGCCGGCGACGAGTGTGAACAGGCCGATTGCGACCAGCCCGATCGACGGGATCGTGAAGAACGTCGAATAGGCGAGCGCGGACGCGAACATCATCATGTTGTCCGCTAGCAACTTCTTGCCCGCGTGCTCGAGATCGCCGAGGAAGCCTCGCACGAGAACAGAACGCAGAACTGCCTCTCAATGGTGCGCGGGGTGCCGCCCGATCTGAAGCAGCCCGGTCTGGGCGTGGTCGACTTGCAGGGTCGTGTGCTCGATCCCGAAGCGGTCGTGGAGGATCCGCTCGAGCTCGCGGCGGATGCCGTGACAGTCGGCATCCGGCTCGACGAGGACGTGGGCCGACAGCGCGTCGAATCCGGAGCCGATCTCCCAGACGTGCAGGTCGTGCACTTCGGACACCTGCGGGTAGGCGGCGAGCTCGTTGCCGACCGACGCGACGCTCATCCGGGCCGGCGCGATCTCGAGGAGGACGCGGCCGGATTCGCGCAGGAGGCCGAGGCTCGCGCGCAGCATCAGTGCGGCGACGAGCAGCGCCGCGATTCCGTCGGCTCGGCCGAACCCGGTCGTGACGATCACGCCGCCGGCCACCGCCGTTGCGACGAACGCGAACAGGTCGGTGAGCAGGTGCTGATAGGAGCCCTCGATGTTCAGCGAGCGGCGGTTCGAATGCGCGAGCTCGCGCGTCGCAACGAGGTTGACGACGATTCCCACGAGCGCGACGACGACGATCGTCCAGCCGTGCGGATGTTGGGGCGAGACGACGCGCCGGATGCCGCCGTAGACGATCAGGCCGGCGAGCACGAGCAGGAGTGCGCCGTTCGCCTGTGCCGACAGCGCTTCGAGCCGCCGCAGGCCGAAGGTGACGTTGCCGCTCGCAGGCCGGCGGACGAGCCGGATCACGACGACCGACACGAGCAGTGCGCCCGCGTCGGTGAGCATGTGCGCCGCATCGGAGAGAAGAGCGAGCGAGTGGGCGAGGATGCCGGCGAAGATTTCCGCCGTCATGAAGCTGACGATCAGGCCGAGCGCGCGGGAGAGCCGTCTCGAGTCGGCGTCTTCGGCGATGCCGTGATCGTGGCCATGGCCGTGGCCGTGGCTCATTCCTTCGGCGGCGTGTAGCCCGGGTTCGTCGTGACCTCCTTGCAGGTCGGGCAGAAGATCCCGCCGCCGAGCTGGACCGCGCCCGCGGCGCCGCAGGCCGGGCAGGTCTGCGTCGGTGCAGACCGTGCCCACTCGGAGATGTCGACCTCTTCATCTTCGTGGTCGTGCTCGCTCATGGCTCGACAGTACCGCGCAGATAGTTGCGGTGGAGGACGTCGAGAGCCTCGGGCAGGTCGCTCGAGGTGAGCGCGTCTTTGTGCAGGAAGCCGTGCGCGCCCGCTTCCTCAGCCCGGGCGACGTCGTCGTAGTCCGACGAGCCCGTGTAGACGACGACGTGCTGGCCGGCGTCGAGCGAGTGGATCAGGCGCGTCGCCTCGACACCGCCGCAGCCGGGCATGCCGAGATCCATCACGACGATGTCCGGCCGGTGCTCGCCCGCGAACTCGACCGCCTCGTCGCCCGTGTGTGCGCGCGCGACCACGGTGAAGCGGTCGTCTTCTTCCAGGAGCGACGTAATCAGTTCAGCCAGCTGGTCGTCGTCCTCTGCGACGACGACACGTAGCGAGGGGGTAGCCAACGCGCGGAGAGTGACAGATCCGCCTCTACGATGCGCCGGGGACCGCGCATGATCATCGACGGCCACAACGACCTCGTGCTCAAGGCCTACGAAGGCAATGAGCCGCAGGACATCGACCTCGCGACGGCGGCGTCGTTCGGATTCGCGGGCGGCTTCTTCGCGTTGTACGTTCCGAACGCCGTCGAGTTGCACGAGCCGAAGGTCGCGCCATACACGCTCCCACTCGACGCGGAGATCTCGACGGCTGACGCGGCGCGCATCGCGGAGGATCTCCATTGCGCGTTCGTGGGACTCGGCGTTCCAGTTGCGCATCGCGCCGACGACTTCGTGCCGGGCCGCGTCACGGCGATCATGCATCTCGAGGGCGCGGATCCGCTCGCGCCCGACCTCTCCGACCTCGAGCGCTGGTACGAGCGCGGCCTGCGCTCGATCGGGCTCGTGTGGTCACGACCGAACGCCTTCGCGGAGGGCGTGCCATTCGAGTTTCCCGCTTCGCCGGACACCGGTCCGGGGCTGACTGACGCCGGTCGCGCGCTCGTCGATGCCTGCAACCGGATGGGCATCCTCGTCGACCTCTCGCACCTGAACGAAGCCGGCTTCTGGGATGTCGCACGCATCACCACCGCGCCGATCGTCGCGACGCATTCGAACGCGCATGCGCTTTGCCCGTCGACGCGCAACCTCACCGACGAGCAGCTCGACGCGATCGGCTCGTCGGGCGGGGTCGTCGGCGTCAACTTCGGCGTCGGCTTCCTGCGGGAGGACGGCACGTCGAATCCCGACACGCCGATCGACATGATCGTCCGCCACGTCGACTACATCGCAGACCGAATCGGCATCGATCACGTCGCATTCGGCTCCGACTTCGACGGGACGATCATGCCGGCCGAGCTCGGCGGCGTCGCCGGGCTGCCGCGGCTCGTCGAGCTGCTGCGGCCGCGCTACGGCGACGAGGGCGTTGCGAAGATCACGCATGCGAACTGGCTACGCGTGCTCGGCGCGACATGGCGCCCGAGTGGGCGGGATCCGGCGCCGTCGTCCGTGGCAAGGAAGATGTAGCCATGAGGACAACATCGGTCGGCAACTCCGGGCTCGTCGTGTCGGTCGTCGGGCTCGGCTGCAACAACTTCGGCCGGCGGCTCGACCAGGACGGCACGACGGCGGTTGTCCAAGCCGCGCTCGATGCCGGCATCACGATCTTCGACACGGCGGAGATGTACGGCGACGGCGAAAGCGAGCGCCAGCTGGGCAAGGCGCTCGGTGCTCGTCGCGGCGAAGTCGTCGTCGCGACGAAGTTCGGCTGGGAGCTGAAGACCAATCCGGCGGGCGGTTCGGCCGCGAACGTGCGCCGCGCGGTCGAGGGGTCGCTCGAGCGGCTCGGCACCGATTACATCGACCTCTACCAGTACCACCGTCCCGACGACGTGACGCCGGTCGAGGAGACGCTCGGCGCGCTCGACGAGCTCGTGCGAGCGGGCAAGGTGCGGCATATCGGCTCGTCGAACTTCTCGGGTGCGCAGGTGCGGGAGGCGGACGAGATCTCGCAGACGCGCGGCTTCGCGCGCTTCATCTCAGCGCAGAACGAGTACTCGTGGCTCGAACGCGAGGTCGAAGGTGAGCTCGTGCCGGTGCTCGAGGAGCTCGGGATCGGGCTGATCCCGTATTTCCCGCTCGCGAACGGCCTGCTCACGGGCAAGCACCGGCGCGGTGCTGCTGCGCCGGGCACGCGCCTTGCGGGGAACCTTCCCGACGACGACGCGACGTGGGAGCGCGTCGAGGCGTTGCAGTCGTTCGCGGCGGCGCGGGGGCTGACGCTGCTCGACGTCGCGATCGGCGGGCTCGCGGCGATGCCGTCGGTGTCGTCGGTGATCGCGGGCGCGACGAAGCCGGAGCAGGTTCGCGCGAACGCCGCCGCGGGCGAGTGGGTTCCGTCTGCGGACGAGCTCGCCGAGCTGCGTGGGCTCTGACCTCTGGGAGGAGCTTGCTCCCCGGTGGGAGCGCGGGCGCGAGCTCCTTTGGGAGTCGACGCGCGAGATCAGCGAGTGGCTCGTCGACAGGCTCGACCCGAGGCCGGGGGAGACGATTCTCGACCTCGCGGCGGGAACGGGGGAGACGGGCTTTCTCGCGGCGCAGCGCGGCGCGCGATTGATCACGAGCGATCTCTCGACGAGCATGATCGAGGCCGCGGAACGGCTCGCGCCGTCGTTCGGCGTCGACGGTGTGGATTTTCGCCGGCTCGACGCCGATGCGATCGACCTGCCGGACGAGAGCATCGACGGCGTCCTCTCGCGTTTCGGCTACGTGCTGCGCGGCGAGCCGCCGCGCGCGCTCGGCGAGGTGCGGCGCGTCTTGCGGGGCGGTGGGCGGTTCGCGTTCGCGGTCTGGGGAGCGCGCGAGCGGAACGCGTGGATGACGGTGCCGGCGGAGGTGATGGTCGAACGTGGGCTGCTCGAGCCGCAGAGCGACGCCGAGGTGCGGCTTTCGCAACGGCGCAATCCCGACGCGATTCGCGCGATGCTCGGCGCCGCCGGGTTCGCCGACGTCGAGATCGAGGAGATGCCGGTCGCCTATCGCTTCGCGAACGACGAGGAGCTTTGGTTCTTCGTCAGCGAGCTGCGCGGGCCGGTCGCGCTCGCGATTGCGAAGCTCGACGAGGAAACGCGCGCTGAGGTGCGTGTCGAGATCGAGCGCCGCGCCGGCTCCGAGCTCGGCGGCGTCAGCCTGAACGCCGTTGCGAGCTAGATACCATGCGGCCCGTCCGGCGCCTTGGCCGAGTGGTTAGGCAGCGGCCTGCAAAGCCGTGCACAGCGGTTCGACTCCGCTAGGCGCCTCTCACGAACACGGAGCTCTCGAGCACGTAGAACGCCGCGATCAGCGCGAAGAGGATCACCGACCCGAACGGGCTCACGAGCGCGACGAGCGTCGCGGTTCCGTAGATCGCCGCGCCGGGAAAATACGAGCGCGAGATGCCGCGCACCATCCGCTCGTCGGCGCCCGGCGCGATCAGCCGCCGCCCGATCGCGGCGTAGAACCAGAACGCGAAGAAGCAGATCGCCGTAGCCGTCATCGTGCAGCCGTATGCGAGTGCAGCCGCACGCAATCCGTGGTCGCGCAGATGCTCGGCGACGAGGCGCGTGGGGAACGGAACGAACGCAATGCACGAAAGCAGCGCCACGTTGATGAAGAGGAACCGGCGATCGGCGCGCGCGATCAGGTCCAGACATGCGTGATGGTTCACCCACATGATCCCGATCGTCACGAACGAGACCGCGTAGGCGACGTATTGCGGCCACGCGTGCGCCAGCGCGCCGCCGAGCGCGCCGCCGTTCCCATCGGCTGTCACGTCGATGATCAGCAGCGTCGCGGCGATCGCGAACACGCCGTCGGCGAAAGCCTCGAGCCGCTTCGTCTCCACGGGCACTAGTCTCTCGGCCATGGCGGACGCGATCAGGACGGTTTGGCTCGACAACCCGCCCTTGAACGCCGTCGGCGCCGCGATCCGCGACGCCGTTACGGTGGCGCTCGACGATCTCGCCGACACGCGCGTGCTCGTGCTGCGCGGGCGCGGTGAGCGCGCGTTCTCCGCGGGCGCCGACATCACCGGCTTCAAGGACTCGGACGGCGGCGCGCGGATGATCCAGCAGCTCGCCGACCGGATCGAGGCGGCGCCGGTGCCCGTCGTCGGTGCGATCCACGGCTACTGCCTCGGCGGCGGGCTCGAGATCGCGCTCGCATGCGATCTTCGGATCGCGACACGCGACGCGCAGCTCGGCTTCCCGGAGGTGAATCTCGGCCTGCTTCCAGGCGGCGGCGGAACGCAGCGCGCGCCACGCCTGATCGGTGCCGGTCGCGCGAAATGGCTCGTCATGTCCGGTGAGCGGATCGACGCCGGGCAGGCGGAGCGGTGGGGGCTCGTCGAGCTCGTCGTCGACGACATCGACGCGGGGATCGATCAGGTCGCAGGCAAACTCGCGCAGCAAAGTCCGAGCGCGCTGCGCGAGATCAAAGAGCTCTTCCGCGCGACACGCGACGAGCGAGGCGACGAGCTCGAGTCGCAGGCGTTCGCGCGCGCGCTCGCGTCGGCTGACGGCAAGGAGGGCGTCGCCGCATTCCTCGAGAAGCGGCAGCCGCGCTGGACTAGTTGACGAGGGAGAGGAGCCCGTCGACTGCGTTGCCGAGGTCGATCCGGTCGCCCGTTCCGTTCCTGCATGTTTTGTGGTCGATCGCCAGTCGGCGGTGCGCGTTCCGCAGCGCATCGCCGTTCGACGGCGGCGAGCGCGGCACGGTCGGCATCGCGAATCCGCTCTGATCGCGGAACTCCACCCGACCGTCGCCGCCGACCTTGACCGAGTAGCCGTGCTCGTGGACGAGGCGGTGATGGCGACGGCAGAGCAAGACGAGGTTGTCGAGGTTCGTCTCGCCGCCCTCGCTCCAGTGCCGCACGTGATGGGCGTCGACGAAGCGCGTGCGATCACAGCCCGGGAAGCGACAGCAGCGGTCTCGCGCGCCGAGAGCGCGGCGGAGCGCAGGCGACACCGTGCGGCGCTTTCGTCCGAGCGACAGGGCGCGACCGTCACGTTCCGTCAGCTCGACGACCGACGCGTCGCATGACAGCCGACGCGCGGTCTCCGCCGCGAGCGGCGGGCCGTCGGCAAGCTCGCAGAGCCCGTCGTCGCCTGCCGCCAACGTCTGCGCGTCGACGTGGACGACGACCTGATGGCGGTCGCCGCCGGACCGCTCCACGCGCGGCCCGGCAAGCGCGAGGTCGGCGATCGCAACGAGCGCGTCGACGTTCGAGACGGGTGCGGTCGGCGGCCCTGCTTGCTCGCCGGCGGCCTCGGAGCTCCGCTCGCGAATCGCGGCGCGCGCAGCTTCGAGCGACTCGACGACGAGGGCGCCGTCCTCGGCGCTCAGGAGCCCGCGCAGCGAGAGCGATCCGTCCTCGGTCCAGAACCAGTGCAGGAACGCCTGCTCCTGCTGCTCGGCTGCCTCTTCGCGCGTCACGCGGCGGTACGCGGAAACGGCTCGCTCGAGCTGCGAAGCAGTCATCACCTCCGCGAGCTCGATCAGCTGCTCTTCGTTCTCCGGCACGGCGATGCGCACGAGCGTGCTCACCTTCCCGAACGAGAGCTCGCCGCGCGCGAACGCCGCGTGGATCAGCGGAAGCTCGTGCAGACGCTGCGCGACGGGTTCGTGCTCGCGGGCCTGCCGGGGCAGGAGCGAGCAGCGCCAGGCGAGCCAGGCCGCGAAGGTCGTTCCCTGACCGGTCCAGTCGAGCCGCCGCTCGCACTCGGCCTCGAGCTCGAGCAACCGGCAGAGGCCCGCGTCGACGTGGGCCGCCTGCGCCCTCAGCTCGTGCTCGAGCTCACTCTTCGAGAGTTCCGCGATCTCCGTCCGACCGAACATATGTTCGTACGATATCGGCCCCGGCGGACGGACTCAGTTCAGCGACGGATCGAACGGCATCGTCGCGTTCAGCGCGAACTTGCCCCCCTTGCGCTGCAGCACCGTCCGCCAGAGCTCGTCGGGGTCCGATGCGAACGCGTCGTCGGGCTCCGCAGGCACGACGATCCACGACGACTCGTCAAGCTCGGCCTCGAGCTGGCCCGGGCCCCAGCCGGAGTAACCGGCGAAGACGCGCGCGCGGACGGCGTCGAGCTCCTCGAGCTCGCTCTCGGCCGGCATGAACGCGATCCGGCCGACGATCGCGGACTCCGGCTCGTCCTCGTGCTCCACGAGCACGACGACCGCCTCCGGTTGCACGGGGCCGCCGACGTAGATGCGCTCGCCGTCGCCCGGAAGCTCGGCGAGCTCCGGCACGGCCTCGGCGACGAGCACCTCCGAGGGCCGCGAGAGCACGAGGCCCATCGCGCCCTCGTCGTCGTGATGGGTCATCAACACGACGGTCCGCCGGAAGTTCGGGTCGACGAGGAGCGGCGACGACACGATCAGGTGGCCCTGGAGCGAGTCCACGGCACTCACCCTACGCTCAGCGCGGCGACACCCGCCAGGGCGACGCCGACGCCGGTCAGCTGCAGCGGCGTCAACCGCTCGCCGAGAAGCACGTGCGCGAGCAGAACGGTCGTCACCGGATAGAGCGAGCCGAGCACCGACACGAGCGCAAGCAGTCCATGGCCGGAGGCGAGCGCGAAGAGCGCGTTGGCGCCGACGTCGCAGAGGCCGACCGCGGCGACGGGCAGCAAGCCGCGACGGCCGACGCGGAGCGTTGCTCCCGTCGCGACGGTGAGCACGAGGAGGAGCGCGAGCGAACCGATGCGGGCGCCGACGAGTGTCGAGAGCGCGGAGCCCTCGCGGCTGCCGAGCCCGAGGAAGTACGTGAAGATTCCGAGCGCGCCGGCGGCAACGACCGCGAGCGCCACAGCATGCGCGCGCTCGCGTGCGGGCGCGCGACGTTCCTCTGCCGACGCGAGCACGGCGCCGCACAGAGCGACCACCGCACCGGCGATCGCGATGTTCGACGGCCGCTCGCCGGTCGCGAGCGAGATCGTGAACGGCACGACCGCGCCGCAGGCGACGATCGGCGAGACGATGCTCATCGTCCCGAGCGAGAGCGCCTGGTAGAACGCGGCGAGCCCGGCACCGCCGCCCGCGCCCGCGGCGAGCCCGAGCGCGAGCGAGCGCCAGTCGACTGTGCCGCCGTGCACGCCGAACGCGACGAGCAGCGCGAGAAAGCCGGCCGACTGGGACACGACCGTGACGGCGATTGTCGGCAGGCGACGCGAGACGAGGCCGCCGGAGAAGTCCGCCGTCCCCCAGGCGAGAGACGACGCGAGCGCGAGGATGACCGCGAGGCTGCTCACCGCCCGGAGATACCATTTCCGCCATGGAGCCGCCAAGGCGCCGCTTGCGGCGCCGTCATTCAGGACGTAGGTTTTGCCTCGGTCACTGAAGATCGGTGTCCTTGCCGTGCAGGGGAACTTCCGCGAGCACGCGGCGATGCTCCGCGGGCTGGGCGCGGAGGTGGTCGAGGTGCGGCTGCCCGGTCAGCTCGAAGGGCTCGACGGACTCGTGATCCCGGGCGGCGAATCGACGGCGTTCACGCGGCTGATGGCGCTCTACGGGCTCGACGAGGCGATCCGCGAGTTCGACCGCCCGGTCTTCGGCACGTGCGCCGGAATGATCGTGCTCGACCGCAACCATCTCGGTCTCGTCGACCTCGAAGTGCGCCGGAACGCGTTCGGCCGGCAGGTCGCGTCGTTCGAGACCGACCTTGCGCTGCCGGGCGAAACGGAACCGCTCCGCGCCGTCTTCATCCGCGCGCCGTGGATCGAGGACGTCGGCCCCGATGTCGAAGTGCTCGCCGAGGTCGACGGACATCCGGTGCTCGCGCGGCAGGGCCGGTTCCTCGTCGCGGCGTTCCATCCGGAGCTCACGGACGACACGAGATTGCACGAACTGTTCTTGAAGGAGGCGAGTCTTGTCAGGGCATAGCAAGTGGTCTTCGATCAAGCACAAGAAGGGCGCGGCCGACGCGAAGCGCGGCAAGCTCTTTTCGAAGCTGACGCGCGCGATCATCGTCGCGGCGAAAGAAGGCGGGGGAGACCCGGCCAACAACGCGACACTCGCGAGCGCGATCGAAAAAGCGCGTTCCTACTCGATGCCGAAGGACAACATCGAGCGCGCGATCGCGAAGGGCTCGGGCGACGGGGCCGACGGCTCGAACTTCGAGGCGATCGTCTATGAGGGCTACGGCCCCGAAGGCGTCGCGGTGATCGTCGAGGCGCTGACCGACAACAAGAACCGCACCGCCTCCGAGGTGCGACACGCGTTCACGAAGTTCGGCGGCTCGCTGGGCACGACCGGTGCGGTTGCCTGGCAGTTCGAGCGCCGAGGCGTGGTCGTCGTGGGCGGCTCCGGCGTCGACGAGGAGGAGCTCTTCCTCGCGGCTGCCGACGCGGGGGCCGAGGATGTCGAGGCTGACGGTGACGTCTTCCAGGTGACGAGCGCGCCGGAGAATCTCGCCGCCGTGCGCGAGGCGATCGAGGCCGCGGGCTTCACGATCGACTCGGCCGAGTTGTCGATGGTTCCGAAGACCACGGTGGTCGTCGACGACGAGTCGGCTGCGAAGAGCGTGATGCGGCTGATCGAGGCGCTCGAGGACGACGACGACGTGCAAGAGGTCTACGCGAACTTCGACATCCCCGACCAAGTGCTCGAAGCGGTCGCCTCGTAGTGCAGCGGGGCGCCGGCTACGGCGACGCGCTTCGCTCGCGCCAGTTCCGGGCGCTCTTCATCGGTCAGGCGGTCTCGATCACCGGGACGAGCGTCGCCGCGGTCGCGCTGACGATCCTCGTCTACCGCAAGACCGGCTCGCCGTTTCTCTCCTCGCTCACGTTCGCGCTCGGCTTTTTGCCGTTCCTGCTGAGCGGCGGCCTGCTCT
>DASYAO010000142.1:0-4194 GCA_036501285.1 Gaiellaceae bacterium
GTGAACTCCGCTTCAGCGAGGCGGCTGCGCCGCGCTTTCGGGTCGACATACCTCGACCAGCATCCTGCGCACACGGCCGCGTTCGTCCTGATCGCGGCGACGCTCGCCGGCGGCGCGCTCGTCGGCGTTGCGTATGCCGCAGGCTTCGGCGAGGTGCTCGAGCGCCTCGCGCATCCGCGCCTGCTGTGGGTTCCGGTCGCGTTCGGCGCGACCGTCGTGAGCTACCTCGGCTACATGCTCGCCTACCGCGAGTGCGCATGCGCAGGGCCCGAGCCGAAGCTTCCGCTTTCGCACGTCGGCGCGCTCGTCGCCGGCGGCTTCGGTCTCTTCATCCCGCGCGGCGGCTTCGCGCTCGACGTCGACGCCCTCGAGGTCTCGGGCCTGCCGCGGAGCGAGGCGCGCGTGCGCACGATGAGCCTCGGAACGCTCGAGTACGCCGTGCTCGCGCCGGTCGCCTTTTCCGTCTCGCTGCTCCTGCTCGTCTCGGGCTTCAACAAGGTCGGCGTTCCGCTCTCGTGGGCCGTCGGCGTTCCGGCCGGAACGGTCGCGGCCCTCTGGCTGCTCCGTCACCGCGTCGGGCTCGCGCGCGAATCCGGCTGGCGCGGGCGCCTCGCGCACGGCCTCGACGGGATCGCGCAGACGTGGTCGCTCGTGCGGGACCGCCGCGCAGGTGCGCTCGCACTGTTCGGCATGGGCCTTTACTGGGCGGGCGACATGTTCGTGCTCTGGGCCTGCCTCGCGATCTTCTGGCCGCACGGCCATCCGGGCGTCGCCGTGATCGTGCTCGGCTACGCAAGTGGGTACGCGCTCACCCGCCGCTCGCTGCCGCTGGCGGGTGCGGGCGCCGTCGAGGCGATGCTGCCGTTCGCGCTGATGTGGACCGGGATCGCGCTTCCTGCCGCGGTCGTCTGCGTCTTCGCTTACCGGCTGTTCAACCTGTGGCTGCCGCTCCTGCCCGCGGCCGCCGCGGTTCGCGTGCTGCGGCGCGCGTAGCCGTTACGGCAACACGACGAGTACCGACCGCAGCTCGGGACCCGGTGAGTTCCAGTACGGCCGCAAGACGAAGGCCTCGCGGAGCTCGGCCGTGCGCTCGATCTCTGCGTCTGCCAGCGCTCTGAGCCGGCGGGCCCGATCGGACTCGACGCGGCAGCGCGTGCGGACCGCACGCGAGTGGTCGACCAGACGACCGTGAGTCGTCAGCGCAGCCAGGGCTGCAACGCCTCCTCGAGCTCGCGACGGCCTTTCGGCTGGACGATCCGAGCGCGGACACGGCGTGCCTCGACGACGAAGATCGTCGGCACCTCGGAGACACGGAAATGCTCGACGAGCTCCGGCTTGTCGTCGGCGCAAACGCGCACGAGCTTGAACGTCTCGTGGTTGTGGCGCCTCTGCAGCACCTGCGAGAGAAAGGCCTCGACGCGACGGCAGGGTCCCGACGTCTTGCCGAAGAAGAACAGAAGCTGCGGCTTCTCTGTCTCGGCGACCGGACGGGGATCAGCGGCAGGCTCGGTATTCACCGGCTTTCACCCTTTCCTTGTGTCGTCCTGGTCAAACCTACTGGCCTCCATCACGAGGATCACCCCCGTGACCTCGCCCAGATGTGTGCGCAATTGCGAAAGCGAGACCTCGCACCGAACCGGCCGGCCACGGCGGTCATGACCTTCGAGGGAGACCGGCTGCTGGTCCTCCGACGAGAGAACACGCCGGATCGGTTCCCGAAGCTCGACGACCGGCACACCGATGTCAAGGTTGAGGAAGTAGTCGCCTGCCACCTCCTCCTCTGCGAGGCCCCACAGCTCGCGCGCCGCACGCGACCAGGTCGACACGCGCAGCTCGCGGTCGACGACGACGATCGCCTCCTCGATGCTCCAGAGGATCGACGAGGTGAAAGAGTTGATCTCGAGCGCTTCGTCGGTTCGCTCGCGGAGCTCTTCGTTCATCGTCTCGAGCTCCTCGTTCGTCGACTGGAGCTCCTCGTTGATCGTCTCGAGCTCCTCGTTCGTCGACTGGAGCTCCTCGTTCGTCGTCTCGAGCTCCTCGTTCGTCGACTGGAGCTCCTCGTTCGTCGTCTCGAGCTCCTCGACGGTCGACTGCAGCTCCTCGGACGCCGTCTCGAGCTCGCGCCGCGCGCGCGCCAGCTCGTCGGCCAGCTCGCGGAAGCGGCTGACGTCCGCGTAGGAGATCAGTACCCCGACCTGCCCGCTCCTCTCAACGAGCGGCGTCACCTGCAGGTCCAGTCGCCGCGGCTTTTCGCCGGGGCGCGCCCACTCGACGTCCTTGAGGCTGACTGAATGGTTGTCGCGCTGCGCTTCGTCGATCAGCGAACGCAGGTCGACCGGACGATACGAGAGCTCGAGGTCCTGAAGCGGCCGTCCTACGTCCTGCAGCTTGAGACCGAAGAGCATGCGCAGCGCCTGGTTGACGGCGATGACGTTCCCTGCGCGGTCGACGATCAGCTGCCCGAGGCCGGACTGCTCGAACGAGGAATCCTTGAGAACATCGTCGATGAGACTCGATTGCTCGTCGTCGTCGCGGTGCTGCACCACGAGCGGCGGCACGATCCGTGCACTCTCCAGGCCAACACGCTTGACGAAGAAGCGGTTCTTCACGTCGACAGGTTCGAACAGGCTCGTGCGGGTCTGCAGCGCCTCGGCCTTGCCGACCATGAGGAAGCCGCGCGGATCGAGAGCGAACGCGAAGTTCGCGAGCACGCGTTCCTGCGCAGCAGGCTCGAAGTACATCAGCGTGTTGCGGGAAACGAGCAAGTCGACGCGTGAGATCGGCGCATCCTGAAGCAGGTCGTTGCGCCCGAAGATCACCGCGCGCCGGATATCGCTACGGATCATGTAGTCGCCGTCCAAATGGTGGAAGTACTTACGCACGATCTCTTCCGGCATCCCTTCGAGTTCCTTCTCCTTGAACACAGCGCGCCGTCCCTCGGCGAGCGCGTGCTCGTCGATGTCCGTGGCGTAGAGCTTCACGCGGTCGCGAAACGCGTCGTCGCCGAGAGCCTCGCAGAGGAGGATTGCGGTGGTGAAGGCCTCCTCGCCGGAGGCGCATCCCGCCGACCAGGCGCGAATCGTCGACAATCCGGTGCGGTACTCCAGGATGCGAGGGATCACCTCGCTCTGCGCGAACTCCCAGGCCTCGGGATCACGGAAGAACTTCGTCACGTTGATCAGGATCGTGTTGAAGAGGCCGCCGAACTCCGCCCCGTCCTCGCGAAGGACGTTCCCGTACTCCTCGAACGACGCGGCGCCCACGGCATCCATCCTTTTCTTGAAGCGGCGCATCAGGCTCGGTCGCTTGTACAGCGTGTAGTCGAACCCACGCGTCTCGCGGACGTACTGCAGCAGGTTCTCGAATGCCGGATCGGCCTCCGTCGTACTCACGAAAGAGATGGTCGCACGAATGCCACGACAGCAGCAGCGATGTCGTCGAGTGCGAGCACCCGGTCGACGGCACCGGAGGCGATCGCCGCCGACGGCATGCCGAAGTACTCCGAGGTCGATTCGTCCTGTGCGAGCACGATGCCCCCCGACTCCTTCACCGCGGTCGCCCCGAGGGCTCCGTCGTGCCCACTGCCGGAGAGCACGACGGCGAGCGCGCGCTGCGAGTGGCTCGAGGCGAGCGACGCGAGGAAGACGTCGGCAGACGGCCGCAGGAAATGGATCGGGGGGCTCATGTCGAGCTGGAGGGCGCCGTCTTCCCGCATGATCAGGTGCGCGTCAGGCGGGGCGACGTAGACGTGTCCGGGCTCGAGCCGGTCACCGGGTACCGCCTGCTTCACGGGAAGCGGCGAACGGCGGGCGAGCACGTCCGCGAGCATGCTCGGTTGCCCGGACTGGAGATGCAGCACGACGACGACTGCGGCCTCGAAGTCGCGCGGCAGTCCCGAGAGCACCCGGCCGAGCGCGTGGATGCCGCCGGCCGAGGCCACGAGCGCGACGACGTCGATGCGCGAAACGCTAGGACGCTGTGGTGGCGTGCGGACCGTCATGGTCGAGCAGAAGCCTCCGGATCATTAGCGCGTCACGCTCCGATTCCTCGACCAGGCGATCGTACCGGTCGGCCCGCTTGCCGGCGCCCGCGCCCCGAAGCCGCTGCCCGATGCGACGCGCGAGGTCGGCCCGCTCGTGGAGCGCCCGCAGCCCTGCGGCGAGCGACGCTTCGAGCCGGTCGTCCTGGGCTCCG
>DASYAO010000143.1:0-52455 GCA_036501285.1 Gaiellaceae bacterium
GTCATTCCGAGCAGGCCGACGATGTGCATCGGGAAGAACGTCACGAACGTACCGACGAACGTCATCCAGAAGCTCGCCTGCGCCCAGCGCTCGTGGTACAGGCGGCCGGTGACCTTCGGGAACCAGTAGAACATCCCGCCGAAGAGCGGGAAGACGGCGGCGCCGAAGATGATGAAGTGGAAGTGCGCGACGACGAAGTACGTGTCGGTCGTCGCCTGGTCGAACGGGATCGCGGCGAACATGATCCCGCTGAGGCCGCCGATCACGAAGAAGGCGATGAAGCCGCCGATGAAGAGCAGCGGCGCTGTGAAGCGCGGTCTGCCCATCGCCACCGTCAGGGACCAGGCGTAGACCTGGATCGTCGACGGGATCACCACCATCATCGACGCCGCCGCGAAGAACGCCATCGTCGCCGTCGGCATCCCGACCGCGAACATGTGGTGCGCCCAGACGCCGAAGCCGATGAAGGCGACGAGCAGCTCGGCCATCGCTACGAGCGGGAACGCGATCATCTTTCGCTGCGCGAAGGTCGGGATGATCGAGGTCGCGATCCCGAACGCGGGCAGGATGATGATGTAGACCTCGGGGTGCCCGAATAACCAGAAGAGGTCCTGCCACATCAGCGGCTGGCCCGCGAAGGCGATGTCGAAGAAGTGAAACCCGAGCTTGCGCTGGAGCTCGAGGAAGATCAGGTCGGTCGAGAGCGACGGCATCGCGAAGATGAGCGAGAACGAGACCGCGAGGATCGCGAAGCAGAAGAGCGGCATCCGGTTCAGCGACATCCCCGGCGCGCGCAGCTTGAAGATCGTCGCGATGAAGTTGACCGCCGCAGCAGTCGAGGAGATGCCGTTGAAGATCAGCCCGAGGGCGTAGAAGTCGACGTTCAGACCCGGGTCGTAGGTGCGGAGCGCAAGCGGCACGTAGTCGAACCAGCCCGCGTTCGGCGCGAGCCCCATGAAGAGCCCGGCGTAGATGAAGCAGCCCGAGCCGAGGAAGATCCAGAACGAGAGCGCGTTCAGGCGCGGGAAGGCCATGTCGCGCGCGCCGATCATCAGCGGCACGAAGTAGTTCCCGAACGCGCCGATCGACATCGGGATGACGAAGAGGAAGATCATCGTCACGCCGTGCGTCGTGAAGAGCTCGTCGTAGAAGTTCGCCGAGACGACGTGCTGGTTCGGTTGCGCGAGCTGCGTGCGCATCACGAGCGCCTCGATCCCGCCGGCGCAGAAGAACACGAGCGTCGCCCAGAAGTAGAGAAGGCCGATGCGCTTGTGGTCGACGGTGGTGAGCCAGCCGAGGATCCCCGGGCGCTCGAGCCAGACGCGCTCGAGGAGCTCGGTCGCCTCGGCCTCACGGGTCGGCAGCGAAACAACGCTCATCTGAGCTTCTCCAGGTATGTGACGACCTCGGTCAGCTGGCGCCCAGTGAGCGGGATCGCCGGCATGCGCGTGCCCGGCTTGAACTTCCCGGGATCGCGGATCCACGCGCGCAGGTACGCGGGCGTGTTCGGCAGCTCGTTCGCGGCGATCGTCTTGCGCGACGCGACGTGCGTGAGGTCGGGGCCGACCTTGCCGTCGGCTTGCGTGCCGCGAATCGTGTGACAGCTCGCGCACGCGTCATGCATGAACACCGCTTCGCCCGGACCGGTCGCAGCTGCGGCCTTGCGCTGGTTCGCGAACCAGCGGCGAAACGCAGCCGGCGACTGCGCGATCACCGACACCGACATGTGCGCGTGCTCGATCCCGCAGAACTCCGAGCACTGCCCGCGGTAGGTCCCGGGGGCGTCGGCCTCGAGGAGGAGCCGGTTCGTCATGCCGGGGATCAGGTCGATCTTGCGCGCGAGCTCCGGCACCCAGAAGCTGTGGATCACGTCGGCGGTCGTGCCGTCGACCTCGATCCGCGCGCCAGTCGGGATGTGGATCTCGTTGGCGACGACGACCGGCGTGCCGGCGTAGCGCGCCTCCCACCACCAGTCATGGCCGATCACGTCGATCGTCATCGCCGTCGAGCCCTTCGACGGTGCGGCCGTCGAGCGCATCACGAAGATGTCCGACCACACGAAGAGCGCCGCAAGCAGGACGATCGGCATCACGATCCCGAGGCCGACGACGAGCCCGGTCGCGACGCGCTCGTCGCCGCCGCCCGGTAGCTCTCGGCGGTTGCGGCGGATCCAGCCGAGCATCAGCAGCGAGCCGACGATCGCGAGCCCGAAGCACGCGACCCCGAACATCACCCACCAGAGCTGATCGATCGCGTGTTCCTGATGGCTCTGGCCGTGCAGGACGTTCTGGTTGCCGCCGCATCCCGCCGCCACCAGCGGGACGAACGCAAGCAGGGCCCCCCGACGCACCGAGCGAGGCCTACCCCGTAGCCCCGTTGGGAAACTACGACCCTGTGGGGGGCGCGATCTCGGGAGCGGCCGGACAGGCCTGGCCGCCGTTCGTTCTCGTGACGGGGCTGATCCTGATCGGCGCCGTCGTCGAGGCGGACGGCCTCTTCGCGGCCGTCGGGGTGCGGATCGAGCGAATCGGCGGCGGCCCCCTCGCGCTACTCGCCGCGCTGCTCGGGCTCGAGGCCGTCGTCACCGCGCTGCTCAACCTCGACACGGCGGCGGTGTTCGTGACGCCGATCGTCCTTCACGCTGCGCGAAGCCGGCGCGTCGACGAAAGGCCGTTTCTCTACGGCGCGCTCTTCATCGCCAACGGTGCGTCGCTGCTCCTTCCCGGCTCGAACCTGACGAACCTGATCGTGCTCGCGCATTCGTCGCTCTCGGGCGCGGATGTCGCGCGCGCGATGTGGCTGCCGTGGATCTGCGTCGTCGCGCTGACGATCGTCTTCCTCGCGGCGGTCTTCCGGCCTCGGCGCGAAGGCCGTGGACAAGAGCCGCTGCCGCCGCTTCGACTCGGCGCCGGCGCAGCCGCAACCGTCGCCGCGACGGTGCTGATCGTCGTGCTGCAGAACGCCGCGCTGCCCGTGCTCGCCATCGGCGTCGTCGCGGTCGCCGTGCGCAGGCTGCGCCCCAGCATCGGCGCACCCGTGCTCGCAGGGCTCTTCGTGCTCGCCGTCGTGCTCGGCACTCTCGCGCGACGCTGGCACGGCCCTGCGTCGCTCGTCCGCCACGCAGGCGCGATCGGCGGCGCCGCGATCGGCGCCGCGGCGAGCGTCGTCGTCAACAACCTGCCGGCAGCGTCGCTGCTCTCGGCGCAACGTCCTCCGCATCCGCTTGCGCTGCTCATCGGGCTCAACCTCGGGCCGAACCTGCTCTTCACAGGTTCGCTCTCGACCTACCTCTGGTATCGCGCCGCGCGCGCTGCCGGAGCGCGACCGTCACTTGCGCAGGCCTCTCTGCTCGGCGTCGTGCTCGTGCCGCTGACGATCGCGGCGGCGCTCGCGGCGCTGCGGCTCACCGACGCCGGCGCGTTCTGACCCTCAGTCCCGAGGATCGAGGTCGACCGTCTGCTGGCGGAGCGCGCCGCTCAGGACCCAGAGACGCTCGCGCCGCTCGGAGAGCGTCCGCGACGAGTCCGAGGGCCGGAGCTCGTCGACCTCGAACCAGACGCCGATCGCATCCCTCAGGTCGCCGGCGAGCTCGGGCGCCTCGCGGCGGATCGCACCGACGACGTGGACGATGGCTGCCGAGGCGGGTTCTACCTCTGGAACGCCGTTCGCGAAGAGGTCGACGACAGGAGCGAGCCCGTCGTCGACGGAGCTCTGCCCGGTCGCGCGCTGCGGCTGCGCGTGGCGTCCGCGCGCGCGACGGAACGTGTCGCGCAGCGAAAACATGAGTCCAAGACCCCGCTTCGCACCTTAGCGGTGTCAACCGCGCTGACGAAAAACCCAAACAGTTCGTTCACAAACCGCGCGCGAAGGCGCCCACGATGGCGCCGAATCCCAGCTGCAGCACCAGCGTGATCAGCATCGTGCTTCGGCCGTAGTTGAAGAGCAGGTACCCGGGCGGCTCGAGCAGCGGCGTCTCCTCGGCATCCGTCCACGGCGTTCCCATGCGCGGATGGACGGCGGGCAGCAGAAGATTCGCGAGCGCGCCGCCGATGAACGCCGCCTGCACGAAGCCGAGGGCGAGGCCGAACCACCAGGTCGTCAGGCCGGTCGCGAGGAAGACGGCCGCGTAGAGCAGCGCGAAGACGAGCCCGATCGCGATGTGGGAGAAGTAGCCGGCGACCGCCGCTCCGCGGCGATTCTCGGTGAAGATCGTCCCGAGCAGGAACGGGATGTCCATGCGCGTCCACCCCAACTCCTGCGCCAGCCGGACGCCGGCCTGCACCAGGGTTCCCCCGACCGCGCCACCCGCAAGCGCGCCCCAAACGACGCTCATTTCGTCTCCTCCGCGATCGCGACCGCGGCATTGATCAGCGCAAGGTGGGTGAGCCCCTGCGGGAAGTTGCCGAGGAAGGCGTGCGAGCGAGCGTCGATCTCCTCCGAGTAGAGCCCGACGTCGTTGGCGAGTGCGCACAGCGTGTCCATCCGCTCGGCGGCATCGTCGACGCGCCCGGTTCGCGCGAGCGCGGCGACGAGCCAGAAGGAGCATGCGAGGAACGCGCCCTCGTTCGGGTTCGGGAAGCGGTAGACGCACGGCCCGTCGGCGAGGTCGCGCTCGATCGCCTCGATCGTGCCCCGGATCCGCTCGCCCTTCGCGTCCTCGCACTCGAAGAGCGCAAGCAGCAGCAGGCTCGCATCGAGCTCGGACGAGCCCGGCGCGCGGACAAACGTGCGCCGTTCCCCGTCCCAGCACCGATCGTGCAGAAAGCGCTTGATCGCGTCGGCCTCCGCACGCCAGCGCTTCCCGTGGTCGGAAATGAGCCCGCACTCTGCGAGCTTTGCGGCGCGGTCGAGCGCGACCCAGCACATCGCCTTCGAGTGCGTGTACTGCCGTTGTTCGTCGCGGAGCTCCCAGATCCCCGAGTCGGCCTCTCGCCAGCATTCGCAGACGAAGTCGGCCAGGTCGGCCGCCTGCTTGCCGGTCTCGGGCTCGAGCGCTTCGAGATCGATGGCGTAGCGGTAGACCGCGTCGAGTACGTCGCCGTAGACATCGAGCTGGAGCTGCCTCGACGCGCTGTTGCCGATGCGAACCGGCTTCGAGTTCCGGTAGCCGTCGAGCGGGAGCTCGCACTCTTCGAGGTGCGCTCCACCGTTCACGCGATAAAGCGTGTGCAGCCGCGGTCGCGTCAGCCGAGAGCTGTGCATCAGCCACCAGAAGAAGGCGTGGGTCTCGTCGTGGTAGCCGAGACCGAGCAGCGCCTCGAGCGTGAAGCTCGCGTCGCGCGGCCACGCGAAGCGATAGTCGTAGTTCGCATCGCCGCCGATGCGCTCGGGCAGCGATGTCGTCGGGGCCGCGACGATCGCGCCCGACGGCGCGAAGACGAGGAGCTTCAGCACGAGCGCGCTTCGCAAAACCTGCTCCTTCCACGGCCCCTCGTAGTTCGCCTCGCCGGACCACTTCGGCCAGAACGAGCGGGCGCGGTCGATCCGGTCCTCGATCCGCGCGCGCGGAGAGAGCACGACGGGTTCGCGAAACGACGCCGCGAGCGAGAGCAGCGCCGCCGATCCCTGCTCGGCAACGAAGTCGCCGGCGATCGCGCCGTCGTGTGCGCTCGGCTCGCCTGCGTCGTAGCACTCGACGGCGAGCGCGTTGTGTGCGCCCGTCGCGAAGAAGCGACCGGCGCGGCGATCGATGCGGGCGTGCCCCTCGCCGTACTCGAACCGCGGCTCGAGCCGCCACCGCATCGGCACGCGGCCGCCCAGCCCTTCGATCCGCCGCGCGTGCTCGCGAAGCGGCGCGAGACGATCGTCGGTGAGCGTCATCACGTCGGTCACGCGCACGACGCCCGATGCCGTGCGGTATGTCGTGACCAGAACGTTCGAGCTGTCCTCGTACGCGCGATCGACCTCGTACGGCTCATCGGGCGCGAGCTGAAAGAAACCCCCGCGGCCCGCGTCGAGCAGTCTTCCGAACACGGACGCCGAGTCGACATCCGGCAGGCAGAGCCAGTCGACTGAGCCGTCGGCCGCGATCAGCGCGGCCGTCCGGCCGTCGCCGATCACCGCGTAGTCCCGGATCGGCGCGTAGCCGGAGAGCCGTTCCATGCCCCGTTTGTTTTCCCACGTGTCTACGATTGAGGCGTGGCGACCCCGCGTCCTTCCGCCTCGTTCAGCGCCACGTTCCGGGTCCATCTCGACGACCGGCCCGGGGCCTTCGCCGATCTCGCACGCGCGATCGGCGATGCCGGCGGCAATCTGGGCGCGATCGACCTCGTCCGCGTCGAGGCAGGCAAGAAGATCCGCGACATCACGGTTGACGCCGCGAGCGCCGACCACATCGAGGCGATCGTCGCGGCCGTGCGCGCGCTCGCAGGCGTCGAGGTCGAGCATGTATCCGACCGCACATTCCTGCTCCACCTGGGCGGCAAGATCGAGATGGTCTCGAAATCGCCGCTGAAGACGCGTGACGACCTCTCGATGGCGTACACGCCCGGTGTCGCGCGCGTCTGCCGCGCGATCGCCGAGGACGTCGGCAAGGTCTGGAACCTCACGATCAAGCAGAACACCGTCGCGGTCGTCAGCGACGGCACGGCGGTGCTCGGCCTCGGCGACATCGGCCCCGAAGCGGCGATGCCGGTGATGGAGGGCAAGGCAATGCTCTTCAAGGAGTTCGGTGCAGTCGACGCGTGGCCGCTCTGTCTCGCGACGAAGGACGTCGACGAGATCGTCGCCACCGTGACCGCGATTGCGCCCGGATTCGGCGGCATCAACCTCGAGGACATCTCCGCACCTCGCTGCTTCGAGATCGAGAGCCGCCTCAAGGAGGCGCTCGACATCCCGGTGTTCCACGACGACCAGCACGGCACGGCGATCGTGGTGATGGCGGCGTTCCTGAACGCTCTGCGGATCGTCGGGAAGCGTCCTGAGGGCGTCCGCGTCGTCATGGCGGGTGTCGGCGCCGCCGGCGTCGCCTGCACCGACATCCTGCTCCACGCAGGCGTCCGCGACATCATCGGCTGCGACCGCGGCGGCGCGCTGCATCGACGCCGAGACGACCTCGGCCCGTGGAAGCAGGCGTATGCCGAGCGCACGAACCCGACGGGCTTCGCCGGCAACGTCAACGAGGCGCTGGCAGGCGCCGACGTCTTCGTCGGCCTTTCGGGCCCCGGCGTCGTCACTCGTGAAGCGGTGGCGACAATGGCCGATGACGCGATCGTCTTCGCGATGTCGAACCCGGTGCCGGAGATCATGCCGGAGGAGATCGAAGGCCTCGTGGCCGTGGTCGCGACCGGCCGGTCCGACTATCCGAACCAGATCAACAACGTGCTCGCCTTTCCCGGCGTCTTTCGCGGCGCGCTCGACGTGCGGGCGTCGGCGATCAACGAGGAGATGAAGCTCGCGGCGGCCGAGGCGATCGCCGCGACCGTCAAGCCGGACGAGCTCTCACCCGAGTACGTGATCCCGAGTGTCTTCAACCGCGACGTCGCACCGCTCGTCGCGGCCGCCGTCGCAGGCGCCGCCGAAGAGACGGGCGTCGCGCGCCGCAGGCGCGCTGCGCAAACTGCGTGACGAAAACACGTGGGGCCGGTCTCCCGGCCCCACGCCTGCGAGGAGGAGGGACTGCTCGCTACAGGTGAACGAGCTTGTTGTGCTTCCTGATCGTGAGCGCAGTCGTGATCACACGCTTGAGCACGCTCTGCGTCGCCGATGCGTTGCTGTGCGTGTTGTTGACGAGACTCGTGAGCCGCGTCGTGAGCCGGTTCAGAATCGCCGTCTCCTGCGCCTGCGTGATCGTGCCGGCCGTGACCTGGCCGTCGAGCTCGGTCTTCGTCGGCGCGAGCAGCGCCTGAACGAGACCGTCGACGGTCTTGCCGTTGCCGGCGGCCGTCACCTCGTCGGAGAGCGACTTGCCGGACTTGAGCGCCGTCTGGAGATCGCTGACCGAGATTCCAAGGTACGTCGAAGCCGTCTGCAGCAGGCCCTCTCGACCTGCGTTCGACGGCGGAACGGCCGGGCCGTTGTTGACGAGATCGGTGATCGCGTTCGTCAGGCTGGTGATCACGTTCGACTCCTGTGTCGACGTGATCCAGCCGGCCGAGACCTCCGCGTCGAGCACGGTCTTCTCGGACGCGACGATCGCGTTGATCAGGTCGGCGGCGGTCTTGCCCTTCGCCGTCGCCTCCTGGGCGAGCGTCTTGCCGCCCTTGAGGTCGGACTCGAGCGTCGAGACCGAGACGCCGAGGAACGTCGCCGCCGGCGTGAGCACGTCGGCGCCGAGGATTCCTGCGCCGCCGGGACCGCCCGCGCCCTTCGGGCCGCCGATGCCGATCGAGAAGCCGCCACGACCGCCGAGCGGGCCGCCGGCCATCAAAGGGCCGAAGCCGCCCTGGAACGCGCCGAAGCGCGGGCCGAAACGGCCGCGGTTCGGCGAGGCCGCGAACGCCGACGAAGAGGCAACGGCCGCGATCGCCACGACCACCGTCCCTACTGACAGCTGACGGATCAGTTTCCGCCGCATTTGCACCACCTTTCAGGTAATCGTCGTCCGGTGCCCCAATTGACCAGCCGAGCCTACGTCGCCTCCCTTAAAACGGCGTTAGAAGTCCGTAAGAGTGCTGTCGCCCTGGCAGTGCTGGTGGCCGCCGGCCTGGCGCTGACGCTGGCCCTGCGAGCGATGCTCCGCTCGCCGCTGAACGTCGACGAAGAACTGACGATCCGGGTCGCGAAGGCCGCGTTCGGCTCGATCTTCGGCATCGTCCGCCACCGCGGCGGCGGCCCGTTCCACTTCTGGCTCGAGTACCTGACGAGCCGCTGGCCGGGCGGTCTGGCCGGGCTGCGATTGCCGTCGATCCTCTTCGCGCTCGGCTCGCTGCCCGCGGTCGGCTTCGTCGCCGCCGAGCTCGCCGGAACCGCCGAGGCCGCGGCGACGGTCCTGCTCGTCGGCTCGGCGCCGCTCTTCATCTCCTACTCGAGCTTCGGCCGGCCCCACACGATGCTGCTCTTCTGGATCATGTGGGGAACGGCGGCTGCGCTCCGCGCAGCGCGTCTCGATGACCGTCGGTTGTGGATCGTGGGCGGCGCGATCCTCGGCTCGTCGGTCTTCGTGCACCCGACGGCGCCGCTCTATGCGATCACCGCGTTCGGCTGCGCGCTCGTCTACGCACGCCGGCCGCTGCGCGCGTGGCCGGGCGCGATCGCGCTCGCGGTCACGCTTGTCCCTTACTACGCGGCAACGGTGCACGCGCTCACGAACAAGTACGGCGTCGGCGGCGGCAGGAGCGGCCGAACGTTCACCGGCCACCCGGTCTGGGTCGATGCGATTCACTTCGTCACGCCGCTTCCCGGAAAGCTGAACTGGTTCACGGCGGGAGCGGCGCTCGGGTTGGTGGTGCTGTTCGCCGACCGTCGTTGGCGCACCGCGGCGGTGCTCGTGCTCACGGTCGCGGCACCGGTCGTCTTTTTCAGCGTCGTGCCGACGAACGGGCTTTCGGCGATCTTCTTCGACCGTTACATGCTCCCCGCGCTGCCGGCGTTCCTGCTGCTCGTGGCAATCGCGTGCACTGCGGTCGCACGGCTCGCATGGCGGCTGCGATTCGTCGCGCTCGCGTGCCTCGTCGCCTGGCTGATGTCGTACGGCGTGCGTGTCGTGCTCGCGCGCCAGACGCAGCTCGCGCGGCTCGGGCTCGGCGACGTCACCACGGCGGTGAAGAAGGAGAGCTCGAACACGGTGCTATTCGGCTCGGCCGGCTTCACGATTCCCGGTGGCTACCTCGGCTACTTCACGTTCGGCCGCCCGCCGAGCCTCGCCGACCGCTACCTGTCGCTGCGCGTCCCGTCGCTCGAGCTCGTGAACGACGATGCCTGCGCTCCCGTCGTCTCGTTCCTTTCGAAGAGCGCTGCGCCGAAGCACGGACTGTGGGTGTTCTGGGCGGTCCGCGAAGGCGATCACGCGAAGGCGCTCGCGGCTTTCGACCGCATCGGCGCCGTCTCGGTGAGTGAGCCCTATCGGCACTTCATCGTCCTGCGCTCGAAGCAGGCGCTCCCGCCGCGTCAGCTAGTCGAGCTTGCGCTCCGCGTGCGCCGCGCGTGGCTCCACGCGGTGCCGTTCAACAAACGCGCGACGCTGCTCACGACAGCCGACTCGATTGCTTTGAGCGATCCCGCCGGCTGCAAGCCGATCGGCGTCCTCGGCGACCCCGACATCGTCCCGAACTTCCCGCTGCCGCCGCAGCCGTAAGCGAAATCATCAGGTTGTGTAGCCGAGTTCCGTAAGCAGTGGGCCGGCGACGTTCCAGACCTCGTCGAGCTGCTCGGGCGTGAGGTCGCGGCGGAAGCGGCCGATCGAGTAGGTGTCGAAGCCCGCGAGCATGCGCGTAGCGTCGCCCGGGTCGACGTCGAGATGCTCCGCGATCAGGCCGGCAGCCTCGGGCAGCGCCTCGTAGGGAACGGTGAGCACGCGCTCGTGCACGCTGCGCGCCGCCGTCACGTACTCGCGCCACGCCCAGGCGGCGCGGGCGGCGTCGCTCGCCGACTCGAACTCGGCGCGGCGCGACGGGTCGACCCAGAAGCGCGCGTCGGCGCCGTAAGGGAGCCGTGCGTCGTCGGCGCCCGTCTTCGTCGCGGAGAGCCAGCCGCGCTCGAGCAGCGAGCAGACGACGTCGCGCCCGTCGCGGACGACGTGTACAGCACGCGCGTCCGGGTACGCGCGAAGCGCAGCCGAGAGTACGTACGCGGACTCCGGGGTCTGCTCGACTGCGCGCACGCCGCGCAGCAGCGTCAGCGCGCGGACGCGCTGCAGGATCCCGCGGATCCGTTCGGCCGCCTCGGCTTCCGGTAGCTGCACGAGCTCGGGGATGGCCGCTTTCAGCGGCGTCACCTCGGTGAGGTCGGCGAAGCCCGGCAGCGCGCCGATCGCGCCGGCGAGGTACGTCGTGCCCGAGCGCGGCGAGCCGACGACGAACACGAGCCGCTCCTCGCCCCCACGAACGCGGCGGCGGCCGCCGCGCGCGCGCTCGCGAAAGAGCACACGACGCGTCGTGGCGGCGTAGCTCGCTAGTGCTAAACGCGATCTGCCGAGCGCCACCCGGCACCGACCTGCTCGAGGATCGTCTCGAGCAGGTTGAACGACGCGAGCACGTGTTCGCGCGCGAGCACGCGTGCGCCCTCGGGGCTCCCTGCGGCCAGCGCGTCCTTGATCGCCTCGTGCTGGCGCTCGTTCTGGAGGTACAGCTCGTCGATCGTCTCGTCACCCGGCGCCCATACCGCCGGTCCCGAGAACGTCCGCCGCGCGCTCTTCGACACCTGCTCGATGTACGGCATGTCGGCGACGCGGTAGATGATGTCGTGGAAGCCGTGGTTTCCCTGCATCCATTCGACGGTCAGTGCGCGCCGGTCGTCGCCGGGCTCGCGCGCGCGCAGCGCCCGTGTCAGACGGGCGAAGCGCTTCTCGGCCTGCCCGAGCTCCTCGAGGTCGGCCTTCGTGAACTTCTCCGCGGCGACCGCCGTGACGAGGCTCTCGAGCTCGGCCCGGACGAGGAATGCCTCCCACATCTCCTGGCGCGAGAGCGTGCGGACGCGGAAGCCGCGGTTCGCCTCGAACGAGACAAGGCCGAGCGCCGAGAGGCGACGGAGCGCCTCGCGCACCGGCGTGCGGCTGACCGCATATTGCGCTGAGACCTGCTCCTGCCGAAGCACCGAGCCCGGCGTGAGCTCACCCGAGACGATCGCCTCCTCGAGCGCGAGCGCTATCTCGTCCGCTTTCGTCGCGTCCATCGCCGAACAGTGTAGGCGCCGGTTTAGTCGAGCCGCTCGTAGGCGGGAAGCGTCAGGAACTCGACGAACGACTCGCCGAGCGCGACCTCGGCGAAGAGCTCCTTCGCCGCGGCGCCCGCCTCGACACTTCCGACCTGCTCGAGCACCTGCTCGCGCGTGAACCGGCCCGCCTTCACCCAGGACCACACCTGCGCACGCGAGATCTCGGCGGTCGCCGCGTCCTCCATCAGGTTGTCGATCGCCGCGGCGCCGATGCCCGCGAGCCACGAGTCCAGATAGCGCACGCCGACCGACACGTTCGTGTGCAGCCCGGCGTGCGTGATCTCGCCGTCCACGACGGTGAAGTCGACGAGTTGCTCCGGCTCCACGTGGACGTCCTCACGCAGGCGGTCGACCTGGTTCGCGCGGTCGCCGAGTACGCCGTCGAAGACCTCCGTCGCGAGCGGCACGAGATCGGGGTGCGCAACCCAAGTCCCGTCGAAGCCGTCCCCCGACTCGCGCTCCTTGTCCTCCCGCACCTTCGCAAGCGCGACCTCGTTCACGGCCGGATCTCGGCGCGACGGGATGAACGCGGCCATGCCGCCGATCGCGTGCGCGCCGCGGCGATGGCACGAGCGAACGAGCAGCTCCGTGTACGCGCGCATGAACGGCACCGTCATCGTCACCTGCGCCCGATCGGGAAGAACGGCGCCGAGCTTCTTGATCGTGCTGAAGATGTAGTCCCACCGTCCGGCGTTGAGCGCGCAGCCGTAATCGCGGAGCTCGTAGAGGATCTCTTCCATCTCGAAGGCGGCGAGGATCGTCTCGATCAGCACGGTGCAGCGGATCGAGCCGGCCGGCAGCGCCAGCTCATCCTCGGCGATCGCGAACGCCTGCGCCCAGAGGCGCGCCTCGAGATGGCTCTCGAGCTTCGGCAGGTAGAAGTACGGGCCGCTCCCGCGCTCGAGCAGCTCGGCCGCGTTGTTGAAGGCAAGCACGCCGAAATCGAAGAGACTCGCGGACATCGGCTCTCCGTCGACCTCGATGTGGCGCTCCGGAAGCTGCCAGCCACGCGGCCGGAAGACGAGCGTCGCGATCTCGTCGTTCAGCGCGTACTTCTTCTCCGGCGTCTCGAGCGTGAGCTCGCGGCGGACGGCGTCGCGCACGTTGCGCTGCCCCTCGACGATGTTGTGCCAGGTCGGCGAGGTCGCGTCCTCGAAGTCGGCCATGAAGATCCGCGCGCCGGAGTTGAGCGCGTTGATCATCAGCTTCCGCTCGGCCGGTCCCGTGATCTCGCAGCGGCGATCGCGCAGGTCGGCCGGCGGCGGAGCGACGCGCCAGTCGCCTTCGCGGACGCCCTTCGTCTCGGAGAGGAACCGCGGCCGTTCGCCCGCGTCGAGCCTCGCCTGACGTTCGCGGCGCCGCTCGAGCAGCTCGCGCCGCTTGGGCCCGAGCTCTCGTTCGAGGCGGGCGACGAGTGCGAGCGCGTCCTTCGAGAGCACGTCGCCGGCGGCCGGTGCGAGAACCTTCGCTGCTTCGGGCATCTGGCGGAATCCTGCCGAACGCCGGCTTACCTGATCCGCGTGACGACGCAGGCGGCCGGGATCACGCAGAGCGAGCGCTCGGTCGCGGCCGGGGCGAGGCCGACGGCCTCGAGGATCCGTTTCTGGTCGAAGGCGAAGACGACGCCGCCGACGACGACGTTGTACTCGACGAGCACGCCGTCGTTGACGACGCCCGTCACGACCGGCCCCTGTAGCCGCCAGTGCCGCAAGAACGTCGAGAGCGAGGTGCCGCGACGGTCGCCCTGCAACGTGCGGAACATCCCCGCGAAGCGGAGCTGTGTCACGGCGGTCGACGACGGGCTCTTCAGCGTCGCCGTCGCCCAGCCCGTCTTCGGGTTCGTCGTTCGCGACCAGAGCATCTCCACCTTCGACTTCGCCTCGAGCGCGCCGATGTAGTCGGGGATGCCGAGCCTGCGGACGTAGGTGGACGCCGGCGCCTCGAGCCGTAGGCCACCGACACTCCCGGCTGACACGTCGATCAGGAACGACTTCGGCGGCGGCGTCGAGAAGTGCGCGACGAGCGCCACGACGTCCGCCTCGACGGGACCAGCGCAAGTGAGCAGGCATGCGCAGCCCGCTGAAATCGCCGCAGCTCGCTTCGTCCAGCTCATGGTGCTTCCTTCCGTCCCCATCGTTGCAGTAGCCAGCGACGGATACAAGCCGGTTTGATCAACTCCCTCGCATGAGTACCCCCGGATGAGCGTCGCCGAAGCACTCGCGATCTTCGCAGCGGGCGGCGTCGCCGGAACCGTGAACACGGTCGTCGGCAGCGGGACGCTCGTCACCTTCCCCGTGCTCCTGGCCTTCGGCTACAGCCCTGTCACCGCCAACGTCTCGAACACGGTCGGGCTCTTCCCGGGGTCGATCTCGGGCGCGATCGGATACAGGCGCGAGCTCCGCGGCCAGCGCCGCCGGGCGATCGCGCTCGGCGCCGCGGCCACGGCCGGCGGCGTCACCGGGGCGATCCTGTTGCTCGCGCTCCCGGCGTCGGCGTTCAAGGCGATCGTGCCCGCCTTCATCGCCGCCGCACTCGTGCTCGTCGTCGTGCAGCCGTTGCTGACAAGACGGCTCGCCGGGCGGCGCGGCGGAAGCCATCTGCTTGCGACACGCGGCCTGCTGCCGTTTGGGATCTTCGTGGGCGGCATCTACGGCGGCTACTTCGGCGCCGCGCAGGGGATCATCTACCTGTCGCTGCTCGGACTCGCTCTCGCCGACGGCCTGCAGCGGTTGAACGCGTTGAAGAACGTGATCGCCGCGCTCGCGAACCTCGCCGCGGCAATCGTCTTCGTCGTCGCCGCGCCGCACCTGAGCTGGGCCGTCGCCGGGCTGCTCGCGCTCGGCTCCGTGCTCGGCGGCCAGCTCGGCGCACACGTCGGGCGGCGCCTCCCGCCTACCGCTCTCCGCGCGCTGATCGTCGTCGTCGGGATCGCGGCGATCGTCAAGCTCGTCGCGTGAGCAACCGCTCGAAGTCGGCGACTCAGACGGACGCCGGGCTAAGCCCGGCGTCCTGAGGTCGGCGTCGCAAGCGACGCCTCAAGCTCGCCGTGTGATGAAGAGGCGGCCGTCCGCCTCGCCGAGACGGAGCGGCAGGCCGAATGCGTCCTCGAGCGCCGCGTCAGCGAGGGCGTCACGAATCGCGCCGGCCGCGACGACGACACCGTCGCGCATCAGGAGCGCGTGCGTCGTTTGCGAGGAGAGCTCCTCGAGGTGGTGCGTCGCGGTCACGGTCGTGATTGCGCTGCGATTGCGAAGCGCGGAGTCGAAAGCGTGCAGTAGCAACTCACGGCCCGGCAGGTCGAGCCCGGCCGCCGGCTCGTCGAGCACGAGCAGCTCGGCATCGGTCGCGAGTGCGCGGGCGAGCAGGATGCGCGCCCGTTCGCCCTCCGAGCACGAAGCGAAGAGCCGCGTCGCCAGCGACCCCACCCCGGCTGCGTCGAGCAGCGCCTGCGCGCGAGCCGGATCCGTTCCCTCCTCGGCGAGGATCGTCCCGCCGAACCCGGAGAGTACGACGTCGAGCGCCGTCTGCACGGGATAGAACCGGCGGCCGAGTGCCGGCTCGACGACGCCGATCCGGCGGCGCAGCTCGGGCATCGAGACACGGCCGAGCCTACCGCCGAGCACGTTCGCAGCGCCGCTCGTCGGCCTGATCTGCGCCGACGCGATCCGCAGCAGCGACGTCTTGCCCGCACCGTTCGGGCCGAGCACCGCCCAGTGCTCGCCTTTGCCGACGCGCCACTCGACGCGGTCGACGATCACGCGCCCGGACCGGCGCAACACCACCTGCTCGAAGTCGATCACGCTCACCGTCGGCCGACACTAAAGACCGTGAGCGCCCACGCGCATGCGACTACCCCGAAGCCGATGCGCCCGTCCCCCGGCAACGAGAACGTGAGCCCGAGGAGCGGCGTGCAGACGAGGATCGTCAGCGCGCCTGCCATGTTCACGAACCCGACCGCCGCGGCCGGCGCCTCCGGCATCGCGCGCTGCGCACTGGTGAACGCGATCGCGAACGGAATCCCGGCCGAAAGCCCGACCGCTGCGGCGGCGGCGAACGCGAGCGGCAGCGGATGCGCCACCGCAAGCACGGCCGTCGCCGCGCCACCCGCGAGGAAGCTCGCCCGCAGAAGCTTGCGCCCGAAGTCCGTGCCGCCGAGCGGCCGTGTGACGATGCCGAGGAGCAGAACGAGCGCGCCTGCAACTCCGGCGACCGTGCGGGAGTCGTGGCCGTCGCGCTCGAGCAGCGTGACGACCCAGTTGCCGATCACGACCGAGAGGCCGAACGACGCGCTGTGCATCGCCGCGAGGCGACGCAGGCGCGGATCGGCCAGCCTCGGCAACACGGTCGCGCGCGCCGGCCGCCGCGGTTCGCGCGGTGCCGTCGCGAGCATTGCGGCGCCGGCGAGCCCGACGACCGCCGCGGAGAGAAACGGCGCGCGCCAGCTTCCGAACTGAGGAATCACGGCGAGGGCAACGCCGCCCGCACCCATGCTGGCCGCGCCGAAGACGCCCTGGGCGACAGTCGTGCCGATCTTCGAGCGCACGTAGTCGCTGCCGGCGACGAACGAGAGCCCGGTGCCGACGCCGGCGAGCGCGCGCATGCCGATCGCGAAGCCGGCGTCGCGCCAGGCGAGCGCGAGCGCCGAGCCGAGCGCTGTCGTCAGCAGGCCGGCGACCCCGACGACGCGAGCGCCGAAGCGATCGCAGAGCCGGCCCGCCGGGACTTGCAGCGCCGCGTGGGTGACGAAGAGGCCCGTCGTGAAGAGCCCGACGACCGCGAGCGAGACCCCGTAGGCGTGGGCGATGCCGGTCGCGACGGCGCCGGTGTTCGCCACGTTCCAGCCCGCCGAGACCGCGGGCGCCAGGCCGCCGGCCCACGACACCGGTGAAACTGATATGACGGTGTCGTGACGGGGCGAGCCGATGCCCAACTATGACCTGCCGAACCCGGCGCCGGAACCGCTGCGACAGGTCCAGCTGTTCGTCAACTCGACCGACCGCGAGCACAGGAGCGAATGGATGCCGGGGTGGCTCGAAGAACATGGCCTCGCAGCATCCGACTTCGACCGTGCGATCCGGCTCCGCGAAGCATTCCGCGCGCTGCTGCACTGCAACAACGTCGGCGGCGAGATCCCCGAGGGGGTCGCGGTCGTGAACGAAGCCGCGCGCGCGGTCGTCGCCCAGCTCGAGGGCGGCGAGGTGAAGCTTGTCGGAACCGACGCGCTCGGCGAGGTAACCGCGATCGCGCTGACCTCGATGCTCGACGGGACCTGGCGGCGGCTGAAGGTCTGCCGCAAGTGCGAGTGGGCGTTCTACGACGCGTCGAAGAACCGCTCGGGGAGCTGGTGCTCGATGCAGCTCTGCGGCAACCGGCAGAAGACGCGCGCGTACAGGGCGCGCAAGCGGAGCACCGCGTGAACGGGATTCGCCGCGCGCTGTTCCCGTTCCGGCTTGCGCGCGCGCGGCTCGGCGCCGGCAGTGAACGGCTGCTCCTCGTCGGCGTCGGGATCGTCGCCGGCGCGGCGGCACTGGCGGCAGTGCTCTCCGGCAGGCTCGTCATGCAGGACCGCTCGCTCGCGCAGGCGACGGCGCAACTCGCACCGTCGGAGAGCTCACTCGAGGTCGCGTGGTTCGGCGCGCTCTCCGGCAACTGGCGCGCGCTCGACCGGGAGGTGACCGACGCGCTCGGCACCCAGTCGGTGCGGGCGATGCTCTACCGCGAGTCGCAGATCAACGGTCGCCTCGTCAACCTGCGCGCAGCGAACGGACTCGCCGAATACGTGCGTCTCCGTTCCGGCCGGCTGCCGACGACGTGCGTACCGACGCACTGCGAGGTGATCCGCCTCCAGGGCCGCGGGTCCGTGCCGTCGACGCCGTCGCTGCGGCTGAGCCAGGTCGGCACCGGAACGCTGAAGCGAGGCGCGCCGTTCGCGCAGTGGATCCAGCCCGTGCAGAGCGAGCAGGTGGCGCGCGCCGTGCGCTACCACACACCGCAGCCCTCGCCGGTGCTGCTCGCCGACGGCGTCGACGGGATGTCGCGCACGAGCGAGCTCTCGACCTTCGGCCGCTCATATGCCTGGTTCGTGCCGGTGAAGCCCGGCGACGTGCACCCGTGGTCGGTGGATGCGTACGCGCACTACATCGACGAGGTGCGCGCGAACCTCGGTGCGCGATCGGATGCATTCGAGGTGACCGGACCGACGGACGCATTGACGCAGGCGGTCGCATCGTCGCGCGTGGCCGCGCGACGTCTGCTGTTGCTCGGCGGCGAGACCGGGGCGCTGCTGCTTGCGTTCACGATCCTCGCCGCGGCGTCGCTTCGCCGCGGCGTCGCCGAGGCGCGTCGGCGGCTGCTCTGGGCCGGCGCGCGGCGCTGGCAGGTCGAGCTGCACACGTTCGCCGAGACGGGTGCCGTCGCGCTCGTCGGAACGATCGCAGGGTTCTGCGTCGGCGGCGCGATCGCCGCGGCGGTCGCTTCGAAGGCGGGATCGCCCGCCTGGCAGGTGATCCGGCACTCGCTGCTGACGGGGGGCGGGATCGCCACGGCTGTGTGCCTCGCCGCGGCGTCCGGGTTGCTTCTCTATCTGACCGTCCGCGCCGCGCCCTTCAACGCCGGGCGCCTCGCGATCACTCCGCTCGACGTCGGCGCACTCGCAGCGGTGGTCGTCGTCGCGGTCGGCTATGCACGCGGCTCGATCAACACCTCGACGCTCGCGGGCGGGAACGGCAGCGGCACCTTCGTGCTGCTCGTGCCCGCACTCGTCACGTTCGCGGCGGCGGTCGGCGCCGTGCGCTTGCTGCTGCCGGGCCTGCGCGCACTCGGCCGTGTCGGCAGGAAAGGGCCGGTTGCATTGCGGCTTGCCGCACTCTCGCTCGCGCGCAACCCCGGTCAGGCGACCGTCGTGGCGACGTTTCTCGTCGCGAGCCTCGGGCTCGCGCTCTTCGGCGTCACGTACCGCTCGACGCTCTTGCAGGGCCAGCACGACGAGGCGTATTACGCCGTCCCCGCCCCGTACGTCGCAACGGAAGACCTCTCGCAGCTGATTCCCGTGCTGCACGGTTGGCATGGCGCGCCGGCGACGCAAGTACTGCGGCTCTCGGGGAACGTCCCCTCGACCACGGGATTCGCGTTCCTCGGCGTCGACGACCCGTCGCTCGCGGAACGCCCGAGCGCATTCGTCTCGACGAAGCTGCCGGCCGGGTCGAGGTTTTCGCTGCCGGTCTCAGCGCGCGGCGACGACGTCTTCGTGCGCGCGTTCTTCCGCTCGCCGCTCGGCGACTTCCAGGTCGTGACGCTCGGCGAGACGCACGGCAAGCACACGGTCATCGTCCACGGGAGGATCCCGTTCGCGAACGCGACGCTTGCGTCGCTCGAGCTCGACGTGATCAACTCGGGCCGGCTGACTGCGAACGCCGGCACGGGCCTGCAGCCGACGGCCCGTGGAGTGCTTCGGTTCGGCACGCCGTCGGTCGACGGCAAGCCGGTGCCGAATGCATTCGCCCGCTGGGCGGGCCACAACGGCCTCGCGCGCCACGGCGACACCATCGCCTACACGCTCCTCGCCGGGCAGACGTCGAGCTTCCGGGCTGTGCAGCCGACTGACGGCCGCCCGCTGCCGGTGCTCGCGACACCGGCGGTCGTGCGCGCAGCCGACCCGAACGGCGTCGTCGCGCTGTCGATCGAGGGCGACCAGATCGCCGCGCAGGTCGTGGGAACGATCCCGCGCTACAAGTCGATCGTCGGAGACGCCGTCATCGCCGATCGCGTGTCTGCATCGACGCTGCTCAACTCGGTCTCCCCGGGGCTCGGGACGACCGATGAGCTGTGGGCGAACGCCCTCCCGCCGCACCACGCCCCGGAGCTAACGGTCGTCTCGCGCGCGCAGACGCTCACGAACCTCCGTGCCGACCCGCTCGCTCGCGGAGCACTGGCCACGCTCGCCGCGACCGCCGCGCTCGCACTCGTGCTCGCACTCGTCGGACTGCTGCTCGGCGTCGCCGGCGACCGGCGCGACGACCGCGGCGAGCTCTTCGACCTCGAAGCGCAGGGCGCCTCCCCGGCGACACTACGTCTCCACCTGCGGCTGCGCGCGCTGCTCGTCGCCGGCTTCGGTCTCGTCGGCGGCATCGTCGCGGGCGCGATCCTGTCGCGGCTCGTCCTCTCGCTCGTGTCGGTGACGGCATCGGCGGCCGAGCCGGAACCGCCGCTTCGGCTCATCCTGAGCGCGTCCTGGCTCGCCGGAGCGGTCGGCGGCTACGCGCTGCTCGCACTCGTGCTCGTCGCCGCGGCGACCCACCTCGGCGGCCATTCGCTCGAACGCGCCGCGGAGGCGACATGAGCGCGATCGAGCTGAAGGATGTCTTCCGCGTGCATTCGACGCCCGAAGGCGACGCCGCGGCGCTGCAGGGTCTTTCGCTGAGCGTCCGCGAGGGCGAGGTCGTCGCCGTGCTCGGGCCGAGCGGGTCCGGCAAGTCGACGCTGCTGCGGCTGCTCGCCGGTGTCGAGCGTCCGTCGGCGGGTGCCGTGCGCGTGTTCGGCGAGGAGCTCGGAAAGCTCTCGTCACGGCGGCTCGCGGAGTACCGCGCGACGAAGCTCGGCTACGTCGACCAGCACTACACGCGCGCGCTCGCACCCGAGCTGACGGCGCGCGAGCTCGTCTCGCTGCAGCTCGGCCTCCGCGGCGCAACCGAAGCGACCCGCCTCCGCCGTGCCGACGGACTGCTCGAGCGCGTCGGCCTCGGCACGAAGCGCGACCGGCTGCCGTCGCAGCTCTCGGGCGGCGAGCAGCAGCGCGTCGCGCTCTGTGCTGCGCTCGCACACGAGCCGCACGTCTTCCTCGCCGACGAGCCGACCGGCGAGCTCGACGCCGGAACCGCCGACCAGGTGTACGACCTCGTCGGCGAGCTCGTCCGCGAGCAGGGCTGCACGACGCTCATCGTCAGCCACGACCCCGAGTCGGCTAAGATCGCCGACCGCATCGTTCGCATCCGCGACGGGCGCGTGTCGGAGGAGTGGGCGCGCGAAGGCGAGGAGACGGACACGATCGTGGTCGGCCGCGGCGGCTGGCTGCGGCTGCCGGAGGAACTGCTCCTGCGCGCCGGCATCGGCGAGCGGGCAACCGCAGCGCTCGACGACGGCCGGATCGTCGTCAGCCCCGCCGGGCATAATTCTGTAGAGGGATCCGCGCCTGTAACAGAAGTGCAACGGGCGGCCGCAGGCGAGGTCGTCGCGCGCGTGCAGGGGTTGACGAAGGGCTACGGCGAGACGTGCGTGCTCGAAGGGGTCGACGCCGAGTTCCGAGGCGGCGCGCTCCACGCGGTCACCGGCCCGTCGGGCTCCGGCAAGACGACCTTTCTGCACCTGCTCGCCGGGCTCGAGCTCCCCGACGCGGGCGCGATCGAGGTCGCGGGCAGCGCCCTCTCGGCCCTCGACCGCACAGGCCGCGCGGCGGTGCGCCGGGCGTCGATCGCCTATGTCGGGCAGCAGTCCGGACTCGTTCCGCATCTCTCCGCACTCGAGAACGTCGAGCTCGCGCTGACGCTGCGCGGCGTCGAGAGCCCGCGCGAGCTCGCGCTGCCGACGCTCGACGCGGTCGGGCTCTCCGAGCGCGTCGGGCAGCGTGTCTCCCGGCTCTCGCAGGGCGAGCGTGCGCGCGTCGCGATCGCTCGCGCCGTCGCCGCCCGTCCGAAGCTCCTCCTCGCGGACGAGCCGACCTCCCGGCTCGACGGCGCGAACGCGATCGCAATCGCCCACCTTCTGGCGCGGCTCGCGCGCGAAACGGGTGCGGCCGTCCTCTGCGCGACGCACGATCCGCTCGTGATCGAGCAGGCGCACGACGCCCTGCGACTCGGATAGGGCACAATTGCGGCGATGCGCCCGTTCGCCTGCCTTGTCGCCGCCGCCGCACTCGCGGGTCTCGCCGCTGTGGGCGCCCAGGCGAAGCTGTCACCGGCAGAGCAGAAGTGGGCCA
Source organism: Gaiellaceae bacterium (assembly GCA_036501285.1). GTDB lineage: Bacteria > Actinomycetota > Thermoleophilia > Gaiellales > Gaiellaceae > PALSA-600. The sequence continues at coordinate 21,782 of DASYAO010000143.1, forward strand.
CGCCGCTGATCGCCGCCTGGAACGTGCAGAACGAAGGCCTCCAGAAGGTGATCAAGCAGGCGTCCGCCAAGAACGCTCTGATCGCGGGCGAGAAGCCGCAGAACCTCGCGCTCACCGAGACGCTTTCGGCGCTCGTCACGTGCGTCAGCCCGAAGAACGTCGTCAAGGCTGCAGGCAAGCCGCCGACATTGCGCCTCGTCGCCTTCAAGAACCAGCTGATGAGCGCGTGCGCGGATGACTTCTACGGCGCGAATTACTTTGCGAAGGCGATCGGCGCCGTGCACGAGGGGAACGACTCGGCCGTGCAGACCGACCTCGCGAAAGGGCTCGCCAAGTTCAAGGCGGGATCGGCCGCGCTGACGAAGGCGTACCACACGCTGATCGCGCTCGGCGGCAACAACATCTTCGGCGCGTAGTCAATCGAGCGAGATTTCGCCGACGCGCTCGCCGCGGCTGTTCTCTAAAGGCACGCGCTCGAACGACTCGATCCCGAGAACTGCGGCCACGGCAGGACGAAGCGCGCGGCCGTTTCCGTCCTCGACCTTGAACGCGTAGCCACGGCCGTCGGGCGCGACCGTGCACAGCAGCCCTTCGGCGCCGCGCTTCGCGAAGAAGCCCGGCAGCGCCCGCATCAGCGCAGTGTCGTCGGCGCCGTCGCCGCCGACAAGCTCGGGCCGCGCGCGCATCGCGTCCGCGATCCGGTCCGGCGTGCGCAGCAAGAGACGGGCCTGCTCGGTGAGCGGCTGCGCGTAGGTCGGGATGCCGCAGCCGTCGGTCGCCGGCTCGCCGCCGCCGAGGAGCTCGCGGATACGCAGCTGCAACGGATGGCCGGGAAGGCGATAGCCGGCGAAGGGCCAGCCGTTCGCGCGGCACGCAGCGAGGAAGCCCGCGTGCTTGCCCGAGCAGTTGTGGCCGAGCCTGCCTTCCGGCCGGCCCTCCTGCGGGCCGTTCTCGAGATCGTCGACGGTCGCGCCCGCGCGCGCGAGCAGCCTGCGGACGGCGTCGAGCTGCGCAGGCTCGGCCTGGTGCGAGGCGCACGCGATCGCGAGCTCGTCGTCGCCGAGGTCGTCGTAGGCCTCGAGCAGCGGGATTGCCTGCATCGGCTTCGCCGCCGAGCGGAGATGGCTGACGATGTCGTCGCCCGCGACGAGGCCGTCGCTCGACGCGACATGCACGCGGTGCACCGCCTCGACCGTCCCGCCGCGCCGCACGACTACCCTGAATGGCCCCACCCGGAGGACACTAGGTGCCAGAGCTCCCAGAGGTCGAGGCCTGGCGGCGCCAGCTCGACCCCGACGTCAAGCGCTACCCGGTTGCGCAGGCCGGGCCTGCGCACATCGCAACGCTGAAGACCTTCGACCCGCCGCTCTCGGCGCTCGAGGGCGAGGGGTTCGCAGGTGCGCGGAGACGCGCGAAGCGATTCCTCTTCCCAACCGACAACGAGGAGCTCGTGCTCTACGTCCACCTGATGAGCGCGGGGCGGCTCCGCTACCTGCACGCGCAGGAGAAGGGTCCGAAGTCGCCCGTGTTCAGCCTCACGTTCGCCGACGGCGGCAAGCTGGTGCTCACCGAGGCGGGCGCGAAGCGGCGCGCGGGGGTCTGGCTGCTGCGTCCGTCAGAGCTCGAGGCCGAGCTCGGTCATCTCGGCCCGGAGGCCGACGAGCTCGACGCCGAGTCGCTTGGGCGCATCCTCGCGGCCGACTCGCGACGGCTGCACTCGATGCTCCGCGACCAGCGGTTGATCGCGGGCATCGGCCGTGCGTGGGCGAACGAGATCCTCCACGCAGCGCGGCTGTCGCCGTATGCACTCTCGACGCAGCTCGACGACGAGGAGATCGCGCGCCTCGCGGGAGGGATGCACGACGAGCTCGCGCGCGGGCTCGAGCTTCGGCTCGCCGGCGCGAACGACGCGAAGACCTACCGCGTCCACAACAAGCTCGGCGAGCCGTGCTGGCGCTGCGGGACTCCGCTCGCGCGCGTCGACTTCGACGAGCACACGATCTACTACTGCCCCGATTGCCAGACCGAGGGCCGCGTGCTCAAGGACCGGCGGTTGTCGCGGCTCCTTCGATGAAGGTTGAACAGGTCAGCGAAGCCGACGAGCAACTCGTCGAGACGATTCGCGCACTCCTACCGCAGCTGACCGAGGCGCGCACGCCGCCGACGCTCGAAGAGCTGCAGGACGTCGTCTCGAACCAGACCCTGCTCGTCGCGCGCGGCGACGACGGGCGGATCCTCGGCACGCTGACGTTCGTCCTCTACCGCGTGTCGTCCGGCGTGAAGGGCCGGATCGAGGACGTGATCGTCGACGAGTCCGCGCGCGGCCAAGGCGTCGGCGAGGCGCTCGTCCGCGAGGGGATGCGTCGCGCGAACGAGGCCGGCGTGCTGATGCTCGAGCTGACTTCGATGCAGTATCGCCAGGCCGCGAACCGGCTTTACCGGAGGCTCGGCTTCGTCCGTAAGCCGACGAACGTGTACGTCTGGTGGCCTCGCTAGGCGCCCGGCGATGCCATCGGGCACTCGACGCCGGGGCCGAATCCGGTACCGCCCCCGCTGCAACGATCGGCCGGTGCAGGAGCCGGGTACGCCGGGACGGTCGTCTGTGCCGGCGGCGTGGGTTGCACGGGCGCCGGCGCAGGCTGAACGCGCGCGAGACAGGCAGCGACCTGCGACGGGGAAGCCTGAGCGGTGCATTTCACCGCAGCGTGCATCGCAGTTCTCAGTTCGTTCCGGAACGTCGACGCGAGGCAAGCCACGAAGGCGCTCGTGAGCGACGAGCTGCCGTAGCGTGATGTGCAGGCCTGCATCGGCAGCACGATGCGCCGAGCTGCGGCCGCCGCTGTGCCGGCGAGCGCGGACGTGCACGCTGCGTCACGATTGCACGCACGACGCAAGGCCGCGACCGTGCGCAGAGCGAACGGTGCGACTTCGCCGCGACATGACGCCGCCGACTTGAACGCAGTAGTGAACGCCGCCGTGCCGACATCGGCGCGAAAAGCTGCGCATGCGGCGCGGCTCTCGACGGCCGTTGGGGCCGCGCCTGCCGTTGCAGCGACCGCGCCGAACGCTACGGCGGAGCATGCGATCATGAGGGCGGTTTTCATGCGCATCCCGTTACCTCTCGGTATGCCCGATGGCGTCGCAGTGAGGCGTAAAAGATTCGTAAAGCCTGCCCGCTGCGAGCGTGTTTTTGTCTCTCCATCCGGTGGCGACGATAGGTTCCCGCGATGTTCCGGACGCCGCTCGTGAGACACGGCTCGTTCGAGCTCGTCTGCGGACCGATGTTCAGCGGCAAGAGCGAGGAGCTGATCCGCCGCCTTCGCCGCGCCGAGATCGCAGGCCAGCGGGCGCTGATCGTCAAGCCGCAGGTCGACGACCGCTTCGACGTCGGCCACGTCGTCTCGCACGGCGGTTCGAAGATGCGCGCCGTCACGTCGACGTCGAGCGCCGAGGTACGCCGGCTGGCGTCGGGCTACGCGGCGGTTGGGATCGACGAAGTGCAGTTCTTCGACGACGGCATCACGGAGACGATCGCCGACCTCGTCAATGCGGGCGCGCGCGTCGTCGCGGCCGGGCTCGCGCAGGACTTTCGGGGCATGCCGTTCGGGCCGATGCCGATGCTGCTCTGCCTCGCCGACTACGTCGACAAGCTCGAAGCCGTCTGCCACCGCTGCGGCGGCCCGGCGACGCTGACGCAGCGCCTCCTGGACGGCAAGCCGGCGCCGTTCTCCGGCGCGACGGTGCAGATCGGTGCGCTCGACTCGTACGAGGCGCGCTGCCGCGCCTGCTACGAGCCGGGAATCGACGCCGCGGCCGTCGCCTGAGAAAGCGACATCAACCTCGAAGTCTCTCGAGTTCCTGGGCGAGCAAGTCAACGGCGATCGTGCCCCCGTAACCGGCCGCAACCGCGACGACGTTTCCTCGCTTGTTGAAAGCGAGGATGCTTGGATAGCCCCGAATGCGGAGCTCTGGAAGGATCGCGTTGGCGGCACTGATCGACGGGAAGCTTGTCGCTCCGAGCTGCTTCAACAAGGCCCGCGCGAGGGAAGGCAGATCCTCGCTGTCAAGGCCGATCACCGGTACTCCGGGGTGAGCCTTGGCGAACGTTTCGACCGCGCTCAGCTCACTCTTGCAAGGCGGACAGTAGCTCTGCCATACGAGGATGAAGCCGGCGTGACCGGCGATGCTCGCGTTGCTGAAGTGCTTGCCGGTGAGAAGATCAGCGCCGGCGAACCTGGGCAGCACGAACGGCTTGGACGTTTGGCGGAAACCGTTCGGCGGACTCAGCCAATGACCGTACGTCGCGCCGAGGGCCACGGTCGCAGCGACACTCGCCGCGATGACAGTCACAGAAGCAATCAGGCGCCGGCGACGTCGGGTCCGATGATGGACAAGAACGAGACGAAGCTCGTCCAGAAGTGCATGGAGGGTGAGGCTCTGCTGAGTCACGGCTGTTCTCCTATCTGGGCACGAAGAGTGCTGAGGGCGCGGAAAACGCGCGCTCGTGCGGCACCGGGGCTGATACGCAGTCGGCGCCCGACCTCGGCGTAATCCAGCGCCTCGATGACCCGAAGCTCCAGTGCCTCGCGCTGCTCCACCGGAAGTCGGTCGATCTCGCCATCCAACTCGCCGAGCTGTTGGGCGGCACCGAGCCGTTCGATCACGGGTTCGAAGCTGTCTTCCTCTGTCACCGGCAGACCGATGCGTTGTCGCGCTCGCCGCTCGATCGCTCCCTGCCGGCGTAGCCGACGAACGAGGTTGTGAGCGATCCCGTACAGCCAAGGCCCTGCCCCGTCCCCCTGCTCGCGGAAGCGAGCCGAGGCAAGCCACGCGGTTGCGAACGTCTCAGCGAGAAGTTCCTGAGCGAGCCGATCGTCACCAAGCTCCCTCCGCAGCCAAGCCTGAAGCGCTTCGCCATGCCGGGCGCAGACGGCGATGAAGGCATCAGGGTCGCGGCGTGCCCGCCGAAGCAGCTCGGCATCTGTCCGCGAGTCGTGGCGAGCCGCCATCACCTGCTCATCACACTCCGCCGCCGGCGCGTTACGCAAGTCCAACAGCTGATTGCGGTTTCCGCGCTGGACTTAAATCGAGACGACGAGCGTCTCGCCGTCGACGGCGAGCGAACCGCCGAGAGCCTCGATTGCAAGTCGCGCGACGAGGGCACCGAGATCGCGAGGCGACTCGCCCGTGATCACCGGCGCAGCCTCCTGCGTGAGCGGCGAGAGCACGAACTTTCGTCCGTCGACCTTCCAGCTGACCTCCACGCCGCCGCCGTGCACGGCTGCGCAATGCGCGAGCGCGTCGAGCGCGCGTCGCATCACCTGCGCGTCCGTCTCGATCGTCTCGCCGCGGCCTTCGCCGTCGGCGACGAGGTCCAGCGTGTTCGCCTCGGCGAGCGCGGGCTCGTAGCGTCCCGACTCGATTCTCGCAGCCAGCCCGAGCAAGTCGAGCAGGGCCGTCATCTGGTCGGCGGCGGACTCGATCAGGTCGACGAAGTGCGCCTCGCGTTCGCCGAGCGTCTGCCCGCGGGTCAGCGTCTTCGCGAACCCGTTGACGGTCGCGAGCGGCGTGCGCAGGTCATGACACGCAAGCGAGACGAGCCTGGCGAAACCCTGGTCTGCCATGAGCGAGAACGCTAGAGACTGGCCGAGCTCGCGCGCCGGAGGCCGCGGAAGCGGTGCTCGGTGCCGGCACGCAAGCGGCGCAGGTTCGATCGGTGCAGGAAGATCACGGCCGCACCCGTGAACAGGGCGAACACCTCGACCGAGACCGGGTAGCCGATCGCAAACGTCAGCGCGGGAAGTGCCACCGCCGCGAGGATCGATGCGAGCGACGTGTAGCGCGAGATCAGGAACGTCAGGATCCAGAGGCCCGTGATCGCGAGGGCGACCCACGCGCAGACGGCGAAGAGCACGCCGCCGCCCGTCGCGACCATCTTCCCGCCCTTCTCGAAGCGCAGGAAGAGCGGACGCGCGTGGCCGATCATCGCGGCGAGGCCGGCGAGGATGCCGCAGAGATGCGACACGGCCAGCACGCCGACGAGCGCGGGCGCGAACCCCTTCAGGGCGTCGAGCGCGATTACCGGGATCCCCAGGTTGCGGCCGTACGTGCGCCAGACGTTCGAGCCGCCGGTCGCGCCGCTGCCGTGCGCGCGGATGTCCTCGTGCCGGAAGACCCTGACGAGCCAGTAACCCCACGGACAGGAGCCGAGGAGGTAGCCGGCGACGACGATGAGCGCGAAAGTCACTTCGGAATGTTGTACGCCTCGACCCAGCTGTCGACGACGCCGAAGTCGAGATTCGCGAAGAAGGCGTCGATGTACCCGGCCCGATCGATGCCGAAGTCGAGGAAGTAGGCGTGCTCGTAGACGTCGAGCGCGACGAGCGGCGTCGCGTTCCAGACCGGGAACGTGTTCTGCGCGTCGCCGATGAAGTTGAAGAGCCGCTGCTCGTCCCAGTCGTAGGCGGTCCAGGCCCAGCCGCGCGCTGCCATCCCGGTGGCCTTCAGGTCGACCTTCCACGCAGCGGCCGAGCCGAAATCGCGTGCGACGAGCGCGCCGAACGCACCCTTCGGATCGCCGCCCGGGCCGCCGAGGTGCTCGAAGTAGAGCTCGTGGTTCTTGATCCCGCCGATCGCGAAGGTCAGATCGACCTTGAGCGAGCGGAGCTCGGAGAAGGTCTGGTTCGCCGAGGCGAGGTCGACGCCGGCGAGCTTGACGAGGATCTCGTTCCGCTTGGCGACGTACCCCTGGTAGAGCTTGTAGTGAGCCTCGACCGCCTGCCGCGAGATGCCCTCGAGCTCGTAGAGCTTCGGCTTCAGGTCACGGGCGACCACCTCGGAATGGTTGTAGGCGAGCGGCATGGGCGGGGCGCGAGCATATCCTCACGCTGACGACGACCCCAAGGAGAAGACGCCATGGCCTTTGAGCTGCCACCGCTTCCTTACGCATTCGACGCGCTCGAGCCGACGATCGACGCGAAGACGATGGAGATCCACCACGACAAGCACCACCAGGCGTATGTCACGAACCTGAACGCCGCGCTCGAGGGCAGCGAATGGGCCGCCAAGCCGATCGAGCAGGTGCTCGCGGACCTCGAGCTGATTCCTGAGGACAAGCGCATGGCCGTCCGCAACAACGGCGGCGGTCACGCGAACCATTCGCTCTTCTGGGAGATCATGAAGCCGGGCGGCGGCGGCGAGCCCGCAGGCGACCTCGCGGCCGCGATCTCGGATACGTTCGGCGGCCTCGACGACTTGAAGACGCAGCTGAACGACGCGGGCGTCAAGCGTTTCGGGTCCGGCTGGACGTGGCTTCTCTGGGACGGCACCGGGCTCGCGATCAAGTCGACTCCGAACCAGGACTCCCCGCTGATGGACGACCACGTGCCTCTGCTCGGGATCGACGTCTGGGAGCACGCCTACTACCTGAGCTACCAGAACCGCAGGCCCGACTATCTGGCGGCGTGGTGGGACGTTGTCAACTGGGACGAGGTCGCCCGGCGCTTCGAAAAACGGGGCGGTGACTAGTCGAAATCCGACTACGAGGTCTCGTCCGTAGGACCCGTGATGGCAATTGCCCTCGCGCAGCCTAGGATCAACCTCGTGTGCACGGACGCGGAACTGATCCAGCGGACCGGCGCCGGCGACCGTACCGCATTCGAGAAGCTCTACAAGCGGTACGCGCGGCCCGTGTTCGGCCTCGCGTTGCGCCGGCTCGGCGACCGCGGCCGTGCCGAGGACGCGCTCCAGGAGACCTTCGTCTCGGTCTGGCGCTCGGCGAGCACGTACAAGCCCGAGCGCGGGCCCGGCGCACCGTGGCTCTACGGCGTCGCGCGCAACGCGATCGTCGACCGGAGCCGCGCCCGCTACGAGCCGCCGGCCGAGGCACCCGACGAGCCGACGCTCGAGGCAGGTCCGGACGAGCGCGCCGAGGGGTCATGGCTTCAGTGGCGTGTCCATCGCGCACTCGAGACGCTGCCGGAGCGCGAGCGCGAAGTGATCGCGCTTGCGTACTGGAGCGAGCTCTCGCAGAGCGAGGTCGCGGAGAAGCTGGGAATTCCGCTCGGGACCGTGAAGACGCGAACGCGTGCTGCGCTCGCGCATCTCGCCGAGGCCCTCGAAGGGGAGCTCGAATGACACGTCGGTTCGAAGACTGGGTCGACGTCGAGGGCCTCACTCCCGGTGAGCGCGCGAAGCTCGAGCGCCTGCACAACATGCTGCTCGACGTCGGGCCGCCTGCCGAGCTCCCACGCGAGCTGCAGAGGCCGGCGCCACCGTCGGCGCAGGTGATCGGGTTTCCGGCGTTGCGCCGCCGGCGCGGAGCCGTCGCGCTCGTCGCCGTCGCCGCCGTCGTCGCCGCGAGCTTCGTCGGCGGGTTCTTCATCGGCGACAACAGCAACGGGATGGCGACCTCGGAGGTCGTCGCGTTCCACGGCGGCGCCAACTCGTTCGCGTCCCTGCGCGTCGGCAAGCCGGACGCGGTCGGCAACAACCCGATGGTGCTCACCGTCTCGGGCCTGCCCTCATTGCCGCACGGCTACTACGAGCTCTTCACGGTGCGCAACGGCAAGCCGAGCTTCCCGTGCGCCGGCTTCCGCATCACTGGGTCCAGGATGAGCGTGCACTTCTCGGTGCCGTACGTGCTCGACCCCGACAACACGAAGCTCGTGATCATGGCCGTGCAGCGTGGCGGGGCCGCGTGGCCCGGCCGCCCGGTCATGCACTCGGTCTAGCGGCGCTAGCCGGGCGACACGTCGAGGCGTGAGTCTTCGAGGTCGATGTCGCGCTGGACGCGGTTCATCACCTCGTCGTTGATGTAACCCGCGTTGCGTAGCGCGATCACCGCACCACGCTCGGCGTCGAGCAGCTCGCGCCGCACGCGCTGGTAGCGCTGCGAGCGCTGTTCGGCCTCGCCGTCCTCGTCGCCGTCGAGTCGTGACTGGAAGCGCCTGACGCGGAAGCCGTATGCCCCGCGTAGCCGGTCGGCGGAATCGGGGTGCACGACGCCTTCGGCGACGAGCTCTTCGAGACGGGCGAGCGCCGCCTCGGCAGCCCTGATCCGCGCCTTCGAGTCCTCGCGCGCAGCGCCGCCGTCATCAGGTGGAAGCCGGATCGCCACGATCAGCGCCGGCAGCGTCATCCCCTGCGCGACAAGCGTCGCCGCGAGCACGCAGAAGGTGACGAAGATGATCAGGTCGCGGTCGGGGAACGTCGTCGGCAGCGCGAGCGCAGCCGCGAGCGAGACACCGCCGCGGATGCCGGCCCACGAGATCACCGCCGGCGCCTGCCACGGTGGGTAGGGATCGCGCGCGCGGACGCTCGCGAAGAGGAAACGCGGCAGGTAGGTGAAGATGGGCACCCAGACGATGCGGAGCACGACGACCGCGGCGCAGACGATCGCTGCGTCGGCGGCATAGTCGCGCGAGCCCGAAAGCGCGTGCACGATCGGCCGCAGCTGCAACCCGACGAGCACGAAGAGCAGCGCGTTGACGAGGAAGGTGAGGATCTCCCAGAAGGCGTTGCCCGTGAGCCGCGTGTCGACGTTCGTCAGCTCGGGCGTGTACCAGCCCATGTAGACGCCGACCGTGACCGCCGCGAGCACGCCCGAGACACCGAGCGCGGTGGCGGGCAGGTAGGCGAGGTAGCCCGTGAGCACCGCGATCGCCACCTCGATCGGCGGATCGTTCGTCCGCTTGCGGACCTGGCGGACGACGTAGCCGACGCCGAGCCCGATCGCGATGCCGCCGATCACGTTCAGGACGAGGTGCGCACCGACGTGCAGGATCGAGAAGCCGCCTCCGACGGCGGCCCCGACCGCCGCCTTGTAGAGAACGAGCGCGGTGCCGTCGTTGACGAGGCTTTCGCCTTCGAGGATCGCGACGATCCGCCGCGGCATGGCGACCCGGCCGGCGATCTCGGTAACGGCGAGGGCGTCGGTCGGCGAGACGATCGCACCGAGCGTGAAGGCAACCGCCCATGGAAGGCCGAGCCACGCGTGCGCAGCCGCGGCGACGCCCGTCATCGTCGTCCCGACGAGGCCGATCGCGAGCAGCGAGATCGGTCTCAGGTTCGCGCGCAGGTCGCGCAGCGAGGTGAAGAACGCCGCCGAGTAGAGCAGCGGCGGGAGCAGCGCGACGAGGACGATGTCCGGCGGCAGGACGATCCGCGGCAGGCCCGGCACGAAGCCGAGCACGATCCCGCCGCTGACGAGCAGAACCGGCACCGGCACGCGCAGCGCCGGAGCGAGCGCGAGCAGGCCCGCGAGGACAACGAGGAGTGCGAAAAGCTGGAGTTCGCCGTGCGCGCCGAAGTTCACACGCGGAGCTTACGGACACGTTCCCCGTGGAACGGTTGCGGCCGCCGCGGTGTCAGGGAATCCGCGGCGGCCGCCTTGCGTGGGACAGGCGCCCTAGGCTGCGTCGACGATCGACTCGTCTGCAGCAAGGCGGCGGAGCGCGTCGGCCTCGATCTGCCGGACGCGTTCACGCGTGATGCCGAGCTCCTTGCCGATCTGCTCCAGCGAGGTCGGTTCGCCCCCGCTCAGCCCGAACCGCAGCGAGATCACGTCCCGCTGGCGCTCGGGGAGCTTGGCGACCGCGCGGCGCACGGCATCGCTCGTCATCGTCTTGTCGACCTCGTCCTCGGTCGTCGGGCCGCCGGCGGCAAAGAGGTCGCCGAAGCTCGAGTCTCCGTCGGCGCCGATCGGCGCGTCGGTCGAGGCGACTGCCTTCGCAGCGTTGCGCACTTCGCGCACCTGCGTGAGCGGCAGCTTCGAGGTCGTCGCGATCTCCTCGTCGCTCGGCTGGCGGCCGAGCTTCGCAAGCAGCTCGCGCTCGGTGCGCGCGACCTTCTGCTCACGTTCGACGACGTGGACCGGAATGCGGATCGTGCGCGACTTGTTGGCGACGCCGCGCTGCACCGCCTGGCGGATCCACCAGGTCGCGTAGGTCGAGAACTTGAAGCCCTTGCGCCAATCGAACTTCTCGGTGGCGCGGATCAGCCCGATCACGCCCTCCTGGATCAGATCGCCGAGCGTGATGCCCTGCGTCTGGTAGCGGCGCGCGATCGAGACGACGAGCCGGAGGTTCGAGGTGATCATCCGATCCTTCGCGGCCATGTCGCCGCGCTCGATCCGTTTCGCGAGCTCGACCTCCTCCGCCGCGGTGAGCAGCGGGTACCGGCCGGCCTCGTTCAGGAACTGCTGGAGTGAGTCGGTGGTGAGGGGCGCCTCCGTGGAAAGGTCCAGGTCGTCTTCTTCGAGATCGGCGTCGATCTCGTCGAGAACGTAGGCCGGAGCCTGCTCCTCTTCATCGGAGCCTTCCAGGACTTCCAGGGTGACGGTATCGTCGGTCAATCTTCTCCTTCATTCGGATTTGACGGGCGCGCGGTTTTTTTGTTGATCCGCGCTTTTCGTCCGTCACTCATATAAACGCCGCAAAGGCGTTCGTCATTCCCTAAGAAAAAGCTAAAAGGTTGTTAGGGAGCGACGCGGCCGTTGGCGACAAAGGCCGAATGGGTGACCGGCATCACCCGTTCGAGGAATGCCTCCGCGGCCTTCGCGTACTCCCGGATCTCGAACTGCGCCTGCTCCGAGTTCCGGAGGGAGCAGAAGTGCATCAGCGACCGCGGGTTGCAGCTCCAGAAGTACTTGGTGTACATGGCAAGCGGGAGCGCCATCCGCGCGACTTCTTTGGCAACGCCCTGCTCGAGCATGCGCTCATAGGCCTCGAACGCGTGGTCGGCGACTGCCTGGATCTCCTCGCGAGCTGCGTCCCGGACGGCCGGCTCGACCGGCTCGAAGCTGTACGAGCCCGGCTTCCCGACCTGAGTGCGCACGTAATCGGGGATGTAGAACTCCGCGTCGAGCTTCGAATACCTTCCGGACCACTCGTTGTAACTGTGTCCGGCCCGATGGCGCTGGTGCTCGCGGACGACGAAGATCGGCGCCTTGACGATGAAGCGGAAGTAGCCATGCTCAAAAGGCGATCCGTGGGACTCGCGCATGAGAAACCCGATCAGGCCTTCGTCGCGTTCGCTCATCTCGTCGGAGAGCGCGTTGAACGACACGCGCGCCGCGTTGACGACGGCGAGGTCGGAGGCGAGGACGCCGTCGAGCGCGAGGAAGCCGTGGTCGAGGACGGAAACTGTGTTCTCGCTCGTCTGCTCTGCCATCGTCGCCACCATCGGAGCCGGGACCCTAGTCTGCCCCCCGGATGTCCATCCTCGTCGGCACCTCGGGCTGGTCGTATCCCACGTGGCGGCCCGGCTTCTACCCGGAGGAAACGAAGCCGGCCGAGTTCCTCGCGCACTACGCGCAGCGCTTCGACACCGTCGAGCTGAACACGACCGGTTACCGGGTCCCCGCCGAGGATCAGTTCAAGCGGTGGGCCGACGGGGTGCCCGACGGCTTCCGGTTCGCGCCGAAGCTCGCCTTCGCGCGCCTCGATCGCGTCTTCGTGTTCGCGGAGCGCGTCGCCGCGCTCGGTGACCGCCTCGGACCGATCCGGATCACCGTGCAGAACGCGCGCGACGAGCAACTGCTCGACGATCTGCGAAGCGTGCTCGATCCTTCCCTCGAGCTCGCATTCGACTTCCGCCACGGTTCCTGGGCGGGCGTCGAAACGGTCGTCGCCGTGAACGACTTCGACGCGGAGCCGTTCCGTTACATCCGCCTGCGCGAGCCGCCGTACTCCGACGACGACCTTCGTGCGCTGGCCGCGCGGCTACGCGCGCCGGCGTACGTCTACTTCCGCCACGAGGACGCGCCGACCGCGCCCGCGTACGCAGAACGGCTCGTCGAGCTGCTCGGCACGGGCTGAGGCGGCGGCTTCGAGTCGGTCAGGATCGCCGCGACGAGCAACACTGCGAGCCCGACGGCCATTTCGCCGGCAATGCTCCGGAAGACGCGCGCGCGCGGGAAGAACTTGTGCACGCCGCCCCACGCAACCGCGACCGCGACGAGGCAGATCTTCACGAGCAGCACCTGGCCGTAGCCGTTACGCCAGAGATCGTGGAAGGCCGGCAGCCGCACGATCGCGAGGTACGTGCCCGCAGCGAGGACGAGCGCAACGAGCACCGTCGCGAAGCGCGAGAAGCGCGCAAGCACCTCGCGGCGCAACCCCGGCGCAGCCGGGAAAACGGCGACGACAAGCGCGACGAGCCCTCCGATCCAGAGCGACACCGCCGAGATGTGCACCCAGTCGGCAAGCTCGCTCTTCCACGACGAGCCGGGATCGGTCGCGTCGTGCCCGGAGAGCGAGAGACCGCCCGTGAATGCGAGCGAGAGCACAAGGGCGGGCGCGAGCAGCAGCGTGCGCTCGAGCAGCCACGCGAGGTAGACGAATGCGGAGACGAGTGCGAAGCCGAGCGTCATGGCGATGAAGGCCTTGCCGTAGCGCGTCCCGCCCGAGATCGGCGAGAGGTCGCCGTAGAAGAACTTGCCGAACGGAAGCTGGAGGACGTCCTCGCAGCGGAGCAGGAACGCGGCGATGCCGACTTCGAGGACGCCGAGAACGCCGATGAACGCGAGGAGGAGCATCCGCTTCTCGAGCGCCGGCGGCACCTCGAGCCCGCGCAGCACCAGGAGGCGGAAGCCGAGTGCGCCGATCATCGTCGCGAGCGCGACGAAGTAGACCCAGCGCACGAGGTTCTCCGTACCCGTCGGCCCGCTCGCGCCGTACGCCTCGGTCGGCGGCGGCGCCTTGACGCGCAGGCCGAACGTCCACACGCCGGAGACGACGTGGCCGTCGGACGAGAGCGCGTGCCAGCGGATCGTGTACGCGCCCGCCGGCAACGGCCGCACGCGCGCCCTGACGTTCGTCCCGTTGGCGACCGCCTTCAGGGCATGGTTGACGCCGTGGATGTCGATCACGTCGATCACCGGCAGCTGTACGACCTGGTCGAAGTGGAGCTGCACGAACTTCGGCGAGGTCTGCAGCTCCTGCTGGAAGCCGGGAAACTCGGACTTCAGGGTCGCGTGCGCGGTCGCGGCGGCGGGCGCGGCGAGTGCGACGAAGAGCAGGAGCGCGACGAGCCGCTTCACCGGTGCGGCGCTCCTGCGAGCGGCGAGAGGTGGCCGAACACCGGCGCGAGATCGCGGTCGGAGAAGAGCATCACCGAGAGTGCGATCACGGCCAGCGCGAACGCGGTCTGCATCGCGAGCGAACGCGGGCGGAAGACGAGCGTGAGCGCGACGACGGAAGCGCCGATCAGCGTCCAGCCGACGAGGTGGTGCAGAAACGCCGAACGCGCGAAGTACCAGCCGTTCTGCTCGTGGATGAGAAACGCGGCGCCCGAGACCCCGATCCCGACCGGCGTCGCGAGCTTCCACCAGCGACTCTTCAGCTTCCCTTTCGCAAGTCCGAGTTCGGCGCCGCCCATCGCCATCAGCGCCTGCGCCCAGGCTCCGTGGGCGACCATGTGGATCGCCGAGTTGGTGAAGAACGTCATCACCGGCCACATCAGGACGCCGAGCCCGAATGCGAGCCCGGGCCAGAGATAGATCCGCCAATGCCGTTGCGCCCAGACCTCGCGGCCGACGATCACTTCGGCGAGCATCAGCAGGCCGAGCATCAGCACCCCCGTGCCGAAGAACCAGTGGACCATCTCGCTAGGCGGTTCCATCGTCCTGCCCCTCGAGGTCGGCGATGAGCGGGCGCGCCACGAAGTAGCCGAAGACGACGCCGGCGAAGCAGACGAGGAGCGGCGGCTCGATGGCGAGCCACCAAAACCCCTGGCCGTACGGATGCAGCAAGGTCAAGCGGTAGGGCTGTACGAATGCCCAGACGATTCCTGCCGTGACGGTGAGCGGTGCGAGCATCGAGACGACACGCACGCGGATGCGCGTGCGCGCGCGCTCGACGGGCAGCTCTCTCAGTATGTGTGTGTTCACTTCCCCTCCGCGATCGAACGTCGAGAACGACCCGCGGCGTGCAGGCGTGGTGCCGCGGGTTACGCGGGGAGCGGCGGCGGGCGCGACTCGAAGAGGAGGCCGTAGAGAAGGCGTGGAGCGCGGTCGTCGAAATCGCGGCGACGGCGGACGGGCGGCGCGCCCGAGCGCAGGAGCCGCGAGGCGCGGGCGAGAGTCGTGGCCGCGTAGCGCTCGACGTCCGCGAGCCACGTGCGAACGGCGCCGAAACCAAGCGCCAGAAGCAGCGAGCAGGCAGCGAAGACGGGCAGGGCATAGGTGTGGAGCCAAGGCGCGAGCAGCGGCCAGCGGCCGGTTGCGACCCCCGCGGCGTCGTTCTGCGCCAGGTAGAAGAGCGACGTCGCAACGAACGCGTACGCCCAGAGGCGCAGTGAGAGCGTGATGCGGAACCGCGGCCTGTGAGTGATGCGCCCGAGCAGGCGTTCACCCGCGCTCGCCGCCGCGTGCGCGCGCGCCGCGCGCAGCACCGCGAGTGCGATGACCACGGCGGCCAGTGTGCGGACGCCCGCGAGCAGGAACGGGTAGTAACTCGTCGTCGGCGCCGCAAGCGGCGAGACGTGGAGCGCGCCGTCCAGACGGACCGTCGCCGCCCGTCCGGTCAGCTCGGTCAGGAGCGCAAGCAGGGCGAAGCAGGCACCTGCGGTGATCCGACGCCGACTCACCCTCACGGCCCGATGATACTCCCGGAACCTGCCCTTCCCGCCGGGCGGGTTTTAATCAGATTCAAACCGGTTAAGAAGCGTGAGATGGAGTCAAATTCGCAGGAGCGCCTCGCGAAAAACGAGGCGTTCTTCCGTGAGGTGAACGAGCGGATCAACGACGTCGCCGAGGGGATGCTGGGCGAGCAGGCGTACACCTTCATTTGCGAATGTTCGGACCCGAAGTGCACGGAGCGGATCTCACTGACCCGCGTCGAATACGAAGAAGTGCGGGCGAAGCCGGCCCGTTTCGTGATCGCCCGCGGGCACACCGCGCCCGAGATCGAGCACGTGGTCGAGCACGAAGGCGACCACGTCGTGGTCGAGAAGCTCGGGCTCGCGGGCCGCATCGCCGCGAGACTCGATCCGCGGACGACCTAGGCGCTTACTCGGCTACTCGTCGCGGGTGGCGACGAAGCGGCCCTCGTAGAGCCGCACGCGGCCGCCGGCGGTGCGCATGCACGGCTTGATCTCGGACTCGCAGACCTTGAGTCCGAAGTTCGCGCACTGCTTGTCGGCGCAGACCTTGAGCTCGGCGGGGGAAAACCCGCGGAGGGTGAGCTCGAGGCGCTCGTCATCCTTGCGTGCAGGCTCCATGTAAGGAACACCTTACACCCCGAAAGGCCCGCTCCGCCAGCGATTTTCGCGTCGGAGGCCGCGATAAGAAGCTAGTGGCGTGGCGACGTCGGAACCGGTCTTCGCGGTGCGCGATCTCGAGGCGGCGCTCGCCTTCTACGCGCGGCTCGGCTTCGGGATCCGGCGGTACGACGCCCGTTCGTCAACTACGCCGAGGTCTACGTCTCGTGGGGCGGCGTCGACCGGCCGCACGAGGAATGGCAGGACTGCGGTTTGCTGCCGGTGCCTGCGTCGATCGGCCCGGACCTTCGCGCCGAAGTTCGGCGCCGCTTCGACGGCGGCGAGCCTGTCGGCCTGCTGAGCGAGGGCGTCGAAGACAAGCCCTGGGCGTCCGCGAGTTCGCGATTCGCGACCTCGACAACAACCACCTTCGCTTCGGACGCCCGATCGGCTGATCCCGGAGAGCCGACGCGCGGATTCGAACCGCGGACCCCTTCATTACGAGTGAAGTGCTCTACCAGCTGAGCTACGTCGGCGGGGCGTCCAAGTCTACCCGCCCGTCTCACGACCCGACCACTCGCGACTGTTAGAACCCTCGAAGATGACGCGTCGCGGTTGGGTGCTGTTCCTCGTCATGTGCGTGGTCTGGGGCGTCCCGTACCTGATGATCCGCGTCGCCGTGCGCGAGGTGAGCCCGGCGACGCTCGTCTTCCTGCGCTCCGGCGCGGCGGCGCTCTTGCTGCTCCCGCTCGCAGGGGCCCGCGGCGAGCTCCGCCTGATGCTCCCGCGCTGGCGGCCGCTGCTGGCCTTCGCGCTGGTCGAGATCGCCCTCCCATGGCTCGCGCTCGCGAGCGCCGAGCGCCGCGTGTCGAGCTCGCTCGCCGCGCTGCTGATTGCGGCCGTTCCGTTCACGGGCGTCGCCATCGCGACGCTGACGCGAAGCGCCGAGCAGTTCGACGGCCGCCGCATCGCCGGGCTCGCCGTCGGCGTCGGCGGAGTTGCGGCGATCGTCGGCTTCGACATCAGCCACACGAGCGGAGTCGGGCTCGTCGAGATGGCGGCGGTCGTCGTCGGCTACGCGGCCGGGCCGTGGATCCTCTCGCGCTACCTCGCCGGCCTGCCGAATCTCGGCGTGATCGCGGTCTCGCTCGGCGCGAGCGCACTCCTCTATCTGCCGGTCGCGGCGGTGCAGTTCCCGCACACGGTGCCGTCGAGCCACGTCGTGCTTTCGATCGTCGGCCTCGCCGTCCTCTGCACCGCGCTCGCGTTCGTCCTCTTCTTCGAGCTGATCGCCGAGGCAGGGCCTGTGCGTGCCACGGTGATCACCTACGTCAACCCTGCAGTTGCGGCACTGCTCGGGATCGCGGTGCTGAACGAGCACTTCACCGCGGGAATGGGATTCGGCTTCGCGCTCGTGCTCGTCGGCTCCGTGCTCGCAACCGCCGCATCGCGGCGGCGTGCAGTCGCAGAGCCGTAGCTACTTCGCGCGCTTGCGCGCGGCTGCGATCGCCTCGTCGGCCTCCGTGCGATTGCCGAAGCCGCGCGTCGAGACCTTCCCCTCGTGGTCGAGGTCCTTGTACACCTGGAAGAAGTGCTCGATCTCGTCGCGCAGACCCGGCGAGACGTCGTGGATGTCGGAGATCGTCCCCCACGTCGGATCGTTCAGCGGCACGCAGATCACCTTCTCGTCGGGGCCTTTCTCGTCGGTCATGTGGAAGACGCCGATCGGCTGGACGCGGATGCGACAGCCGGGAAACGTCGGATCGGCGACGAGCACGAGGGCGTCGAGCGGGTCGCCGTCCTCGGCGAGCGTTCCCTCGATGTAGCCGTAGTCCGACGGGTAGCTCATCGACGTGAACAGCCGACGGTCGAGCACGACCCCACCGAGCTCGTCGTCCCACTCGTATTTGTTCCGCGATCCGCCCGGGATCTCGACGAAGACGACGATGTCGGCCACGGCAAGATGGTAGAGAAACGCAGAAAGCGGTAGTTCCGTTGTAGACAGGTGCTGAGATCCTCCCCCGAACCCGAGGGTGCGCCGTCGACTGCACGCAAGGCCCTGGTCGCGACGTCGGTCGCAATCGGAGTCATCGTGCTGGCGCTGGCGCTCTGGAAGCTACGGGTAATCGTCGCGCTCCTCTTCGTCGCGATGACGATCGCCGCGGCCATGCGACCCGGCGTCGATTGGCTCGCACGCCATCGCGTCCCGCGATCGGTCGCCGTGCTGCTGCACTACCTCGTGCTCATCGGCCTCGTCGCGCTCTTCCTCTCGTTCGTCGTACCGCGCCTCGTCACCGAAGTACAGGCGGCGCTCGACGCGGCGCACTCGCATCCCGGAGTGCAGGGCGTGAAGGGCGATGTGCTCGACGCGATCCAGCGTCGACTCGCCCATCTGCCGAAAGCAGACAAGCTCCTCCATCCCGCCCTCACCGCAGGGCTCGAAGCGGTGAAGGTGCTCGTCGGCATCTTCTTCACGCTCGCGACGGCCGCGTACTGGGTGTTCGAACGCGACCGTTTCATCGACTTCGTCACCGGCTTCTTCGCGCGGCCGAAACGCAAGAAGATCCGCGACACCTGGCAGCTCGTCGACCTCAAGCTCGGCGCGTTCGTTCGCGGCCAGCTGCTCTTGATCTCGGCAGTCGGCACCGTCGTCTCGACGGCGTTCTTCATCATCGGCGAGCCGTACTGGCTGCTGCTCGGGATCGTGGTCGCCCTGCTCGAGATCGTGCCGGTGATCGGCCCGCTTGCCGCGCTCCTCCTCGCGATCGGCGCCGGGCTGACGGTGTCGTGGCACACGGCCGCGTTTGCAGCGGGCGCGCTTCTCCTCGTGCGCGTCCTGCAGGACTACATCGTCAATCCGCGCGTCCTCGGCGGCGTCGTCGGCCTCTCGCCGCTGCTCGTCCTGATCGCGGTGTCGGTCGTCGGCGTCGTGCTCGGTCCGTTCTACGTGCTGATCGCGGTTCCACTTGCGTCGCTCATCGTGACCGTGATGGACGTCGGCGTGCGCGGGGTCGAGCCGGCCGAGGCCGAGGTTCCCGCGGTGATCTTCTCCGCCAAGGAGACCGAGACCGGTTAGGCGGGCGTGCCGCGAGCCGCCCAGGCGACGGCCTTGATCCTGAACGGGCCGTCACCCAGCCGTTCTCGCAGCCGCTCACGCAGCCTGTCGCGCCGCTCGGGATCGAGCCCGTTCACGTAGACACCGACAGGGCCGACGCCGAGCAGGAACGGCTCCCACCAGTCGTCGAAGCTCGCATGCTCGACCGTCGTCGAGATCGACTCCTCGTGCGCATCCGCAATCCCTGCCTCGCGGAAGAGCTTTGTCAGGCTGCCCGCAGTCGAGCCCGCGCGCGCGGACTCGCCGGGCGACGAAGGGTCGAGCTCGCGGGCCGTCTTCCAGAAGAACGCAAGCGGGCCATCGTCTCCCGTCATGTTCCAGACACACGCGGCGACAACACCGCCGGTACGAGTCACCCTTGCCAGCTCGCGAATGCCCGCGACCGGATCGGTCATGAAGTGGACGACGAGTTGCGCGAGCGCGGCGTCGAAGCTCCCCTCATCGAACGGCAGGCCCTCGGCCGTCGCCTGCCGGATATCTATGTTCGGATTGCGGGCACGTGCAACCTCGACGAATCCCTCCGTCGGATCGGCAGCGGCGACGTTCTCAGCGCCGACGCGGGCGACGAGCTCGGCGGTCAGCGCGCCCGGGCCACAGCCGACGTCGACGACGCGCATGCCCGCCGCGATCCCGGCGAAGTCCGCGAACACCGGCGCGAGTGGCTGCGAGTAGCGGCCCATGAAGCGGTCATACGCATCTGCGCCGGAGAAGAAGCTCACGCCATCCGCCGCATCGCCTGCAGTTTAGGCCGCGGCGCGCAAAGTACGGCGAGCGCGGTGCAACAGCGCTTCGACGGCGGCACGCGAAAGCCCGAGCTCGGTGCCGATCTCGCCGTAGCCGAGGCCGTGCCACTCGCGCAGGAGGATCGCGCGACGTTGCCGCAGCGGCAAGCGCTGCAATGCACCTCGAAGGTCGATCGTGACATCGTCGCGCTCGGGCGACGCGATCGACTCGTCGACCACCGAGGGAACCTCGACCCGGCCGCGGCGATACGCGGCGCGCGTCCGCGTGCGGCAGACGTTGTCGGCGATCTTGTAGAGCCACGCCGCCTCGGCGTACGGTACGACGCCGCGCTCGAGCGCGCGAAACGCGTTGAGGAACGTCGACTGCACGGCGTCCTCCGCGTCGAGACGGTCGCGCAGGCGCCAGAGGCAGAAGGAATAGATCTGCCTCCCGTGACGGAGATAGAGCTGCTCCGTCCGCGCTCCCGACGCATCGGCGGCCACTTCGGTTGACCATGTGCCCGCGCTCCGGCCAAAAAGTTGGCAGAACCGGCAATCCTTACGAGACCTTTTCGGACTCCTAACGACGCAGGTCGCGCTGCAGCTCGACGAACAGCGCCTCGAGCGCAAGCTGTGGCGCGAGGTTGAACTCCTCGAGCCGCCGCCAGAGCCCCCGAACCGCGCCGGCCGCCTGCTCGGCGCCGACGAGGAGCTCGGTCGTCGCGTCGACGCGAAGCTGCTCGAGGCGATCGACGTGGATCGCCGCGCGGTCTGCGCCGACCGCCACCGCGACGAGGTCGCGGTACCACGCCGCAAGCTCTTCGAGCTGCGCGAGCAGCTCTTCACGCTCGGCTCCGCGTTGCGCGCGCCGAAGCCGCTGGTCTACCTCGCGCGCCGGTAGCTCGAGCTCGGAAATCCGCACCTCCTCCTTCGAGCGCGACTCCTCGCCACGCGCGGCTGCGTTCGCGATCAGCACTCCCGCAGCCGCCGCAGGGTCGAACGCAGGATCGCGATAGACCGCGCGCGCAACCGCGATCAGCGCGTCGCGCCGCTGCGCCTCGTTCGGGTCGAGCAGCCGCTCGAGCCGGTCGAGCCTTCCCGCGGCAACGCGCGCGAGCGCGGTCCGCTGCGCCTCGTCGAGCGCGGGCGCGCGCGCATCGACGAGCTCGCGCACCGCGGGCTCGCTCAGGCGCCGGAACGGCACGAGCTGACACCGGGATCGGATCGTCTCCGAGATCTGTCCGAGATCGTCGGCAACGAGCACGATCACGGCGTACGACGGCGGCTCCTCGAGATCCTTCAGCAGCGCGTCGGACGCGTCCTCGTTCATCAGGTGCGCGTCGTGGAGGAGATAGACGCGACGGTCGGCCTCGAACGGCCGCATGTGCAGGTCGCGCCGCAACTCGCGGATCACGTCGATGCGGATCATCTCGCCGAGCGCCTCGAGCTCGTAGAGATCGGGATGCACGTCGCGCGAGGTCCCGAGCAACTCGCGCGCGAACGCGCGCGCGAAGCTGCGCTTGCCGACGCCGCGTGGACCGTAGAACAGGTACGCGTGCGCGGGCCCCTCTGCGAGCGCCGCGTCGAGCAGGCGCTTCGCCTCGGCCTGCTCGCTAAGCGGTTCGAAGATGCTCGCGGACACGGGCTGCAATCTCGCCGGGCGTGAGCGTGCCGTCAAGCGCGACGACCCTCTTTGGGAACAATTCCGGCAGTTGCCGGTAGCCGTCCGCGACCGTGGCGCGGAAGGCCGCATCCTCGCGCTCGATCCGGTCGAGCCCGGCCGAGTGCCGCGCACGCGCGGTCTCGTGGTCGACGTTCAGGACGAAGGTCCTGTCCGGCAGCAGGCCGTCCGTGACGGCGAGGTTGAGCTCGAGCACGCGTTCGGCGCCGAGCCCGCGCGCGATCCCCTGGTAGACGACCGACGAGTCGACGTAGCGGTCGCAGACGACCGCCGCGCCCCGCTCGAGCGCCGGCCTGATCACGGCGGCGACATGCTCGGCGCGCGCGGCGGCGAAGAGTGCCGCCTCGGCCCACGCGCTCATCTCGGGCCCGTCGAGCACGAGCGTGCGGATCGACTCGCCGACCGGCGTGCCGCCCGGCTCGCGCGTCGCCACGACCTCGCGCCCTTCCGCGCGCAGATGCTCGACGAGCAGGGCGGCCTGCGTGCTCTTGCCCGACCAGTCCTGGCCTTCGAAGGTGATGAACACCGGACGCACCCTACGATAGGGAGCCGTGCGTACCTTCGTCACGGGTGGGGCGGGCTTCATCGGCTCGAATCTCGTCGACGCCCTGCTCGAGCGGGGCGACGACGTCGTCGTCGTCGACGACCTGTCCTCAGGCAAGCGCGAGCATGTGAACCCCGGCGCCCGCTTCGTCGAGGCCGACATCCGCAAAGGGATCGACGCTGCCGGCGCCGAGGTGATCTTCCACCTCGCGGCGCAGGCCGACGTGCAGACCTCGCTGCGGCGGCCCGACCACGACGCCGCCGTCAACGTCGTCGGCACGGTGAAGGTGCTCGAGGCGGCGCAGGACTCCGGCGCACAGGTCGTCTTCAGCTCGACCGGCGGCGCGATCTACGGCGAGTGCGAGCAGCCGGCGGGCGAAGACGGCCCTCGTCTGCCGATGTCGCCGTACGGGATCGCGAAGCTCTGCGGCGAGGAGTACCTCGCCGGCTGGAACCGGATCCACGACACCGGCCACGTCACGCTGCGGTTCGGGAACGTCTACGGGCCGCGCCAGGACGCCTCGCTCGAGGGCGGCGTCGTATCGATCTTCCTCGAACGGCTCGGCCGCGGCGAGGAGACGACGATCTTCGGCGACGGCCAGCAGACACGCGACTTCGTCTACGTCGGCGACGTCGTCGCCGCGCTGCTTGCGGCAACCGGCACGAGAGGCGGCGTCTTCAACGTCGGCACCGGGCAAGATAGGAGCGTGCTGGAGCTGCACCGCCTCTGCGCGAAGGTCGCCGGGTCGTCCGCAGAGCCGCGCCTCGAAGCCGCGCGCCTCGGCGACGTCCGCCATTCCCGGCTCGATGTGTCACGCGCGGCGAGCGTGCTGGGCTGGCGCGCCGAGACCTCGCTCGAGGACGGACTTGCGCAGACGTGGAAGTGGTTCGAGGGTGCGTAGAGGCGTTCTCCTCGCTGTCGCGGTCTGCGCGCTCGCAGGCTGCGGCGGCCACAGCGTCAGCAGCACGGCGAAGGTCGAGACGGCGATCGCCTCGAAGCAGGTCGCGAAGCTCTACACGCACTCGACAGGATTGCTCACCGTTCGCGCGCCCAGCTGCGTCGAGACGCCGATCGCGGGCAACTTCGACTGCACCGGCAAGCCGACTTACGTGGCCTGCACCGCAAACGCCGAGCCGACCGTTCCCTGCCAGTCGAAGACGGCGCCGACGAAGGCTTGGATCGACTGCTTCCCCGACCCGTCGAAGAGCGAGCCGTTCCTCTGTCAGCTCGAGAACCCGCCGCCCGGGACGGAGGTCTTCGTCACTGCCGCGCAGAAAACGGCGCCGAAGCTCGCGTCGTGGAAGTGCATGACGACGAACGAGGGAGGCGACGTGCTCGGGCCGTACTCGATCTCGATCGCGAACAGCTTCGGACCGGTGCAGACTCAGGTCAACTACGTCACGAAGACGCAGGCGAGCGCGCTCGCGAAGGCCCAGCACCTCAGCTTCAAGGCGCACTGCGGGTAGGACTCGGCGCGGCTCCGCCGAATCGAGTCTCGCCTTGGAAGCTTCGCTCACCGCGCAAGACCTCGTTCGCCCCTGGCGCCGGGCAACCCTCGTCGCGTCGTTGATCGCCGGCGTCGAGCTCGTGCTGCTGCTCGTGTGCGGCGCGCTGCTCGTCGCGAAGCCGCTCACGCACGCGCTGCGCCACCACGCTCAGACCGTCGCGACGACGCACAAGGCGGCCGTCAAGCTCGCGCCGGTGCGCCACGCCGTGAAGGCGGTGAAGCACCATCCCGCCGTGCCGGCCCCGGTGCTCCGGCCGCGCGCGAAGACCGGCGTGCTCGTCCTGAACGGCAACGGGCGAAACGGCGTCGCGCATGCGGAGGCTTCGAAGCTGCAGTCGATCGGCTACCCCGTCGCCGGCGCCATGAACGCGAAGCGCCACGACTACGCGACGACGTTCGTGATGTACGTCCCGGGCTACCGGCCCGAGGCGCTTCGGCTCGCGCATGACCTGCAGCTGCACGTGGTCGGGCCGCTCGACGGGATGAAGCCGAGCGCCTTGCTCGGCGGCAAGCTCGCGGTCGTGCTTGGCGCGAGCTGATCAGCAGATCGGCTTGCCCGAGTTCACTTGTTTGAGCGCCTGCGTGTAATAGACGTTCCCGGGGTCCTGCGGGTTCAGCGTCGTGAAGCGGTTGAAGGCGGGCAGCGCCGCGCGCGGACAGTGTCGGATTACGAGATCGAAGTAACCGAGGTTGAACCAGGCCTCGGAGTTGTACGGCTGTTGGTTTGTCTCGTTCTGAAGCAGCCCGAGCTCGGCGCCGAAGTGCTTGCGCCGCTGCTTACCGCGCGCACCGAACGCCTGCACCTCCTCGGCAAGCGCCTCCGCCTGGAGCGGGTCGATCGACAATGGCTGCACGGAGCGGGCCTTGCGCGCGAGCTGCGCCGCGTGCGTCGGGTTGCTGCCGAGCTCGTTCTCCGCCTCGCCGCTCCAGCGGCCGCCGAGCCAGATCGCGCCCAGCGACGAGAGCAGCAGGAGCGCGACCCCCGCGGCGACGAGCGTGCCCGAGAACGAGAAGCTCGGGCGCGGGATCGGCCGCGAGACGAGTGCGCCGGCGACGAGGAACGCGGGCGCGGCGACTGCGGCGAAGTCCCAGTCGAAGTCGAGCAAGCCGTGCACGAGGAACGCAGGCAAGACGAGCGAGAGCGCGAGCTCGGGGTCGGTCGGGCTGCGCACGCTTCGGATCAACACGAAGCCGACGAGCAGGAAGAGCACGAGCCCGATCACGCCGGTCTCGGTCAGGAACTGCACCGGTAGGTCGTGCGGCTCGGTCGTCGTGTCGAGGTCGGTCGTGCGATAGCGGAGGTTCGTGAACGCGAACGAGCCGGCGCCCGTGCCGGCCAGCTCGTGTCCCTGCAAGCCGTCCCACGCCTGCTTCCACCAGATCCAGCGGTGGTTCGAGTTCGCCTCGACGATCCGGCCGGGGCCGTTCCCGAGCTCGCTCGAGGCGGGCGCCGTGAACTGGTCCCACCACGCCTTCGCGTGAAAGCCGCCGATCAGGCAGACCGCAGCCGCGAACACGATCGCGAGCACGCGCGCCATGCGGCGCACCGCTGGCACGGGCTCCGGCGGCGGGAAGCGCGCGAGCACCGCCGCGACGGTGGCGCCGACGACGAGCGCCGCGCCGAAGAGCAGCCCGTCGTGGACGCGCGTCGCGTGCGAGGTCCCGTCGCTCGTGATCCCGTGCAGCGAGAAGGCGAGGCCGATCACGGCCGCCGCCGGCACGCACGCCGCGACGAGCGTCGCGAGCCCCTGCAGCCAGAGGCCGGAGAGGAGCAGCCAGGCCGCCGCGACGAGCAGCGCGACCAGGATGCCGCCGCGCGAGAGGGTCAGCGCGATCGCGACCGCCCAGCCGAAGACGAGCAGCGTTCCCGCCACGCGCTTGCGCGACGCGAGCCAGAGGCCGAGCGGGATCGCGAAGTCACCGAGGAGGGCGAGCGCGTTCCAGTAGCCGACCGGCCCGCGCAGGCGCGCAATCGTTCCGTAGTCCTCGTAGAGGAACGGGAAGACCTTGCCGGCGAGCGACCAGACGCAGACGGCGCCGAGCAGGGCGGCGAAGCCGGTCGCGAGCCCACCCGTGCGGCCGGCGAGGTAGGTGCCGACGAAGGCGAAGGCGGCGTAGACCGCGGTCTGGTTGGCGTAGTCCCACGTCCGGTCGGGCTCGATCGACCAGGCGATCGAGACGGCGCACCAGACGGCCAGGACAGCGAGTGGGAGCACGAGCCAGGCGCCCGGTGGGATGCCCCGCGAGGCGACGAGGACGGCGGCCACCAGCACTACCGCGGCGCCGATCCAGGGCAGCGTGTGGCCCCCGAAGAAGAGGACGGCGGCGGTCAGCGCGAGGGCGGCACCAAGTGGCGACCACAGTTCCCGTGCCACCCTCATCGCGGGCGACGCTAGCATTGCCCGATCGTGTCTGGCGGTGCACACACGCGCCTTACACGCGTCGGGAAGACTTCGTGATCGGTGCACCCCCAGCCTTGAACCGTGGCATTGCCCTCCGTGCGCTGCTCGCGGTTTGCGCGGTGTTCGCCGCGCTCACCGTCACCTCGGCGCCTGCGTCGGCAGCCGTTCCGTGCTGGAAGGCATTGCTGAACGATTGGTACGACGGGACGATCAACAACGTCTACCCGATCCCGTGCTACCACCAGGCGATCCAACATCTTCCGCTCGACGTCTCGGTGTACTCGAGCGCGCGCCAGGACATCGAGCGTGCTCTGCAGAGGGCGCTCGCCACGCAACGCACGTCGCACAAGACGGTGACCGCGATCACGCCGACGACGCCGGTCCCGAACAAGGGGTCGACCGGAACGACCGGCACCACCACGACCACGCCCGTGAAGAAGAAGCGGAGCCCGGTGAGCCAGGCGATCCGCGACATCACGCCGGGCGGACCGGGCTCGTTCCCGTTGCCGCTCCTGATCCTCGGCCTGCTCGCGATCCTGCTCGTGCTCGCAGGCGTCGGCGGCTTGATCTGGCGACGCTACCAAGGCCGCGGCGGAACTCCGCCCAGCCCGGCGTAAATCCTTACGGCGCCCGAACCGGGCGCAGACGAGTCGGCCTCACACTCGGGAGCCGTGGCCGTTCCGTGCTGGCAGCGACTGCTGACCGATTCCTACGACGGGATCGTGAACGGCGTCTACCCGGTGCGGTGCTACCACCAGGCGCTCGGGCACATCCCGACGGTCGTCGCGATCTACTCCTCGACCCGTGACGAGATCGAGCGCGCGCTCTTGCGGCGGCTCGGCGGGGGCGGCGTCCCGGTGCCCGTCGTGACACCGCCGCACGGCGGAGGCGGCGGCGGACTGCCGCTGCCGTTCCTCGTGCTCGGCGCGCTCGCCCTCTCGCTGGCCCTGATCGGGGTCGCCGAGCAGGTCCGGCGGCGACTGCGGAGAGGTCCCGGCCGGTAAAATTCAGGGTGCTGGACGGCGGCTCGGATCCATCCGACGGCCGCCCTACCCTCGTTGGTCCGCTCAACAGGACCGGAGGGAAAGGAAGGGGACATGGCGTCGGTGGAACAGACAGTGCAGATCAAGCCCGAAGAGCTCGTGAACTCGGTCGCGAAGGAGGACGCCGCGCTCGGGGTGCGCCGCTACTTCACGATCGCCGGCCGCGACCCGTTCGGCGAGATCGAATGGGAGTCGCGCGACGCGTTCATCCCCGGGAAGGACAAGCCGGTCTTCGAGCAGAAGGGCGTCGAGTTCCCGAAGTTCTGGTCGCAGACGGCGACGAACATCGTCGCCCAGAAGTACTTCCGCGGCCGAATGGCCTCGCCCGAGCGCGAGTACTCCGTGAAGCAGATGATCGGCCGCGTCGTCGAGACGATCGGCCTCTGGGGCCGCAAGGGCGGCTACTTCGTCGACGAGGCCGAGGTGCAGACCTTCGAGGACGAGCTGAAGGCGATCCTCGTCAACCAGCTCGCCGCGTTCAACTCTCCGGTCTGGTTCAACGTCGGCTTCGAGGAAGCGCCGCAGTGCTCGGCCTGCTTCATCCTCTCGATCGAGGATTCGATGGACTCGATCCTCGACTGGATCCGGCGCGAGGGAATCATCTTCCGCGGCGGCTCCGGCTCCGGCGTCAACCTCTCGAGGCTGCGCTCGTCGAAGGAGCAGCTCTCGAAGGGCGGCCACGCATCCGGCCCGGTCTCGTTCATGCGCGGCGCCGACGCGTCAGCGGGCACGATCAAGTCGGGCGGCAAGACGCGTCGCGCGGCGAAGATGGTCGTGCTCGACGTCGACCACCCCGACATCGACGAGTTCATCTGGTGCAAGGCGCGCGAGGAGGAGAAGGCGCGGGTGCTCGAGGCGGCAGGCTACGACATGTCGCTCGACTCGCCCGACTGGTCGTCGATCCAGTACCAGAACGCGAACAACTCGGTGCGCGTCTCCGACTCGTTCATGACCGCGGTCGAGGGCGACGCAGACTGGAACCTGACGGCACGTGTCGACGGCTCGGTCGTCGAGACGGTGAAGGCTCGCAAGCTGCTGCGCGACATGGCCGAGGCGGCCTGGCGTTGCGCCGACCCGGGCGTCCAGTACGACACGACGATCAACGGCTGGCACACGCTTCCGAACACGGGCCGCATCAACGCGTCGAATCCGTGCTCTGAGTACATGTCGATCGACGACTCGGCGTGCAACCTGGCTTCGCTGAACCTGATGAAGTTCCGCCGCGAGGACGGCGAGCTCGACGTCGAGGCGTTCGAGCATGCCTGCGACGTGATGTTCCTCGCGCAAGAGATCCTCGTCGGCTACTCGTCGTATCCGACACCGGAGATCGAGCGCAACGCACGGGCCTACCGCCAGCTCGGCCTCGGCTACGCGAACCTCGGCGCGCTGCTGATGGCTCGCGGCCTGCCGTACGACTCCGACGAGGGTCGGGCGTACTCCGCGGCGATCACCGCGCTGATGACCGGTCGCGCCTATCGCAAGTCGGCGGAGATTGCCGGCCGGATGGGCCCGTTCGCGGGTTACCGGCCGAACGCGGCGGCGATGATCGGCGTGATCGCAAAGCACCGTGCGGCCGTCGGCAACATCGGCTCGCCAGAGACCGTGCCGTCCGACCTGCTCGGCGCGGCGCGCAAGGCGTGGGACGACGCGCTCGACCTCGGCGAGGTGCACGGCTACCGCAACGCGCAGTCGACGGTGCTCGCGCCCACGGGGACGATCAGCTTCATGATGGATTGCGACACGACGGGCGTCGAGCCTGACTTCTCGCTCGTCAAGTCGAAGAAGCTGGTCGGCGGCGGCGAGATCACGATCGTCAACAAGACGGTGCCGCTCGGGCTCGAGAAGCTCGGCTATGCGCCGACCGAGATCGACCAGGTCGTCGCCTACATCGACGAGCGCAACTCCGTCGTCGGCGCGCCGTACGTGAAGACCGAGCACTATCCGGTCTTCGACTGCGCGATCGGCGAGCGAGCTGTCCATTACTCGGGCCACGTGAAGATGATGGGCGCGATCCAGCCGTTCATCTCGGGCGCGATCTCGAAGACGGTCAACCTCCCGGAGCAGGCGACGATCGACGAGGTCGCGCAGGTGTTCGTCGACGCATGGAAGATCGGCGTCAAGGCGATCGCGATCTACCGCGACAACTGCAAGGTCGCCCAGCCGCTCTCGGGTAAGTCCGACAAGCAGACTGCGCTGGCTCCGTCAGGTGCCGGTCTCGTCGCTGCCCCGCGGCGGCGGCGTCTGCCGGACGACCGCACCGAGATCGGCCGCAAGTTCCGCGTCGGCGACTACGAGGGCTACATCCACGTCGGCATCTACGACGACGGCACCCCCGGCGACATCTTCATCGACATCGCCAAGGAGGGAACGACCCTCGCCGGCCTGATGAACTCGTTCATGATCGCCGTCTCGCTCGGCCTCCAGTACGGCGTGCCGCTCGAGGTCTACGTCTCGAAGTTCGCGCACATGCGGTTCGAGCCGAGCGGCGCGACAAACGATCCCGACATCCGCGCGGCGAAGTCGATCGTCGACTACGTCTTCCGCTGGATGGGGAAGAAGTTCCTCACGGTCGACCAGCAGGAGGAGATCGGCATCCTCTCGCCCGAAGTTCGCGCGAGGCTCTCCGCCGCGTACGCAAGCGGCGCTCCCGATGTGCCCGACCTCGAGCTGCCGACGCCCGGTCAGACCGCGCTCTTCAACACACACGAAGACGCGATCGAGTGCTCGCGCTGCGGCGGCAGGATGGTGCGCGCGGGCACCTGCTATACCTGCCGCGACTGCGGCACGTCGACCGGCTGCGGCTAGGCCGGGCGCTTAAGCGGACGTTGTTGCGTGGGAGGCCGAAAGGCCTCTCACGCGTTCGGGCTCATGCGATGAGGCGCACCACGGCTTCTTGATTGTCGGCGCGATCCGGCTCCTGTTCAAGGAACCGTCCCTCGAACGGACTACGGGAAGGTGCGGCCAAAGCGGCGCCGACCGACGGTGCGGTCGGCAAACGACGTAACCGACCAGTTCACGAGCCAGAGGATGACGACGACGCCGACGTACGTCCAGAAGCCGCGGACGGTGAAGTCCGGCGCGACCCACGCCGCGAGCGCGACCATTGCGATGTTGATCACGAGGTAGAAGAAGCCGAACGTGAAGACGATCAGCGGCAGCGTCAGCACGGCGAGCAGCGGCTTCAGCACGGCGTTCGCCAACGCAAGCACGGCGGCGCCGACGACATACGCCCAGGGTCCGTGGATCCGCACGCCCCCGAAGAGGCCGTTTGCGATGTAGAGCGCAAGCGCGTTGATACCGAGCGCGACGGCAAAGCGAGCGAAGAGCTGCATGAACGGCGACTATTGCAGACGATGACCATCCGACCGCCTCGCATCCTCGCTCTGCCGCATCGCTCGGCAGTCGCCGCCGACCTCGTCGCAATCGTGCTGTTCGTCACGGTCGGCCTCCTGAACCACCA
>DASYAO010000144.1:0-7541 GCA_036501285.1 Gaiellaceae bacterium
CTTGCCGAGCGTCGGCACGCCCCACGGAGTGACCGGATGGCGGCCGCCCTTCGACTTGCCTTCGCCGCCACCGTGCGGGTGGTCGACAGGGTTCATCGCGGCGCCGCGCACCGTCGGGCGCTTGCCGAGCCAGCGGCTGCGTCCCGCCTTGCCGCCCGTGATGTTGCCGTGGTCGATGTTCCCGACCTGACCGACCGTCGCACGGCAGGTGAGCAGCACGCGCCGCATCTCGCCCGACGGGAGGCGAAGTGTCGCGTAGCCGCCGTCCTTTGCGACGAGCTGGATGCCGGCACCGGCCGAGCGCGCCATCTGCCCGCCCTTGCCCGGCTTCAGCTCGACGTTGTGCACGAGTGTGCCGGTGGGGATGTTCTCGAGCGGAAGCGCGTTGCCCGGCTTGATGTCTGCGCCGGCGCCCGACTGCACGACCGAGCCGACGCGAAGACCGGCCGGCGCGATGATGTAGCTCTTGAAGCCGTCGGCGTAGTGGAGCAGCGCGATGCGGGCCGACCGGTTCGGGTCGTACTCGATCGCGGCGACCTTCGCCGGCACGCCGTCCTTCGCACGCTTGAAGTCGACGATGCGGTAGCGGCGCTTGTGGCCGCCACCCTGGTGGCGCGTCGTGATGCGGCCGTTGTTGTTGCGGCCGCCTTTCTTCGTCAGCTTCTCGGTGAGCGCGCGCTCCGGCCTCGACTTCGTCACTTCCTTGAAGTCGGAGACCGTCATGAAGCGGCGGCCCGGGCTCGTCGGCTTGAACCTTCTGACAGGCATTAGAGCTGCGCTCCTTCGAAGAACTCGATCGAATGGCCCGGCTTCAGCTGGACGATCGCCTTCTTCCAACCCTGGCGCGTCCCCTTGAACGTGCCGCGGCGCTTCGGCTTCGGCTGCACCTTGATGATGTTCACGCTCGCAACCTTGACCTCGAAAAGTGACTCGACCGCCTGGCGGATCTGCGTCTTGTGGGCGTCCTCGTGCACGCGGAACGTGTATTTGCCGACCGCGGTGCCGGAGTAGCTCTTCTCGGAGACGATCGGCGCGAGCACGACCTGCGAGGCATCCATTACGTGGCCCTCGCTTCCACGAGCGGCAGCGCTGCCTGCGAGACGACGAGCGTGCGCGCCCAGACGACGGCGCCGACCTCGAGGTCGGCCGCCTCGACGACTGCGATGCGAGTCAGGTTGCGGAACGAACGTGCGAGCGTCGTCTCGTCGGGCGTGCAGACGAGCACGATCGGGCGCGTAAGCGATTCGACCATCGCCGCTGCGGCCTTCGTCGACGGCTCGTCGAATGAACCGCCATCGATGAGCGCGAGCGTGCCTGCCTTCGCGTGGCTCGCGAGCGCAGAGCGCAGCGCGGCGCGGACCACCTTCTTGTTCACCTTCTGTTCGAAGTCGCGCGGCTTCTTTGCGAACGCGTGACCGCCGCCTTCGAACTGCGGCGCGCGGATCGTGCCCTGGCGCGCGCGGCCCGTGCCCTTCTGACGCCACGGCTTCGAGCGTCCGCCCGCGACCATGCCGCGGCTCTTCGTCTGCACCGTGCCCGCACGACGGGCGTTCGCCTCAGCGCGAACCGTCTCGTGCACCAGGTGCGGCTTCACGTCCGCGGTGAAGATCGCCTCGTCGAGCGCGTGCTCGTGTGACTTGCCACCCTTCTTACCGAGGATGGGCGCCTTGGGAGCCGCCATCAGTGGGTCCTCACTTCGACGAATCCGTTCTTCGGACCGGGCACCGAGCCTTTGACGAGGAGGAGGTTGCGCTCGACGTCGACGTCGTGCACGTGGAGACCGACTTGCGTCACGCGCCTGCCGCCCATCTGGCCCGGCAGCTTGATGCCCTTGAAGACGCGCGAGGGCGTCGCCGACGCGCCGATCGATCCCGGCTTGCGGACGTTGTGCGAGCCGTGCCCACGCGGGCCGCTCGAGAAGTTGTGGCGCTTGATCGTCCCCTGGAAGCCCTTGCCGATGCCGATCCCCGCGACCTTGACTGCGTCGCCCGGTGCAAAGACCTCGACGGTGACCGACTCGCCGACGACGCCGCCGTCGATCGGGCCCCGGAACTCGACGAGCCGGCGGTGCGCGCCGACCCCGAACCGCTTGAGGTGGCCGAGCTCGGGCTTCGAGAGCTTGCGCTCCTTCACCGGCTCGAACGCGAGCTGCACGGCCTCGTAGCCGTCGAGCTCGTTCGTCTTCACCTGGACGACCGGGCATGGGCCGGCCTCGATCACGGTGACCGATGTGACGACGCCGGTCTCCTCGTCGAAGACCTGCGTCATGCCGAGCTTTTTGCCAAGGATTCCTTTTGCCACGTCGTCCTCTAGAGCTTGATCTCGATGTCGATGCCGGCGGGCAGGTCGAGGCGCATCAGCTGGTCGATCGTCTTCGGCGTCGGGCTCAAGATGTCGATCAGCCGCTTGTGCGTGCGCACCTCGAAGTGCTCGCGTGAATCCTTGTCCTTGAACGGGCTGCGGATCACGCAGTAGACGTTCTTCTCGGTGGGCAGGGGAACCGGACCGGTGATCGTCGCGCCGCTTCGCTGAGCGGTGTCGACGATCTGCTGGGCCGACCGGTCGAGCTGCTGGTGGTCGTAGCCCTTGAGGCGGATCCGGATTTTCCCCTGCGCCATTCTCGAATCCCCTCTACTTGATGACGTCGGTCACCACGCCGGCGCCGACGGTGCGGCCACCCTCGCGGATCGCGAAGCGCAGTCCCTGGTCCATGGCGATCGGCTGGCCCATCTCGATCTCCATGTTCGTGTTGTCGCCCGGCATGACCATCTCCTGGCCCTCCGGGAGCTTGATCGAGCCGGTCACGTCCGTCGTGCGGAAGTAGAACTGCGGCCGGTAGCCGTTGAAGAACGGCGTGTGGCGGCCGCCCTCGTCCTTCGAGAGGACGTAGACCTCGGCCTTGAAGTGCGTATGCGGATGGATCGAGCCCGGCTTCGCGAGCACCTGGCCGCGCTCGACCTCCTCGCGCTTGGTGCCGCGGAGGAGCGCGCCGGCGTTGTCTCCGGCCTGGGCGGAGTCGAGCGTCTTGTTGAACATCTCGACACCCGTGACGACCGTCTTCTCGATCTTCTCGTGGATGCCCACGATCTCGACCTCGTCGCCGATCTTGATCTGGCCCTGCTCGACGCGGCCGGTGACGACGGTGCCGCGGCCCGTGATCGTGAACACGTCCTCGATCGGCATCAGGAACGGCTTGTCGAGGTCGCGCTGCGGCTCCGGAATGTAGGAGTCGACCGCTTCCATCAGCTCGAGGATCTTCGGCGTCCACTCCGCGTCGCCCTCGAGCGCCTTCAGCGCCGAGACCTGCACGATCGGGATGTCGTCGCCGGGGAAGTCGTACTTCGAGAGGAGCTCCCGGACCTCCATCTCGACGAGCTCGAGCAGCTCGGGATCGTCGACCATGTCCGCCTTGTTGAGCGCGACGACGATCGCCGGCACCTCGACCTGGCGCGCGAGCAGGATGTGCTCGCGGGTCTGCGGCATCGGGCCGTCGGCGGCGCTGACGACGAGGATCGCCCCGTCCATCTGAGCGGCGCCCGTGATCATGTTCTTGATGTAGTCGGCGTGACCCGGGCAGTCGACGTGCGCGTAATGCCGGTTCGCCGTCTCGTACTCGACGTGCGAGGTGTTGATCGTGATGCCGCGCTGGCGCTCCTCGGGAGCGTTGTCGATCGACGCGAAGTCGCGCGCGACGGTGTTGCCGCCTGCTTCGGCGAGCACCTTCGTGATCGCCGCGGTCAGCGTGGTCTTCCCGTGGTCGATATGCCCGATGGTGCCGACGTTGACGTGCGGCTTCGAGCGCTCGAACTTCTGCTTGGCCATTGCCTTCCTTCCTCCGTTACCTGATTAGGAGCCGCCGCCGCTTTGCTCGACGATCTCGCTGGCGATCGATTGCGGAACGTCTTCGTAGTGCGAGAAATCCATGTGGAACGTCGCCCGGCCCTGCGACATCGAGCGGATGTCGGTCGCGTAGCCGAACATCTGCGACAGCGGGACGATTGCCTTGACGACCTGCGCGTTGCCGACGGGGCTCATCGATTCGACGCGGCCGCGGCGACCGTTGAGGTTGCCGATCACGTCGCCGAGGTAGTCCTCCGGCGTCGTCACCTCGACGGCCATCACAGGCTCGAGCAGCTTCGGCTTGGCGCGCTTGACCGCTTCCTTGAACGCCATCGAGCCGGCGATCTTGAACGCGCGCTCGCTCGAGTCGACGTCGTGGAAGGAGCCGTCGATCAGCTCGACCCGCACGTCGACGATCGGGTAACCGGCGAGGACGCCGGAGCCCATTGCTTCCTGGATGCCCGCGTTGACCGCCGGGATGTACTCCTTCGGGATCTTCCCGCCGACGATCTTGTCCTCGAACGCATAGCCCTGGCCGGGCTCCTGCGGATACAGGTTGATGATCGCGTCGCCGTACTGGCCTGAGCCGCCGGTCTGGCGGACGAACCGGCCTTGCACCTTCTCGGCCGGCTTCGACACGGTTTCGCGGTAGGCGACCTGCGGGCGGCCGACGTTCGCGTCGACGTTGAACTCGCGCTTCAAGCGGTCGACGATGATCTCGAGGTGGAGCTCGCCCATGCCGGCGATCAGCGTCTGGCCGGTCTCCTCGTCGGTGTTGACGCGGAAGGTGGGATCTTCCTCGGCGAGCCGCGCCAGGCCCGAGCCGAGCTTGTCCTGGTCGGCCTTCGACTTCGGCTCGACGGCAACCGAGATCACCGGTTCCGGGAAGGTCATCGACTCAAGCACGATCGGCGCATTCTCGGCCGCGAGCGTGTCGCCTGTGGTCGTCTGCTTCAAGCCGACGCCGGCGGCGATCTCGCCCGCACCGATCTCCTCGCGCTCCTCGCGGTGGTTCGCGTGCATCTGGAGGATGCGGCTGATGCGCTCGGTCTTGCCGGTGCTCGTGTTGAGCACGCGGTCGCCTGCCTTCAGCTTGCCGCTGTAGACCCGGAAGTACGTGAGCTTGCCGACGAACGGGTCGCTCATCACCTTGAACGCGAGCGCGGAGAACGGCGCGTCCATCGACGCGGGCCGCTCTGCCTCCTCGCTCGTCTTCGGATCGATGCCGTGCACCGCCGGGACGTCGAGCGGGCTCGGCAGGTAGTCGATGACTGCGTCGAGGAGCGGCTGCACGCCTTTGTTCTTGAAGGCGGAGCCGAGGAGCACCGGCGTGATCTCGTCGCTGAGCGTGCCGGCACGAAGCGCGCGGCGGATCTGATCCGCCGTGACCGAGCCCTCGTCCTCGATGTAGGCCTCGAGCACCTCGTCGTCGAAGTGCGAGATCACGTCGATCAGCTGGTGGTGGTACTCCTGCGCCTGCTCGAGGAGCTCGGCCGGGATCTCGCCGACGTCGAACTGCTGGCCGAGGTCGTCCTTGTACGAGATCGCCTGCATCTCGACGAGGTCGACGACGCCCTGGAAGTTCTCCTCCTGCCCGATCGGGATCTGCACCGGCACCGGGTTCGCGCCGAGGCGGTCGCGCATCGACTGCACGGCTGCGAAGAAGTTCGCGCCGGTGCGGTCCATCTTGTTGATGAACGCGATCCGCGGGACCTTGTACTTGTCGGCCTGGCGCCAGACCGTCTCGGACTGGGGCTGGACACCGGCGACCGAGTCGAAGACGGCGACTGCGCCGTCGAGGACGCGCAGGCTGCGCTCCACCTCGACGGTAAAGTCCACGTGCCCGGGCGTATCAATAATGTTGATCCGATGGTCGCGCCACGACGCCGTCGTCGCCGCAGACGTGATCGTGATCCCGCGCTCCTGCTCCTGCGCCATCCAATCCATCGTGGCGGCGCCTTCGTGGACCTCGCCCATCTTGTGGGTGCGACCGGTGTAGTAGAGGATCCGCTCGGTCGTCGTCGTCTTGCCCGCGTCGATGTGGGCCATGATCCCGATGTTGCGGACACGATCGAGGGCGACTCTTGATTCAGCTACGGCCACTGCTCTTCTCCTCTACCACCGATAGTGGGCGAAGGCCTTGTTGGCCTGCGCCATCCTGTACATGTCGTCCTTGCGCTTGAACGCGTTCCCCTGCTGCTCGAGCGCATCGAGGATCTCGCCTGCGAGCTTGTCTTGCATGCTCTTCTCCCTGCGCTCGCGGGCGTAGGTGACGAGCCAGCGTAGCGCGAGCGTACGGCCTCTGCGCTGCGGCACTTCGACCGGCACCTGGTAGTTCGCGCCGCCGACGCGCCGGCTACGAACCTCGAGCACGGGCGTCACCGATTTCACGGCCTGCTCGAGCACCTCGACCGGCGGGCGGCCCGTCTTCGAGCCGACCTTGTCGAGCGCGCCGTAGACGATCGACTCCGCCGTCGCCTTCTGGCCGCGCAGCATGATGCGGTTCACAAGCTGTGTCACGAGGAGCGAGTCGTAGACCGCATCCGCGCTCAATGGTCTTGCCTGGATCTCTGCGCGGCGCGGCATGCTCAGCTCTTCTTGGCGCCGTACTTCGAGCGAGCCTGCTTGCGGTTGGCGACGCCGGAGGCGTCGAGCGCGGCGCGGATCACCTTGTAGCGGTAGCCGGGCAGGTCCTTGACGCGGCCGCCGCGGACGAGGACGACCGAGTGCTCCTGCAGGTTGTGGCCCTCGCCGGGGATGTAGGTGCCCACCTCGATGCCGTTCGTGAGCCGGACGCGGGCGATCTTCCGCAGCGCCGAGTTCGGCTTCTTCGGGGTCATCGTGGAGACGCGCGTGCAGACCCCACGGCGCTGCGGAGCGCCCTGGAGAGCCGGGGTCTTCGTCTTCTCGCGCTTGGTCTCGCGACCCTTGCGAATCAGCTGGTTGACAGTCGGCATGAATCCCTTCGGGGCAGGAAAAACGGTCGTATACAGACGAATGGCCGGCTGGGGCACGGGCCCGCAGCCGAACCAGCGCAGAATGGTAGCAAAGAAGCGGATTTTTCGACTATCGCGGCGCCGGGCCGTCGGGCCCGGTCGGCACACTTGAAGCATGTGGGAAGTTGCCGCACCCGCGGCGGTTCTCGTCGTCGCCGCCGTTGCGATCGCGCTCTGGACGCGGGCGACCGCCTCGGCCAAGGTCGCGGCCGTCGTCCACGACCTCTCCGCCGGGCTCGGCCGACCCGGGGAGGAGCTCGCCGCCTCGCTCGACCCGGACGAGGTAACCGAGCGCGTGCTGACTGCGTCAGCCGCCCTGCCGGGGGCGGATGCGGCGCTCCTGATCCTCGACGGCAAGGCAGAGGCCTTCGGGCTCACCGAGCAGGAGGCCGAGCGGGCCGCCCTCGCGACGCCGCCGAACGGCAACCTCCGCTCGATGGAGGTCGTCTACCGCTATCGCCTCGACGAGGTCGGCGAGAGCTCGCGCCTGCCCCGCGCCGCGCTCGTCGTGCCGCTTCGGTCGGGCGATCGGGCGCTCGGGTCGCTGTCGGCGGTCACGCGCGCCCAGCCGCACGAGTTCCCGCCCGAGACCGCCGAGGCGCTCGAGGCGCTCGCGCTCAGGGCAGGACCGGCGCTCGCGAACGCGAGGCGCTTCGCGGAGGCGAGCCGCCTCGCCGAGCTCGATTCGCTGACCGGGCTCTCGAA
>DASYAO010000145.1:0-4290 GCA_036501285.1 Gaiellaceae bacterium
GCGACGAGCGCGGCGAGGTCGAGCGTGTAGATCTGCTTGCCCTTGAGGATGTCGGGCACCTGGTTGCCGCTGATGCGCGCGGCGAGGCCTTCGACGACGGCGGTCTTGCCGACGCCCGGCTCGCCGATCAGCACCGGGTTGTTCTTCGTGCGGCGCGAGAGGATCTGCATCACGCGCTCGATCTCGGTCTGACGGCCGACGACGGGGTCGAGCTTGCCCTCGGCGGCGAGCTTCGTCAGGTTGCGGCCGAACTGGTCGAGGAGCTTCGAGCTCTTCGACTTCTCGCCCGGAGCGCCGCCCTGCCCCTGCTGGCGCCGGCCCGGGCCGGAGAGCATGCGGATGATCTCGTTGCGGATCTTCTCGGCGTCGGCGTCGAAGTCGAGCAGGATCCGCGCGGCGACACCCTCGTTCTCGCGGACGAGGCCGAGCAGGATGTGCTCGGTGCCGATGTAGTTGTGGCCGAGCGACAGCGCTTCGCGCAGCGCGAGCTCGAGCACCTTCTTCGCGCGCGGCGTGAACGGGATCTGGCCGGTCGTGACCTCGTCGCCCTGGCCGACGATCCGGGCAACCTGCGCGCGGACCTCCTCGACCGTGATGTCGAGGCTCTCGAGCACGCGCGCGGCAAGGCCCTCCTCCTCGCGGAGCAGGCCGAGCAGGATGTGCTCGGTGCCGATGTAGTTGTGCTTCAGCGCACGGGCCTCGTCCTGGGCGAGGACGACGACCTGGCGTGCTCTCTCGGTGAACCGCTCGAACATCGAGGGCACATGGTAGCCCGGAGCCCCGGCGTCGGGTCGGCGGGGCCCAGAACTGTTACACGCTCGTTGCGTCGCCGAGCAGCGGCCCGAAGACATCGACCACGGTCGAGTCGAAACGGGCCGGAAGAACCCCGTTTTCCACATACGGGGCGAGGGTCTCCAGGTAGATCTGCCACTCCTCGTACCGATCGGGGTACCCCGGACCCTGCGCTTCGACGAGCGCCGCGAGCGCCGCGAGGTTCCACTGCTGGAAGCGCGGCTGGAGCGGGCCGTCGGCCGGCCGGACGAACTCGGGCTCCGGCTCGGGGGGAGGCGGCGGTGGTGGCGGCGGCGTCGGTGGCGGCGCCGGCGGTTCGAATGCGGATGGCGGCGGTGAAGCGACGGTCGGCTGCGGTGGCGCGGGCCGCGCGGTGGCGCCCTCGCGCAGGGCGAGCTGCGCCTCGCGCTCGTCGAGCGCCTCGCGGCGGCGGCGCAGTCGCTTTTTCTCCTCGTCGAGCTCGCGCTCGCGCTCGAGCAGCCGGCGCTCGTCGAGCGAACTGTGCAGGCGACCCTCGGGCGAAGACGACGATGCGGCGAAGCCCGCGAAGAGAAACAGCGTCGCCGTCGCCTCGACCGGGGCGAACGCGGCGCCCGCGACCGCAACGAGCGCACCGGGCGCGAACGGACGCGGCAGGCCCCAGAGCGTCGCGGCGAGCAGGAGCACGAAGATCGCGGCGCCGGCCGGACCGAGCCGGTGATAGCTGTCGCTGAACGCGTTCAGCGATCGCCACGGCGCGTGCGCGAACGGCGCGCCGGCGATCCAGGCAAGCGCAGTTGCGATGCCGGCGAGGATCGCGTCGAGCGGCGGCAGCCGGCGCACGAGCAAAAGCCCGATCACCGCAACCGCTGCCGCGACGACGCCGGCCTTCGACGGGAGCGCCAGCACGCCGGCGAGATCGACCGCCGCGACTGCGCGTGCACCCGAGGTGCCGGCGAGCGCGATCCCACCGGCCGCGGCGACCGCGATCAGGTCCGCACGAACGCCACCGGTTCCGTTCACTGAAGCGGCGAGCGCGACGCCGCCGGACGCGAGCCCGAACGCGATGCACGCGACGACGAGGTCTTCGACCGTTCGCACGTATGCAGGAGCCACGACGGCAACCGCGATCGCGGCTGCGGCGCCGCGCACGAGCCCGCCGTCGCCGGTGATCGCGATCGTGATCGCGAGCGCGACAGCGAACAGGTATGCAGGACCCGGCAGCCGCCGCGGGCGCGCGAGCGTGAGCGCGCCGAGCGCGACGCCGGCGCCGAGCGCAGGCGCGCCGTGCGGCCACGCGACTGCGAGCGGCGCAGCGATCGCCGGCACCGCAGGGTTGAAGCCGCGCTGCGTGGTCAGCACGACGGCGCCTCCGCCGAGCGCGACGAAGCCGGCGATGTCGTCCGCGGTCATGCAAACACCGTCCCGACGAGGCGAACGCCGGGCCAGTTCGGCGCCGTGCCGTCGGTGACGGCGACGACGGCGTCGACCGTGCCCGCGAGAGCGGCGTCGAACGCGGGCGATGAGACGAGGACGAATGCGCAACGCGCCGCGAGACGGTCGAGTTCCTCGACGTCGGCGTCGCTCCCGCGGAGCCACATCGTCAGCTCTCCGCGCGCGGCGAGCTCGTGTGCGACTCCGGCCGTGACCGCCGAGTCCGGGTCGCCGGCGACGAGCACGGTCTGGAACGGGTCGGCGGCGGCCTGCGCGATCAGCGCCTCCGCGATCTCGCCGTTCTCGCTGCCGAGGTACGGCGGGGCCGAAGCCGCGGGAAGCGCCATCGCGCCGCCGGGCCCGAGTGCCGGTAGCTGCTCGTACGGAAGCGGCATCGGCATCCAGACGCCGCGGCGACCACGCAGCACGAGCACGTTCGCGGCAAGGAGGCCGAGAAGAGCACCGAAGAGCGCACCCCAGCCGAGATCGCGGTCGACGCGCGGCGACACCTTCCCCACGCCGTGCGCCGGGTCGAAGATCGAGACCTGCGCTGCGTTCGAGCCCGTCCCGAATCGGTCGCGCACGAGCTGGGTGAAGACGATCGAGAGCTCCTGCGCGATCCGCGCCGCCGTGTCCTCGTTCGGATCGTCGACGCCGACGGTGATCACCGAGCCGGCGGTCGCGATGTGCAGCGAGTCGTAGAACTGCGTCGTCGTCTCGCTCAACTGCTGGTTGCGGATGACGTTCTCGGCGACGATGTCTGTCTTGACGAGGTCGCGGATCGTCCGCAGGACACCGCCTGTCACGGGTTGCGAGCCTGTCTGCGCGATCAGCGCGACATCCGCGCGGTACAAGGTCTTCTCGGTGCGGCTGTAAGCGAACGCGCCTGCGATGCCGATCGCGAGCCCGAGGACGACGACTGCGAGCGCCAGAAGCCAGCGTGCTCGCAATCTGCCCATGGGCAAACGCTACTTCTGCTCCCGGAGGGCAGGGAACAGGATCACGTCGCGGATCGACTCCTTGCCGCCGAGCACCATCGCCAGGCGGTCGATGCCCATGCCGAGCCCCCCGGTCGGCGGCATGCCGTAGGACAGCGCCTCGACGTAGTCGGGGTCGCCCTGCTCCGCCTCGACGTTGCCGCCTGCTCCCTCGCCCGCCTGGAACGCGAACCGCTCTGACTGTTCCTCTGCGTCGTTGATCTCGGTGAAGGCGTTCCCGAGCTCCATCCCGCCGACGTAGTACTCGAAGCGCTCGACGATCGTCGGGTCGTCGTCGGTCGCCCGGGCGAACGGCGAGAGCTCGACGGGATAGTCGTGCAGGATCGTCGGCTCGACGAGGCCCGGCTCGACGAAGTGCGAAAGCGCGTGGTCGAGGAGCTGCGCCCACGTCTTGTCGTGTTGGGTGTCGACGTCCCGCTTGCGCAGGCGCTCGCGGAGGTCGGCCTCGTCGCGGGTCCAGAGATCGTGCTCGGCAAGCGCGTCGACGAGCTTGACCCGTCGCCACCTGGCGAGGTCGATCTCGTGGCCGCGGAAGGTGACGCGCGTCGTGCCCACGGTTTCCTCGGCAACGCGCGCGACGAGCCGCTCCATCCGGTCCATGGTGTCGCGGTAGTCGGCGT
This sequence comes from Gaiellaceae bacterium, assembly GCA_036501285.1. Classification (GTDB taxonomy): domain Bacteria; phylum Actinomycetota; class Thermoleophilia; order Gaiellales; family Gaiellaceae; genus PALSA-600. Next base: position 3,824 of record DASYAO010000145.1, read on the forward strand.
AGGCCTCGTACCACTCGAGCATCGTGAACTCGGGGTTGTGCTTGAACGAGACGCCCTCGTTGCGGAAGTCCTTGCCGATCTCGTAGACACGCTCGAGGCCGCCGACGATCAGCCGCTTCAGGTAGAGCTCGGTGGCGATGCGCAGATAGAGCGTCTGGTCGAGCTCGTTGTGGTGCGTCGAGAACGGCCGGGCGAACGCGCCGCCGTACCGCGGCTGCAGAATCGGCGTCTCCACTTCGACGAAGCCCTCGTCGTCGAGCGCGCGGCGAACCGCGGTGACGAGCTTCGCGCGAAGGACGAAATCCGCCCGTGTCTCCTCGTTCATAAGCAGGTCGAGGTAACGGCGGCGGTAGCGCTGCTCGACGTCGGTGAGCCCATGGAACGTGTCGGGGAGCGGCGAGTGGATGCGCGCGAGCAGCTCGAGGCTGTCGACGGCGAGCGACGGCTCGCCGCGGCGGCTCTTCGCC
>DASYAO010000146.1:0-13505 GCA_036501285.1 Gaiellaceae bacterium
CGGGTCGGCTAGCTGGATGATCACGCCGTCGCCCTGTCGGCCGGCGACCGCCAGCGCCTTCGGGCCGTAGCCGGCAACGTGCATCTCGATCTCGGGCAGCTCGGACCGCACCCACTTGAGCTCGAGCTCCTTGCCGTTCCACTGCACGGGCTTGCCGTTCATGAACGGTTTGATCATCTTCAGCGCGTCCTCGAACTCCGCGACCTTGACAGGCTGCTGGCCGATGTAGCGCCGGGCGCTGTCGCCGCGGCCGATGCCCATGATCATCCGGCCGTCGGAGATGTCGTGCAGCGTCGCGTAGGCGCTCGCCAGCACCGTCGGCTCGCGCGTGCCCGGATTCGTGACCATGTGGCCGAGCTTGATCGTCGACGTCCGGTCGGCGGCGATCGCCAACGTCGGGATCGACTCTTGCCAGAGGACGTGCGAGTCGTACGTCCAGGCATACTCGAAGCCCTGCTGCTCGGCGAGCTGCATCAGCTCGATCATCCGCGAGAACGGCGGGTCCGGCAGGACGGTGACGCCGAAGGTGATCGCCATCCGGCAACCCTACCGCGAGAATGGCGACATGAAAATCCTCTGCACCGGCCTCAACTATCTGACCCACATCCGCGAGATGGGGAACGAGCCGCCCGCCGAGCCGCTGATCTTCGGCAAGTTCGCTACGACGCTGATCGGCCCCGGCGACGCCATCGTCATCCCGCCCGAGGCAACACACGTCGACTCCGAGGCTGAGCTCGCGATCGAGATCGGCAGGACGGGGCGGCGAATCGCCGAGGACGATGCGCTCGACTTCGTCGCCGGGTACCGCTGCGCCAACGACGTCTCCGCGCGCAACCTCCAGTACGGCGACAAGCAGTTCACCCGTGGCAAGGGATTCGACACGTTCTGCCCTGTCGGCAACCGGCTTGTCCCGGTGACCGAGCTCGGCGATGCGACCGGGCTCCGCGTCGTGCAGCGGCTGAACGGCGAGCTGTTCCAGGACGGCGACACTGCCGACCTCGTTTTCGGCGTCCGCCGGATCGTCGCCTTCGTCTCCGCCTTCTGCACGCTCGAGCCGGGCGACCTGCTGCTTACCGGCACGCCATCCGGTGTGGGTTATGCGCGCACGCCGCGCGTATCGATGAAGGACGGCGACGTCGTCGAAGTCGAGATCGACGGGATCGGCGTCCTGCGGAATCCCGTCGTCGCAGAGGGGCGCTAGGACAACCAGGCGAGCGTCTTCGACGCGAGCGCGTCGAGTGCGCTGACCGAGAGCTCGAGATGCTCGGGCTTCGTGTCCTCGAGCTTCGTGTGCGAGAGACCGCGGAGGCTCTGCACGAAGACCATCACCGTCGGTACGCCGGCGCGCGCGATTTCGGCGGCGTCGTGCAGCGGACCCGACGGCAGCTTGTGCGACGTGCCTGCGACCTCCCGGATCGCCTCGTCGGCAAAGCCGATCAGCGTGTCGTCGAAGAGGATCGGCTCGATCGACCAGATCTTCTCCCACTCGACGTCGATCGACTCCTCGTCCGCGAAACGGCGCGACGCATCCTGCGCGAGCTCTAGCAGCCGTGCGAGCTTCTTCGCGTCGAGATGCCGCTGGTCGAGCAGCTGCTCCGCGGTCTCGACAACCGACGTGACGATTCCCGGCTTGCAGACGACGCCGCCCGACGTGCACACGGCGCCGTCGCCGACCTCGGCCGCGATCGTGCGCAGCTCGAGCGCGAGCTTCGACGCGCCGGCGAGCGCATCACGGCGTTTGTCCATCGGCGTCGAGCCCGCGTGCGCGGCCTGGCCGCGCCAGGTGATGCGCGAGCGCTCGACGCCGAACGTGCCGAGAACGACGCCGAGCGGCAGATCCATCGACTCGAGCACCGGGCCCTGCTCGATGTGAAGCTCGAGATACGCGCCCGCGTTCTCGAGCTGCGCTTGTGCGTCGAGCGCTCGGTCGAGGGAAACGTCGTAGCTTCCGACCGCCTCCGGCAGCGGCATGCCGTCTCGGTCCTTCAGCTTCGCGAGTTCGTCCTGGTCGCGCATCGAGCCCGCAGCAGCCGACGAGCCGAAGAGCGAGCGGCCGAAGCGTGCGCCCTCCTCGTCCGCCCAGTTGACAAGGCGCACCGGCACGTGCGGCTCGCCGTCTGCGGCGATTCGGCGCAGCACCTCGAGGCCGGCCATCACGTTCAGGCAGCCGTCGAGCCAGCCGCCGTTCGGCACCGAGTCGATGTGCCCGCCGAGCAGCAACGCTTTGCCCTCGCCTCCGGCGAGCGTGAACCACTGGTTTCCGGCCTCGTCGATCTCCTCGACGGCACCCGCCGGCGCAACCTTCTCGCGCAACCAACCGCGCGCACGCTCCCACGTCTCCGTCCACGCCAGCCGCTGCGCGCCGTTCTCGTCACCGGTCAGGTCACGCAGCTCGCGCAGCTCGGCAACCGTACGGCCCGGGTCGAGCGACATCGGAGAGCGATCCTATCTTCCCTCGGCGCGGTTTCCCCCGGCGCAGCGCCGTGTAAGAATCGACGCTCGTGGCCCAGGTCGCAGCAGCTCCGACCAAACGGCGGGCCCAGCTTCCGAGACTCGGCCCCGCCGCCGCGAGGATCGGATCCGTGGTCGCGATCGTGGCGGCGCTCGCAGGCTTCTGGGAGCTCTATCGCCTCGTCTGGACGTCCGCCGGCTGGACGTGGCCCTTCCCGGTCGACTCGACGACGATGCCGCATCTCTGGACGATCGCGAAGGCGTTCAGTCAGCCGGCACAGGTGAACCAACCGGCGCTCGGGATCATCCTGCTGCACAAGGCGCTCTTCACCGCCAAGGAGGCTGCGTTCGGGTTCGCGATCGGCGGCATCGTCGGCTTCGCGCTCGGGATCGTGCTCGTGCACTCGCGCCTGCTGCAGCGCGGGTTCCTGCCGTACATCGTCGCGAGCCAGACGATTCCAATCCTTGCGATCGCGCCGATGGTCGTGATCTGGGTGAACCCGAAGCTTCCGTCCGGGCTGCAGGGCTGGGGCGCCGTCGCGGTGATCGCCGCCTACCTGACCTTCTTCCCGGTCGCGATCAACACGTTGCGCGGACTGCAGTCCGCAGACGCCCGAGCGCTCGAGCTGATGCGATCCTATGCAGCCGGACGCTCTGCGGTGCTCTGGAAAGTGCGAGCGCCGGCGTCGCTCCCGTACGTGTTCACCGCGTTGAAGATCGCGGCGACCGCCAGCGTCGTCGGCGCGATCATCGGCGAGCTGCCCTCTGGCCTCCAGTCAGGCCTCGGCGGCGCGATCCTCAACTTCAACCAGTACTACTCGTTCGAGCCGCAGGAGCTGTGGGCGACGAACATCGTCGCGGCAGCGCTCGGCATCGTCTTCTTCCTCGCCGTGGTCGCCGTCGAGAAAGCAGTCGTGCGCCGTGCTCCGGAGCATGTCGCGTGACGAGCGCGAACGGAACCCAAGCCGTCGTCGACATCAAGGGCGTGACGAAGTCGTTCGCGCGCGGAAACGTCACGGCGCTGCAGGACATCGACCTCCAGCTGCACGCCGGTGAGTTCGTCTCGCTGATCGGACCGTCGGGCTGTGGCAAGTCGACGCTGCTGCGGGTGATCGGCGATCTCGTCGAGCCGACGCACGGTGACGTGACCGTGAACGGCAAGCCGGCTCACAAGGCGCGGATCGACCGCGACTACGGGATCGTCTTCCAGGACCCGGTGCTCTTCGACTGGCGCACGGTCGCGAAGAACATCGCCCTGCCGCTCGAAATGCTCGGCTGGGACCGCGAACGGCGCCGGCGGCGGCTCAAGGAGATGCTGGAGCTCGTCGAGCTCACCGGCTTCGAGGACCACCACCCCTGGCAGCTGTCGGGCGGCATGCAGCAGCGCGTCTCGATCGCGCGCGCGCTCTCGTTCGAGCCGGCACTGCTCCTGATGGACGAGCCGTTCGGCGCGCTCGACGAGATGACACGCGAGCGTCTCAACCTGGAGCTGCTCTCGATCTGGCAGCAGCTGCGCTCGACGGTCGTCTTCGTGACGCACTCGATCTCGGAGGCCGTGTTCCTCTCGACCCGCGTCGTCGTGATGAGCCCGCGGCCGGGCCGCATCGCCGGCAGCATCGCGATCGACCTGCCGTACCCGCGGACGGTCGAGACCCGCGAGGATCCGCACTTCTTCGAGCTCGTCACGCAGGTGCGCGAGCTGCTGCGCAGCCGCGGTGAGCACCTCCTGCCCGAGGAGGAGGCGGCAGCTCGATGACGAGGAATCTCGGCCGCCGGGCCCTCGAGTGGGTGCCGGCGCTCGTCGTCCTCGTCGCGGCGCTCGCCCTCTGGCAGGGTCTGATCGCAGCGTTCCACGTGCAGCAATTCCTGCTCCCGAAGCCGACCGCGATCGCCAAGTCGCTCTGGGACGACCGCCACACGCTCTGGCCGGCCGGCTGGTACACGTTCGAGGAGGCGCTCGGCGGCTTCGCGGCCGGCTCGGCGCTCGGCATCCTCGTCGCCACCGCGATCGCCCGCTTCCGAGCGGTGGGCTCTGCGCTGATGCCGATTGCGATCGCCGCGAACGCCGTCCCGATCATCGCCTTCGCGCCGATCTTCGATGCCTGGTTCAACCCGCTTTCGCAGGAATCGAAGATGGCGATCGCCGGCGTCCTCTGCTTCTTCCCGGTGATGGTCAACACCCTGCGCGGCCTGACGAGCGTACGGCCCCAGCAGATCGAGCTCATGCGGGCGTACGCGTCCGGCGAGCTCGAGATCTACCGGCGGGTTCGCTTCCCGACCGCGCTGCCGTACATCTTCACTGCGCTCAAAGTCGCGAGCGTCCTGGCAATGATCGGTGCGATCGTCGGCGAGTACTTCGGCGGGGCGTTCAACGCTCTCGGCGTCCTGATCCGCTCGGATGCCCAGGTCCTCGACTTCGTGACCGCGTGGGCCGGCATCGTCGTCGCCTCGGTGCTCGGGATCGCGCTCTATCTGACAGTTGCCATCGCAGAGCGGATCGTCGTACGCTGGGCACCGGCGACTCGCGAGTCGTAACGGCGGAACCTAAGGAGGAGCAGAGAGATGAAGAAACGGTGGGTCATGTGGATCGCCGCGGCTGGCACGGCGGCACTCGTGGTCGGGCTGGGTTCGGCGGTGGCCGCGTCGAGGCAGGCGACGCTGACGAACGTCACGCTCCAGCTCAAGTGGGTGCCGCAGGCGCAGTTCGCGGGCTACTACGCAGCGGTCAAGCAAGGCTTCTACGCCAAGGAAGGCCTGAACGTCACGTTGAAGAACGGCGGCCCGGACATCATCCCCGAGCAGGTCGTTGCGAGCAACCAGGCGCAGTTCGGCGTCGACTGGCTGCCGAGCCTCCTCGCCGCGCGTGACAAGGGGACACAGCTCGTGAACATCGCACAGGTGGTCGCGCGCTCCGGGATGACGCAGCTGACGTGGAAGAGCTCCGGCATCAACACGATCGCGAAGATGAAGGGAAAGAAGGTCGCGAACTGGCTCGGCGGCAACCAGTGGGAGCTCTTCGCGGCCCTGCAGAAGAACGGGATCAATCCGAACAACACGAAGGACATCACGATCGTCCAACAGCCGTTCAACATGGACTTGTTCCTGAAGCACGAGGTCGACTCGGCATCGGCGATGACCTACAACGAGCTCGCACAGGTGCTCGAGAGTGGCGTGAAGATGTCGCAGATCAATGTGATCAGGATGCAGAACGTCGGAACCGGCATGCTCGAGGACGGCCTCTTCTCGACCCAGAGCTACGTCTCGAACCCGGCGAACTCGAAGACGATCGTCGCATTCATCAAGGGATCGCTCGAGGGTTGGATCTACTGCCGCGACCACATGGCGGCTTGCGTCCAGGACACACTCGCCTACGGCCCGACGCTGCCGAAGGGCCACCAGACCTGGATGATGAACGAGATGAACAAGCTGATCTGGCCGAACGCGTCAGGCATCGGAATCATGAGCAAGGCCGACTACCAGCGGACGGCGACGATCTCGAAGCAGTTCAAGGTGATCTCGAAGCCACCGACGGCGGGCGCTTACACGACGAAGTTCGCGGCGCAGGCGGTCGCCGAACTGAAGGCGTCCGGCGTCGACGTCTACGGCAAGAGCTGGAAGGCGCCGACCGTCCCGATTTCTCCGGGCGGCAAGTAGGCGCACCTTCGGAGGGGCCGCTTCACGCGGCCCCTCTTCTTTTCTAGACTGCCCCCGATGTCGGTCCTGATCAAGAACGGCCGGGTCGTGACGGCAGCAGACGACTACGTCGCCGACGTCTTCGTCGACGGCGAGCGCGTGACGCTGATCGGCGAGTCGCTCGACCTCGACGCCGACCGCGTCATCGACGCCTCCGGCAAGTACGTCTTGCCGGGCTGCGTCGACCCGCATACGCACCTCGACATGCCCTTCGGCGGCACGGTGACGATCGACGACGTCGAGTCCGGTCAGACGGCCGCCGCCTTCGGCGGCACCACCTGCCACGTCGACTTCTGCATCCAGGGCAAGGGCCAGACCTTCGCCGACGCGCTCGCGACCTGGCATGGGAAGGCCGAGGGCAAGCAACTGATCGACATGGGCTACCACATCGCGATCACCGATCTCACGTGGGACGGCGCACTCGAAGAGCTCGCGAAGCTGCCGGAGCAGGGCGTCACGTCGTACAAGCTCTTCATGGCGTACAAAGGCGCGCTCCAGGTCGACGACGAAACCCTGTTCAAATCGATGGAGGTCGCTGCTGCGAGCGGCGCGCTCGTGATGGTGCACGCCGAGAACGGCGACGCGATCGACGTGCTCGTCAAGAAGGCACTCGCCGAAGGACACACCGAGCCGCACTGGCACGCGCTCACGCGACCGCCGGAGACCGAAGGCGAGGCGACGAACCGCGCGATCCAGCTCGCACGCGTCGCCGGTTGCCCGCTCTACGTCGTCCACGTCTCGTGCAAGGAGTCCGTCGAGCCGATCGCGCTTGCCCGCTCGAAGGGCTGGGACGTCTGGGGCGAGACGTGCACCCAGTACTTCTTCGTCGACTACACGTTTCTCGAGCGCCCGAACTTCGAAGGCGCGAAGTACGTCTACACGCCGCCGCCGCGCGACAAGGCAAACCAGGAGCTGCTCTGGGACGCGGTGCGCACAGACGTCCTCTCGGCGATCTCGACCGACCACTGCGCGTTCAAGTGGGACGGGCAGAAGTCGCTCGGCAAGGACGACTTCTCGAAGATCCCGAACGGAGGGCCGGGGCTCGAGAACCGGCTGCAGATGATCCACCACTTCGGCGTGCGCGAAGGCCGCATCACGCTGAACCGCATGGTCGAACTCCTCTGCACGAACCCCGCGAAGCTGTTCGGGCTCTATCCCCGTAAAGGTACGCTCGCGGTCGGCTCCGACGCCGACATCGTCGTCTTCGATTCAGACAAGCGCGTCACGATCAGCGCCAAGGGACAGCATTCGAAGATCGACTACAACCTCTACGAGGGAACCGAGGTCGTCGGCACGCCCGAGACGGTTCTGCTCCGCGGGAATGTCCTCGTCGACGGCGGCGAGCTTGTCGCATCGCCGGGGATCGGCCAGTACGTCGCGCGTGCGCGCTTCGGCGAGGAGCTCGCCGGATCCGGTCGCGCTGTCGCCGCCTAGAAAACCGCGTTTTCAGCCTTGTATTTGGCGTTCGGCATCGCTCGCAGCAGCGTGCGGCGCGTGGCTCATCGAGCGGGCCTCAGCCCCCGACGATCGCGCCGAGCGCCTCGACGACGCGCGGGTCGAAGTGCGTCCCGGCGCAGCGCCATAGCTCGGCGATCGCGGCTTCGGCCGTCATCGCCTCGCGGTAAGGCCGGTTCGTCGTCATCGCGCTGAAAGCGTCGGTGCAGCAGACGATGCGCGCGATCAGCGGAATCGCCTCGCCCGAAAGCCTGTCGGGATACCCGTTCCCGTCCCAGCGCTCATGGCACGAGCGAACGACCGCACCGATCTCGCCGAGCAGCCCTCCGACCTTGGTGAGCATCTCCTCGCCGATCACGGTATGGGTTTCGATCACGGCGCGCTCGTCGGGATCGAGCGGGCCCCCCTTGTTGATGATCGCGGCGGGAATCCTGATCTTGCCGACGTCGTGCAGCAGCGCGACGAACTCGGCGTTCCGGCGTTCCCGCTGGCCGAGCTCGAGGCGGTCTGCGACCTCGAGCGTCAGTGAGACGACGTCCCGGCTGTGCTCGCCCGTGTACGCGTCGTCCGCCTCGACCACGTCGCCGAGAAGAAGCGCTGTGCCTCGGTAGGCATGTCCGAGCTCGAGCGCCGCGTCGATCCGTTGCTCCCGTTCGCGAGCGAACAGGCGCAGAAGCCCGACGAGCGGCAGCACGAGCAGCACGAACGGCGGATGCCGATACGCGGAAAAGGCAACGAGCAGGCCGACCGGTGCAAGCGCCGCGTCGACCGAATAGATGAGGCTCGTGCTCCTCGTGAGCGAGGGCTTCACGCCCAGCCCGAATTCGCGGATGGAGGTCACGCCGATGTCGACCACGAACTGAGCCACGATCGCGGCGACGTAGATCGGCCAGGCGCTCCAGTGCGGGTAGCGCTCCTCTGGTGTCTGTGCGATCGCGAGTACGACTGCAGGAGCCAGCGCATGCCAGGAGCTGACGAGCCGAAGCGACAGGCGCGACGGCGTCATCTTTCCGGTGACGAGCCCCTTCGGATCACGCAAGATGAAGCCGAGCGCGACACAGAACGGGACCCAGGGAAGCGGCAGCACGAACAGCATCGGCACGAGCACGAGCTCGACCGGCACCGCGTACACGACGCCGACCTCGAACGTGACGCGCGAGAGCAGCCCGTAAAGGGCGACATAGAGCACGGCGGTCGCAAGCGACGGCTCGCGGGACGTATGCGTCATGAACAAGAAGACGAGGGAAGCTGCGAGGAAGCCCGCGGCGAGCCCGAACGACACGAGCCGGTCGCGGGGAACGACGAGCAGGCCACGGCGGACCCGCTCACGGGTCTCGACGATCAGATGCTCCACGTCGGGGTGGAGCTCCGGTGCGCGCCGCAGGTCGTTTTCCGGAGCGCCCGGATACGCCTCAGGCGTCGCGGACGTCACAGGATGACTATCGGCCCGCGATCACTCGCGTGGGTTCACTCGGTCGAGTGATCTTCGAGCGGTTCCCACAAAAGGGGGATCGATTCGGCAGTCCGGTCCCGACAAGGTGGGCCTGCAAGTCCGTTAACTGCGGCAACAAGGGAGGGGCACGTTGAAGCGTTCAGTGGGATCTGCGGCGGTACTCGTGGCGGCACTCGTCTCCGCGCTCTCGTTCGGTACGGCGCAAAGCCGGGCCGGAGGCGGTCTACTGGGTGGCCTGCTGGGCGGCCTTCTGGGCTGCCAGGGCGTCACTTACTCGCAGCCCTTCTCGTCCTGGGGCGACAACGGCAGCTTCTTCCTCGTGCCCGGCGGTTCATTCGAGGGTGCGAACGCGTGGAGCCTCTCAGGCGGCGCGCAGATCGTGAACAACAACGAGCCGTTCTTCCTCAACTCCAGGTCCGATTCGCATTCGCTCCTGCTGCCGCCCGGTAGCTCGGCTACGTCGCCGGCGGCGTGCCTCGCAGTCCTCTCGCCCGACATGCGCTTCGTCGGCAAGTCCTCCGACGGGTCGGCGGTGCACGTCGACATCTACGCATCGGGGCTACTCGGTCTTGTGAGGCTGCCGGTTTCGGCGAACATCGCTCTCACGAGCTCGTGGGCGCCGAGCGGCCAGGTGCAGCTGCTGCTCCAGAACGTGCTTGCGCTGACGAACCTCGGCAAGACGAGCATCTACTTCCGCTTCTCACCAATCGGGTCTGCGTCGGTCCAGCTGGACGACATCTACGTCGACCCCGCCTTTCACGAGTAGCGCGGGCCACGAGTAGCGCGGGCCCTTAGCGCTCGACTTCGCCGGGCGCCTCAGGCGGCGGCGACTGCACAGGCATGCCCTGCGTCTCCTCGAGCCATTCGCTGATCGAGGCGATGTGCCGGTTCGTGCTCTCGATCGACTCATGCAGGCGGTCGAGCTCGGCGCGCCCGTTCAAGAGCCGCTCCCTCGTCCGCTTGACGTAGTCCCGCACCTCGTCGATCCGCCGGGCCTGCGGTTCCTGACTCATTCGCAAACCTGATTGCCGGTATTTGCGAAACGTAAACGCTGCGACTAGCGCGTCTGCGGGAACCCAAGGTCGACTTGCGACGTGGCCGGGTCGGGCCAGCGTGAGGTGACGACCTTGGTGCGTGTGTAGAAGTCGATCCCTTCGGGGCCGTAGATGTGGCGGTCGCCGAAGAGGCTCGCCTTCCAGCCGCCGAAGCTGTAGTAGGCGACCGGGACGGGGATCGGAACGTTGATGCCGACCATGCCGGCCTGGACGTCGAATTGGAACTGGCGGGCGACGCCGCCGTCGCGGGTGAAGATCGCGGTGCCGTTGCCGTACGGGTTCTCGTTGACGAGGCGCACGGCCTCGTCGTAGGTCTCGACGCGCGTGACACCGAGCACAGGCCCGAAGATCTCATCGCGGTAGTTCGCCATCTCGGGCGTGACGTTGTCGATCAGCGACGGGCCGAGGAAGAAGCCGCCGCCCCCGGGCGCGCTCTCGCGTCCGTCGACGACGACAGTCGCGCCTTCGCCCGGCGCCTTCTCGACGTAGGAGGCGACCTTGTCTCGGTGCTCGCGGGTGACGAGCGGCCCCATCTCGGCGCCCGGCTCGAGCCCGTCGGCGACCTTCACCTTCGGGATCCGCTCCTTGATCTTGCCGACGAGGTCGTCGGCGACATCTCCGACCGCGACCAGCATCGAGACGGCCATGCAGCGCTCGCCGGCGGAACCGTAGCCCGCGGACACCGCGGCATCGGCCGCCATGTCGAGGTCCGCGTCGGGCAGCACGATCATGTGGTTCTTCGCACCGCCGAGTGCCTGGCAGCGCTTGCCGTTCGCGGTCGCCGTCTCGTAGACGTACTTCGCGATCGGCGTCGAGCCGACGAACGAGATCGCCGAGACTCCCGGATGTCCGAGCAGCGCGTCGACCGCGACCTTGTCGCCGTGCACGACGCTGAAGACGCCGGCCGGCAGACCCGCCTCGGCGAGCAGCTCCGCCGTCAGCATCGACGCGGACGGATCCTTCTCCGACGGCTTCAGCAAGAACGCGTTCCCGCACGCGAGCGCGGGCGCCCACATCCACATCGGAACCATCGCCGGGAAGTTGAACGGCGTGATGCCCGCGACAACACCGAGCGGCTGGCGGATCGAGTAGACGTCGATCCCCGTCGAAGCCTGCTCGGTAAAGGCGCCCTTGAGAAGAGTCGGGATGCCGCAGCAGAACTCGATCACCTCGAGCCCGCGCGCAACCTCGCCCATCGCGTCAGACAGCACCTTCCCGTGCTCGGCCGTCAACAGCCGCGCGAGATCCTCGCGATGCGCGTCGAACAGCTCGCGGATCCGGAAGAAGAGCTCCGCACGCCGCGAGACCGAGAGTTCGCGCCACTCCGGCAGCGCACGCTGTGCGGCCGCGACTGCCGCGTCGATCTCCCCGACGCTCGCGAAATCGACCGCGCCCGTCTGCACACCCGTCGCCGGGTTGTAGACCGCACCGCTCCTGCCGGAAGTGCCCGCAGCACGCGCGCCCCCGATCCAGTGGTTGATCGGCTTGACAGCAGCGGGTGCGTCGATAACTTCGGTCATCCGGTGGAGAGTAGCGCGGACTGGTCGCTGGTCGAGCTCGCAGAGGAGCCCGGCCTCTGGCTGCCGCCGCAGCCCGGGCATGACGTCGTCATCGGCGACGGATTCGCGTTCGTGACGCATGGGCGCTCGGCGTGGGTGCACCGCGTGCGACTCGACGGCGACGGCGTCGCGCCTGCCGTCGAACAGGTGCGTGCACTCCTTCGGGCCACCGAGCTCGACGAGGTCACGTGGTGGATCGGCGAGCATTCGACGCCATCGGATCTCGTACCGCGGCTCGAGGCGCTCGGGCTCGAAGACGACGAGCCGCCCGCGATGACGACGCTCGCGATCGACGCGCCCCCCGTCGCCGAGAAGTCGGTCGAGGTTCGACGCGTCGAGTCGCTCGACGAATACCTCGTCGCGCGGCAGATCGACTGGACCGCATTCGACGTTCCCGTGGAAGAGCAGGACGAGCGCCGCGCATTCGCGCGCGCGGGATGGCCGCCGCTCGCCGCCGACGGACGGGAGGTGCTGTTCGTCGCCCACGCGGACGGGCAGCCCGTCGGCTTCGGGCGAGTCGTCTTCACGCCGACCGCAGGCCTGCTCCTCGGCGGCGCCACGCTCCCGGAGGCGCGGGGCCGCGGCGTCTACTCCGCCCTCGTGCTCGCGCGCTGGCGCGAGGCCGCGGCGCGCGGCATCCCGCGGCTCGTCACCGCGGCGGGGCCGATGTCGGCGCCGATTCTCCGGAAGCTCGGCTTTACCCAGCTCGGCAGCGTCCAGTTGCTGCGCGACCGGCTGTAATCTTGGCGCATGGCCACCGTCGAACAGAACTCAGCGCTCGGAAAGCAGATCGTCGAGGACGCGAAGAAGCACGTCCTCTACTCCTGGTCGGTGCAGGACGCGATCAACCCGATCGCGGTCGCGGGCGCCGAAGGCCGCTACTTCTGGGACTACGACGGCAAGCGCTACCTCGACTTCGCGTCGCAGCTCGTCAACGTCTCGATCGGCTACGGCCACCCGAAGGTCGTCGCGGCGATCAAGGAGCAGGCGGAGACGCTCGCGACGATCGGGCCGCCGATGGCGACCGAGTCGCGCTCCCGCCTCGGCAAGCTGCTCGCCGAGGTCACTCCCGGCGACCTCTCGATGTCGTTCTTCACGAACGGCGGCACCGAGGCGAACGAGAACGCGATCAAGCTCGCGCGCTGGTACACCGGCCGCAACAAGATCATCGTCCGCTACCGCTCCTACCACGGCGCGACCGGCGGTTCGATCACGCTCACCGGCGATCCGCGCCGCTGGCCGGCCGAGCCCGGCATCCCCGGCGTCGTGCGGATGTTCGACCCATACACCTACCGCTGCCCCGCGGGACATCCCGACCCGTGTCCGGTCTGCACGGGTGCGCCGCATCTCGAAGAGATCCTCCAGTACGAGGGTGCGCACACGGTTGCGGCCGTCCTCGTCGAGACCGTCACCGGCACGAACGGGATCATCCCGCCGCCCGACGGCTACCTCCAGTCGATTCGCGAGGTCTGCGACCGGCACGGGATCCTGCTGATCTGCGACGAGGTGATGGCCGGCTTCGGCCGCACCGGCAAGTGGTTCGCCGTCGACAACTGGAACGTCGTGCCGGACATCCTCACAGTCGCGAAGGGGATCAACTCGGGCTACGTCCCGCTCGGCGCGATGGTCGTGCGCGAGCCGATCGCCGACTGGATGCGCGACAAGGTGTTCGCGGGCGGCCTCACCTACAGCGGGCATCCGCTGGCCTGCGCATCGGCGGTCGCGTCGATCGAGGCCTTCCAGGAGGAGGGCATCGTCGAGAACGCCGCCGCGATGGGCGACGTCTTCCGTGTCGAGCTCGCGAAGCTCGCCGAAAAGCACCCGTCGATCGGTGAAGTC
>DASYAO010000147.1:0-75005 GCA_036501285.1 Gaiellaceae bacterium
GTCAGCTCCGGCGAGAGCCGCGAGCTGCTCGTCTACGCCGCCGACGGTCGAATCACCGCTCATCTCGCTGCCGACGCACCACCGCAGCACATCACGTTCGATCGCACGACCGCCTACGTCACGAGCGGTCTCAGCGGGACCATTCGCCGGCACAGGCTCGACGGGCGACGCCTCTCCGTCACCGGCATCCCCGAAGGCTCGTACAACGTCCAGTACGCCCACCGACGCGTCGTCACCCCCGCCTTGGGCTACGGCAGTCTCTGCATCCTCGACGAAGCCGGCACGCTCGTCCGCCGCGACCAGATCGCCAGCTCCTCGCACGACGCCTGCGTCGTCGTCGCCTGACCTACGCCTTGATGCGCAGCGTCGTCCGGAAGTCGTGCGTTCCGGCACGCGCCTTGAAGGCGTAGACGCCGGCACGGATCGGATTGCCGAGATCGGCCGCCTTGGTGACGACGAGCTTCAGCGTGCCTTCGGTGATCGAGTCGCACAGCACGGCGGGCGGCGCGGGCAGTGCTGCCCGGAGCGCGTTGCCGGGCGCGCGTTCGAGCCCGATGCGTTTCCCGTCGAGGAGCGCCGAGGCGGCCGGTAGGGAGCGCGGCACTCTCACTTGAGCCGGCAGGTCGAGGACGAGCGATCCTCGTCCCGGGCTTCCGCATTGCATCTCGTACCGAAGTGTGAGCGTGAGTGCTACCGGGCGGGCGCGAGCACGTCGGCTGGAGGCTGCGAGCGAGGCGCTTTGCGGAGCGATCCTCGGAGTGGTCGTCTTCGTCGTCGTCGAGGCCGAGGTCGTCGTCCCGGTCGAAGAGGCCGGAGCTGTCGTCGTCTCCTGCGCGCCCGTCGTGCTCTGGACCGTCGACACCGTCACCGTGCCGACGATGATCGGTGGCGACGAGCTCCAGGCGACGCCGGCCGCAAAACCAGCGGCCAGAATCGCTGCAAGGCCGACGAAGCGATACATGAGCCTCTTTCTACTCTAGCGCCGCCCGGAATGCGGGGACCGGCTCGCGCCGGCCCCCGCCGAGTGCCGCTAGAGATTGTTCTGACACGTTCCGTGGTCGCTGTCGCTGTTTGTCCCGTCGGGGCAGATCGTCCCCGACCAGGTGCCCTTGCTCAGGTTTGCGCCCTTCGTGACCGCGTGCGACAGATTCGCGCCGGTCAGGTCATCGCCCTGCATGTTGGCACCCGAGAGGTTCGCCCCCTGCAGGTTGGCGCCGGCAAAGCTCGCGTTCTGCAGGTTGTCGCCCGACAGGTTGGCACCGGCGAGGTTCGCGCCGGCAGCGTTGACCTTCTGCATGTTGGCGCCGGACAGGTTCGCGCCTGCGAGGTTCGCACCGGACAGGTCCGCACCTTGCAGATTTGCACCCGACAGGTCGACCCCGCTCAGGTTGGCATTGGTCAGCCCTGCATCCTGGAGGTTGCAGCCATGGCCTGTCTTGCAGTTCGCGACCGCTTCGCCGATCACCCCCGAGGTCGAGCCGAGGTAGTCAGCGCCCGGGTCGTAGATGGCACTGATCGTGTGATTCCCGGAGCCGCTGTAACTCGTCGTGCACGTCGCTGTGCCGGCCGAGATCGCCACGTTCGTGCACGAGGCGATCGGAGCGCCGCCGTCGAGGAAGCTGACACTGCCGGTGCTCGGTGCCAGCGCAGCCGTGACCGGCGTGACCGTCGCCGTGTAGGTCACCTGCTGCCCCGACGCAGCGACGGCGATCGATGACGTGATGGCAGTCGTCGTCGCCACCGGCTGGACGGTGACACTGCTGTCCGCGTAGTCGTAGACGACGCTGAAGCCCTTGTCGGCGAGGCCGTCGCAACCGCTGACGGGATAGCTGCCGACGTCGCTCGTGCTGGTCGCCGTGGTCGTACACGTGAGCGTTCCCGTGACATTCGCGGCCTCGCTCGACGGCGAGAAGCCAAGCACCGAGCTCGACGCCGAGAGTCCCGCGAGCGTCTTGGTCGGATCCATGCCGTAGACGCTCGTCGTCTTCACCGTTACGGAGAGAAGGGGCGTCGTCATGATGTCGCCGCTGCTCGCGGTTCCCATGAAGCAGCGCAGAGAGCTGCAGGCGGCGGCGTTGATCGCCGTGATGCCTGTCGGTCCGGCGTTGAGCGCCGTCGTGGGGCCACTCAGCGGATTGCCTTGCTGCGTCCACGTCGCGCCGCCGTCGGTGGTCGTGACGATGGTGCCGATCGCGCCGCCGGCGAAGCAGTTGGACGCGTCGAGGCAGCTGATGCCGGTCAGAGCCTGCGGGCTGTTACTCGCCTGCAGAGCCCAGGTCGAGCCGTCTGTCGTCTTGAGGATGACACCCGGGCTCCCGGCGCCGGCCGCGTAGCACGTCGTCGACGGGCAACTGACCGCGCTGAGCGCCGTGGTGACACCGCTCGTCTCGGCCGACCAGGTCGAACCGCCGTTCGCCGTTCCGAGGATCGTCCCGCCTCCGCCGACCGCGGTACACGTCGTTGCGGAAGAGCACGAGACGCCGGTAAGCGACTGCGTCGTCCCGCTGGTGCCCGTCTGCCACGTCGAGCCGTCGGTCGTGAACCGAGCGGTTCCGGCGGCGCCGACCGCGACGCAGGTCGTCGCGGACGAGCACGAGACGCCTGTGAGACTGCTCGTCGAGTTGCTCGTCTGCGGCAGCCAGGTCTGGCCGCCGTTCGTCGTCGCGAGAATCACGCCTTGCACGCCGCTCGCGGCGTTCCCGACCGCGAAGCAGGTGCCGACCGACGGGCAGGAGACGGCGTTCATCTGCTGCGTCGTCCCACCGCCGGCCTGCTGCGTCCAGCTCGTCAGGTTCGTGGTGCCGAGTGTGACGCCCTGCTTGCCGGCGATGTAGCAGGTCGAGCCGGCAGGGCAGGCGATGCTCGCGAGGTAGACGCCGCCGCCGTTACCGGTCGTGGGCGTCCACGTCCCGCCGCTCAGGACGTCAACCGTTCCGCCTTGTCCCGTGGCGATACACGAGTTCGTGGTCTGACACTCGATCCCGCTGAGCGAGTTCGTGGTGTTGCTGACCATCTTCGACCACGTCGTGAGGTCGGTCGTCTCGACGATGGCTCCGCCGCGGCCGACTGCGTAGCAGGTGTGCGTGCCGGCGAGGCACGACACGCCGTTCAGAAAGTCACCGCTGCCGGCGTTGCTCGTGTCGAGCGTCCACGTGGCACCGCCGTCGTTCGTGACGACGATCGGCGGGTCGGTGCCGGTCGGCGGGAAGCCGCCGACGGCAACACAGGTGTTCGCATCCACGCACGACGCACCGAAGAGGCCGGCGAACGGATTTGGACCGCCGGAGCCTGGGACGTTGATGCCGGGCGTCGTGACCGGCGTCTTCTGCCAAGTCCAGCTGTCGCCGCTGTTCGTCGTCTTGAGGATGTGCGCGTAGACGTCGGTCGTGTAGCACGTCGACGTGTTCGGACACGTGAGGCCGTAGATCGGATTCCCGTCGGGGTTGCCGCCGGGCGAACCCAACGTTGCGCTGCTTGTGGCTCCGACGTACGACCAGGTCTGCCCGCCGTCCGCCGACTTGATCACGATGCCGCGGTCGCCGGCCGCGTAGCAAACGCTGCTACTCGGACACGTGACCTGCGTCAGCGCTTTGCTCGTCGGGCTTGCGACGGCCGACCACGTGGCGCCGCCGTCTCCTGTCGTCTTGATCACGCCACCGTCGCCGACCTCGACGCACGAGGTCGTGCTCGTGCACGCGATCGCGAGCATGTCGCTGTTCGACGGAACCCAGGTGGCGCCGCCGTCCGTCGTCTTGAAGAACGTGTTCACAGCGCCCCAGGAGCCGCCGGGAAGGAATTTCGCGGGCCACGGCGTACCGCCCGACGCCGCACCGACCGCATAGCCGACCGAGGCGGACGGGAACGAGAGGCCACGCTCAGACGAGTTGCTCGGTGTCTTGGCGCAGTTCCAGCTGTAGTTCGGCGAGAGCGAGCTCGGCGCAGTCAAGTTCGTCGCACCAAGTGCGATCGCGTAGCCGGTCGCGTAGTTGAGCCAGTCGGGCGCTCCCCAACCGGTCGCCTGGTCCCAGCCGGGCTGCGCCGCGTCACCGTCCGGCCCGGACGACGGGCTCGCCGTGTTCCCGCACAGGACGTCCCGGAAGTAGCTCGAGGAGTTCGGGCTGTTCCCGAGCTGGTACATCACCGGCGCCTCGAAGCCGATCTGCGGCCTCACGCCCGGATAGCTCTGGGCGGCGAGGAAGTTCTCGGTCACGGCTTCGAGACCATTGAGCTCCGGTGCAGCCACGCTCGTGCCGCCGACGCCGCCACTCTGGACGCTTGTCGTGCTTCTGGTCGACACGAACAACACGGATGAGTTCGTATCCGCGACCGCCGAGATGTCGGGACCCGCGCGTCCCGGGCACGACGCGCTTGCAGCCACGCCTGCACCCGACTGCCAGGACGGCCGCGCGAAGATGTTCGAGCACCAGCTGCCGCCGGCAGCCCAGGTGTCCTCGGTGCTGAGCGCAGCCGGCGTCGGGTTGCCCGCCGTGCTGGCCGTGGTCGAGAAGAGGGTCGTGCCGCCGACCGAGACGACGTACGGACTGTCGGTCGGGAAGCCGGATTGGTAGGTGCCGTTGTCGCCGGTCGAGAAGTAGAACGTTGTTCCGGCGGCAGCCGCGATCTGGAGGCTGTTCTCGACCGCCACGGCGAAGGGATCGGTTGCGCCCCACTCAGCGTCGCCACCGTAGCCCCAGCTGTTCGACACGGAATGAAGCGTCGGGTCGTTGGCCGCGTCTTCGACTGCGTCCTCGAGGCCGACGTCGCTGCCGTTGCAGCTGCTGCCGTTCGCAAGGCCGCCGCCGGGGATCGTCGTCGTCGAGCAGTCGGCGTCGTAGTACTTCATGCCGGCATGCGTTGCGATGCCATGCGCCTGCTCGATGTCGAGCGCCGTCTCGACGTTGCTGCCGAAGTTGTCGTTCGTGTTGCCGTTCTCGAGGATCGTCATCAGCTGATCGGCGCCGACCTGCTGCTGGGTGCAAGCGCTCGGCGTCGTCGGACTGTTGTTGGTCGCGACGCAGGGCGGTATCACGGTGATCAGCTGGTCGCCGGTTGTCGCGGCGAACCGCGTCATCGCGGGCTGCGTCTCGCCGGCGCCCCACAGCGTGAAGCCGAGCGTCTGCCCGGTTCCGTCGAAGCCGTGACCGGAAACGTCGTACATCGACCGGACGTCCGTCGGGAAATAGCCGCCGGAACGCACGTCGACGCAGAGCGGGCTGATCGGGTTGTCGTCGCCCTCGTCGTCGCCGCAGTCCGCGCCCGCGGGGATCACGTGACGCGAAGTGCTTTTCAGCGTCCCCTTGTCGTTCGCCTTCGAAATCTGCGCGTCGGTGAAGAAGCGGTCGACGTTGCTGAGACCGCTGATCGTCTGCAGGCCGAGATTGGTCGGCAGGATCGGATCGGTCGTATTCGAGTAGAAGACGAACGGCTTTACCTTGACGCCGTCGTACGTGAGCCCAGGGCTGATGTAATCGTTGATCTTGACGTGGAGGGCACGTTCGACCTGTGCGGTGGTCGCTGTCGCGGTCACCGCAAGACGGTCGAGGCCGACGTGCGTGATGCGAAATCCGCTCGACGAGAGCCAGTGCTCGAGCGCGGAGACCTGCGCGGGCGCCGGCGAGAACCGCGCGTAGAGCTCCGACCTGCTCAGGTAGACGTGGGTACGTCCCTCGAGCGCGATCAGGTTGTCGAGCGTCTTCGCGTTGGGGATCGGAAGGCCGAAGTTCAGCGACATCTTCGCGGAGGCGGGTGCGGGCCGCAGGAACGGCGCCTTGCTGCCGCCCACCTCGAGCGGGACCTCTCCCGTGAGCTCGACAGTTCCGGACGCGTGTTCGGCGGGCCACAAGGCGCGAGGCGCGGCATGCCGCGACGGCGTCGACGTCGTGACGGCGAAGGCGAACAAGCCTCCAACTCCTGTGAGCGCCACGATCAGCGCCGCGACCCGTGTCCTATTCATGCCCAGACCCTCCCCTTGTCGTGATGAATGTTCGATCGCGGACGCGGCTCCGCACGAGCCGCGATCAACCGGCTACTTCTGTTCGAGCCCTGCTTCCGTCAGCGAGGCATCGCTCCGTTCGCGGGCGAGCGAACTTGGAACAAAGAGCAGCGCAAGGAGGATGGACGCGGTGACGGCAAGCCGCATGGATGGACAGCATCGAACAAACTGCCCACCCATGTCAATGGGCCGGCCGGTCCCGAGAACGGCTAACCGGTCGCGATGAAGCCGAAGAGGCCGTGCGTCTCGCCGGACGGCCCAGCGAGGAAGTAGAGGCTGTTCGTCGGCCCGGAGGACGCGCCGTTGCCGAAGCCGAGCGCCCACAGCCCGTCGATCGTGATCGGCGTGCCGCCTGCGACCCGAAGCTGGCCCTTGTAGACCCACTTGCCGCTCGCGAGCTGCTGATAGGCGCTGATGCGCCCGTTGCCGAAGTTCCCGACCAGGAGGTCGCCGCTGAAGGCGCCGAAGTTCGACGGTGCGAGGGCGAGGCCCCAGGGGGTATTGAGCGGAGCGTGAGCGTTGCCCTTCGAGGCGACCCGGGTCACGAGTGCGCCGTCCGGCGTGAACTCGTCGACGTAGCCGAGCCCGCCGCCCGGGACGCTGTCCGCCTTCGCCTTGTCCTGTTCGGCGTAGGTGACGAACAGGTTGTTGCCGAGCGCCTGGATCCCGAACGGCGCCCAGCCCTTCGGGAGCTTCGGATCGCTGAAGGCGAGCGACACCGGCTTGAACCCGGCGTCGTAGGCGTCGACGCGGCCATTATGGAAATCGGCTGCGTAGAGACGGTCGTTCGT
Organism: Gaiellaceae bacterium; assembly: GCA_036501285.1. Classification (GTDB taxonomy): domain Bacteria; phylum Actinomycetota; class Thermoleophilia; order Gaiellales; family Gaiellaceae; genus PALSA-600. The sequence goes on from DASYAO010000147.1 coordinate 6,784, forward strand.
CGTCGCGAGACCGGTGTACTCGGCGTGCCCTGCCGAGTTGTCGACGGCGACGATCGCGGCCGTGCCGTTCACGGTCGGCGTCCACCCGAGGATCTGTCCCGCTTCGTTCGCGAAGAGGAACCGCGACGCCCCGCTGACGCCGTTCTGGCTGACGGCGAAGTCGGTGGTGCTCGTGTTCGCAACCATCCCTGTCGGTCCGCCCGGCACGGTGACGGTCAGCGCGGTCTTCGAGCCGACGCCGCTGTAGAGCGTCGAGCTGTTCGTCTTGTTGTCCGAGGCCCACCAGGGCGACGTCGCGCTCGCGCTGAGCCCCCAGCCGTTGACGAGCGACGCATCGCCGAGCGGCGCCGAAACGGCCGCGCTGTCGGAGACGAGTGGATAGACGTTGTACGCGACGAGAGTTCCCGATGTCGCGCCGGCCGCGGCCAGCACGAGCGAAGTGGCAGTCGCGATCACGCTGCATGCGAGAAGCATGCGCCAAGACACCGATCCCATTTCCTCACCCCCGAAGCTGAAGACTGTTTGTCGTGTGCCACTACGGGGCGCGACCGGCGATCGGTTTTCTCTAGACGATCTGCTCCCAGGCTTCGGTGAACACATCGCCGAGAATCCGGACGATTTCCTCGAACTCCGCGACTCCGGCGACGAGCGGCGGCGAGATCTGCACGACCGGGTCGCCGCGGTCGTCGGAGCGGCAGATCAGCCCGCGCTCGAACAAGCGCCCCGACAGGAAGCCGCGAAGCAACGTTTCCGACTCCTCCTCGGTGAAGCTCTCGCGCGTCTCGCGGTTCTTGACGAGCTCGATGGCCCAGAAGTAGCCGCAACCGCGGAGGTCACCCACGATCGGCAGGTCGAGCAGCGTCGCGAGGATCTCGCGCACGCGCGACTCGTTCTCGCGCACGTTTTCGACCACGCGCTCGCGCTTCATGATCTCGAGGTTCTTCAGTGCGATCGCCGCCTGCACCGGATGGCCGCCGAAAGTGATCCCGTGCGAGTACATCGCGCTCCCGTCGAGGAACGGCTCGATCACCCGGTCGCTCGCGATCACCGCCCCGATTGCCGCGTACGCCGACGACATCCCCTTCGCGCAGGTGATCAGGTCGGGCTGGATGTCATAGCGCTCGGAGCCGAACCAGTGGCCGAGCCTGCCGAAGCCCGTGATCACCTCGTCGGCGCAAAGCAGGATTCCGAAGCGATCGCAGATCTCGCGGACGCCCGCGAAGTACCCCTCAGGCGGCGTGTAGGCGCCACCGGCGTTCTGCACCGGCTCCATGATCACCATCGCCACCGTCTCGGGCCCCGCCTGCTCGATCGCGCTCTCGAGATCGTCGAGCAGGAACGCGACGAACTCAGCCTCGCTCTCGTCGGGGGGCCGGTGGTAGCGATTCGTGTTGCGCACGTGGATCGCGTCGGGAACGAGCGGCTCGAACGGCGCCCGCAGGGCGGCGATGCCGTTGATCGAGAGCGCGCCGAGCGTTGTTCCGTGGTACGCGACGCGCCGTCCGACCGCCTTCCAGCGGCGCTCGCCGCGCGAGGAGTGATACTGGCGCGCGAGCTTCCAGGCCGACTCGACCGCCTCGGAGCCGCCGTTGACGAAGAAGACGCGGTTGAGATCGCCGGGCGCAAGCGATGCGAGCTCGGCCGCGAGCTCGATCGCGCGCGGATGAGCGTACGACCAGTTCGTGTAGAACGGCAGCTCGCGCATCTGCTCGTGCGCCGCGCGGCCGACCTCGTCGCCGTACGAGTAGCCGATCTGCACCGCGAAGAGACCGGCGAGGCCGTCGAGGTATCGCTTGCCGTTCGAGTCCTCGAGGTAGCACCCGTCGCCGCGCACGATGATCGGCACGTCCGCGTCCTTGTACGCGCTCATGCGCGCGAAGTGGAGCCAGAGATGGTCCTTTGCGGCTTGCTGGAGATCGATCACGCGAGCAGCCTACGCGCCTGGTCGTAGTAGGGCTTGTCGACGAACTCGCCGTCGACGGTGATCGCGCCCTGGCCGGCTGCGATCGCCGCCTCGTACTCGGCAACCACGCGCCGTGCCCGCTCGAGCTCCGCCTCGGTCGGCGTGAAGACCTCGTTCAGAATCGGCACCTGATTCGGGTGGATGCACGGCGAGCCGCGCAGGCCGAGCGCGCGCGACCGCACGGCCTCGCCGCGGAATGCGTCGGGGTCGGCGAGCTGGGCAATCGTCGAGACGAGCCCAAGCGGCAACACGCCCGCCGCGACGGCGGCGTTCACGACGTGGAAGCTCGCGATCACGTTGCCGTCGTCGCCCGCAGCCATGCCGGTCTCGAGCGTGTAGTCGGACGAGCCGAGGCCGACGCCGACGATGCGCGGATGCGCGGACGCGATCTCAGCCGCGACGAGCACTCCCTTGGCGGTTTCGATGCGCGCGACGAACGCGGTGTGGCCGAGCGCGAGCCCGCGCTCGGTCTCGACGTCGGCGACGACATCGGCGATCGCGCGGACGTGCTCGGCCGAGTCGACCTTCGGCAGGAAAAGCGCGCAGACGTCCGGTCCGACCGCCTCCTCGATGTCGCGCACCGCAAGCCGCCACGGCCGGTTGATCCGCACGAGGACGTCGGCGCCGTCCTGGCCGACGACCTTCGCCGCCTCGGCAACGTGGCTGCGTGCACGCTCTTTCTCCGACGGTGCGACCGCGTCCTCGAGGTCGAGGATGATCGCGTCGGCTCCGCGCGTATGCGCCTTCTCGACGAACCGGTCGGCAGTAGCCGGGACGTAGAGCAGCGAGCGCCAGCGTGGCAGTCGGGTCAAACGACGCCCTCGCGGGCGAGCTCGGCCGCGTCGAGGCCGAGCTCCGCGTAGACCTCGGCGTTGTGCTCTCCGAGCTTCGGGGCACGGAGCCGAATCGCGCCCGGCGTGCGCGACAGCCGGGGCACGACGTTCGTCAGCACCGTCCCGTCCTCCATCTGCACAACGCTCTCGCGTGCCCGGTAGTGCTCGTCTTCGAGGATGTCGACGATGTCGTAGACCGGGCCGACCGTGAGCCGGTGCTGCTCGGCGAGCTCCATCATCTCGTCGCGCGTGCGCGCGGCGAACTCCTCGGCGAGCGCCACGCCGAGCGCTGCGCGGTTCTCGTGACGCGCCGTCGCCGTCGCAAAGCGCTCGTCGTCGAGCAGGTCGAGCCGCCCGAGCGCCGTGAAGAAACGAAGAGCGGTCTCATCGGTCGCCGCCGAGACCGCAACCCAGTGACCGTCGGCCGTCTCGAAGACGCCGCGCACCGACGAGATGCCCGGCGAGTCGCCACGCGTGCGGCGCCGACCGTCGTGCGCATAGACGGTCGCATCGGCGCCCATGATCGAGAAGAGCGGCTCGAAGAGGGAGACGTCGACCACCTGACCTTCGCCGCCGTTGACGCGAACCTCCCACAATGCCGCGAGCGCGGCCATCGCTGCGTAAGTGCCCGCGACGGTGTCGGCGAGCGAGAGCGGAGCCGGATGCGGCGGGCCGCCCTTCGGCCCGTTCAGGAACGTGAAGCCCGCGAACGCCTCGGCGAGCGTCCCGAAGCCGGGGTTCGTCGCGCGCGGCCCGGTCTGTCCCCAACCGGAGATGCGGACGACGACCAGTTTCGGGTTGCGCTCGAGGAGCGCCTCCGGTCCGCCGACGAGCCGCTCGAGCACGCGCGGCGCGAAGTTCTCGACGAGCATGTCTGCGCCTTCGGCGAGCGAGAGCAGGATCTCGCGACCCCGCTCGTGCGCGAAGTCGAGCGTGATGCTGCGCTTGTTGCGCGCGTAGGTCCGCCAGTGCGCATCCGAGCCGCCGGAATGCCGGAACGGGTCGCCGGCACCCGGCCGCTCGACCTTGATCACATCGGCGCCGAGGTCGCCGAGTAGCACGCCGAGCTGTGCGCCCGAGACGAGCCGAGTCAGGTCGAGCACGCGAACGCCTGTGAGAGGACCTGCTTCGCCCTGCGCGTAGCGCTTCTGCGGCAGCGCCGCCGTCGGTGAGCTCGAGATCGTCACGATCCCACAGGCACGACTGCCGGCGCCTGCTCGGCGGGTCTCGAGTGCGGCGCCGCGATCGGAATGCACATCGGAACGCCCGACGTCGGGTGCTCGAGGATGTGCGCGTCGATCCCGAAGACCTCGCGGATCAGGCTCGCACTCAGCACGTCCCTCGGGTCGCCCTGTGCGACCAGCTTGCCGTTCCGCAGCGCGAACAGCCGCTGCGAATACTCACATGCCATGTTGATGTCGTGCAGCACCATGACGATCGTCTTGCCTTCCGTCGCGTGCAGGTGTTTGAGCAGCTCGAGCACTTCGAGCTGATACGCGATGTCGAGGAACGTCGTCGGCTCGTCGAGCAGGATCAGGTCGGTTCCCTGCGCGAGCACGAGCGCGATCCACACGCGTTGCCGCTGACCGCCGGAGAGGTGGTCGACCGGACGGTCGCGCAGATCTGACGTCGCCGTCACCTCGAGAGCCCAGTTGATCGCTTCGCGGTCCTCGGCGCGCATACCGCCGATCGACCGCCGCTGCGGGAAACGGCCGTAGGCGACGAGCTCCTCGACGGTGATCGACTCGGGAGAGATCAGCACCTGCGGCAGGATCGCGAGCCGTCGAGCGACCTCCTTCGTCGTGTACGAGCTGATCGCCTTGCCGTCGAGGACCACCTCACCGCCTTTCGGCCGCAGCAGCCGGGCGAGCGCGCGGAGGAGCGTCGACTTGCCGGAGCCGTTTGGGCCGATCAGGGCGCTGATCTGTCCGTCGGGCACGTCGATCGAGAGATCGGTGGCGACGACGAGTTCGTCGTACTGGAGGGCGAGGTTGGAAGCGGAGAGGCGCATTCACTGCTCCTTCGCTAGAGCGACCGGGTGAGGAGGTAGACGAAGTATGGAGCGCCGATAACAGCGGTGACCATCCCGGCGGGAAGCTCGATCGGAGGATCCGCGCCACGTCCGATCGCGTCGGCGACGAGCAGCATCAGCGAGCCGAGGAGCGCGGCCGTCGGCAGCAGGACGGCGTGACGCGAGCCGACGAGCCGCCGCGCCATGTGAGGCGCGATCAGGCCGATGAAGAGCAGCGAGCCGGCGACGGCAACGCAGGCGCTGGCGAGCAGGACGGCCAGAGCGAGGGCGATGCGGCGGGTGCGCTCGACCGAGAGCCCGAGGCCGCTCGCCATGTCGTCGCCGAGCCCGAGCACGTCGAGCTTGTGGGCGTAGAAAACGAGCAGTGGCAGGATGACGGCGATCCAGGGCAGGATCTGGTAGACGGCGTTCATGTCGATCGCCGCGAGCGAGCCCGTCAACCAGACGAGCGCGTGCCCGATTCCATTCGCCTGGACGAGCAGCACGTAGCGGATGATCGACTCGCAGAGCGCGCTGACCGCGATTCCCACGAGCGCCAGGCGGACCGGCGTCGTGCCGCCGTTCTTGTAGGCAGCGAGGTAGACGATCACCATCGCGATGATGCCGCCCGCGAACGCGGCGACGGGAAGATACGAGACCGCGGCGAGCGGATAAGCCCAGAGCAGAAAGACCGTGCCGAGGGCAGCGCCCTTGACGACGCCGATGATGTCGGGCGCCGCGAGTGGATTGCGCGTTACGCCCTGGATCACGCCGCCGGAGATCGCGAGCGCGCTGCCGACGAGGATCGCGATCAGCACGCGTGGCAGCTCGTAGGTGCGGATCGTCCGGATCTGGTCTGCTGTGCCGTGCCCGAAGAGCGCCTCGATCGCATGCGGCTCGAGCACACGGACCGCGCCGACGCCGAGCGTCAGGAACGCGGTGAGCAGGCAGAGCCCGGACAGCGTCACGATCACGACGGCGGGGCGCCGTGCGTGCACGCGGACGGCGACCCCGGGGGCGGCGACGGGAGTAGCCGTCATCCGGCGATCTTCTCCCTTCGCGCCAGCAGGATGAAGAGCGTCGCGCCGATCGGCGCAACGACGACGCCGGCGGGGACCTCGGTATGCGAGGTGAGGTGCCGCGCGAGGATGTCGGCGTAGAGCAGCAGCGCAGCCCCGGCGACTGCGGATACCGGCAAAACGGCGAAATGGTTCTGGCCGACGATCCGGCGGACGATGTTCGGCACGATCAGCGCCAGGAACGCGACGGGGCCGGCGACTCCGACGGCTGCACCGGCGAGCAGCACGACACAGACGAGCGAGACGAAGCGGATGCGCCCGACGTTCTGACCGAGACCCCGCGCGACGTCGTCTCCGAGCGCGAGGATGTTCAGCGGACGCGCAAGCAGCATCGCGAGCACGATCCCGGCGACCATCCACGGGTACGCCGTGTGGATGTCGGCCCAGCGCGCGTACGTGACTCCGCCGACAAGCCAGAAGAAGAAGAGGTCGGCGTTCTGCGTGAACGCGATCAAGACGCCCTGCATCACCGCGTACAACAAGAGCGAGATCGTCACTCCGGCGAGCGCGAGCCGCACCGGGGACAGGCCACCGCGTCCGTAGCGAGCGATCCCGAAGACCATCAGCGCCGCGATGCCGCCACCGCCGAATGACAGGAACAGCTGGTTGATGCCCCCGAGGCTCGGCACGATCGTGGTGGCGAGCGCGACCGTGACGGCGGAGCCGCTCGTGACGCCGAGCACGTCGGGCGCGCCGAGCGGGTTCCGCGTCACCGACTGCATGATCGCGCCCGAGAGAGCGAGCGTCGCACCCGCGAGCACCGCGAGCAACGCCCGCGGCAAACGAATCAGGTGCACGATCAGCTGCTGCGTGTTGTGGCCCTGCGCGAAGGTGCCCCTCACGAGCGCTCCGAAGCCGATCTGCTCGGGCCCGATCGAGACGCTCCAGATGAACCCGCCGATCGCGAGCGCGGTGAACACCACGAAGGCGATCGGGCCTCTGAGGCGCCGCGCGAGCGCGGCCGAAGCCGCGCCCGCGCCGGATGCCGGGACTGCCGTCACCTCACACCTAGGTGCTGATGTTCGGCAACGCGATCGAGACGAACTTGTGGTAGAGCAGGTGGACGGCCTGCTGGCAGATGAGCTCACCCGCCTGGAGCCCGCGTGCCTTCGACCAGAGGTTGACGTTGACCGAATAGACCTGGTGGTTCTTCACAGCGTTCAGCGTCGGGAAGAGCTGGTCCTGCGCCCAGACGCTGTAGAGGGGCCCAGGCGGCGTGTCCGCGTGGAAGATGATGTCCGGGTTGTTGTTGAGGAGATCCTCCTCGGACATCACGATGTACGGGTTGCCCAGGTTCGTCGAGTTCGTCGGCAGGATGTTCGCGTCCGGGATCCCGATTGCCTGAAGCAGGCTAGGCGTGTAGGCGAGGTTCGAGTGGACATTCCAGATCTTGTTCGTGTCGACCACGAACATCGCCTTGCGCGTCTCGCCTTTGCCGTTCGTCGCCTTCGTCACGGCGGCCTTCATCCGGGCGATGATCATCTTGTCCTGCTCGACGCGGCGAACCATCGCGCCGCACTTGTTCACTGCCTGCCCGATGACGATTGCCGCGTGCAGGTTCGGCAGATACGCCTCCTTGAGGCTGTCGAGTGCGATCGTCGGCGCAATCTGCTGCAGCTGGTTGTAGATGTTCGCGTCGCGTGACGGATCGGCGATGATCAGGTCCGGGTGCAGCGATGCAATCGTTTCGAGGTTCGGTGCCGACCGAAGCCCGACCGACGTGTATTGGCCGAGCTTCGCCCGAACCGGGGCGATGATCTCGGATGAATTGTTGTCGTCGGCGACGCCGACAGGCTTGACGCCGACCTGAACAAGGTCGTCGACGAACGAGAACTCGAGCGCGACGACGCGCGTCGGCGTCCCGTGGAGCGTCACAGACCCGAGCGTGCCGTTGACCGTGCGTGTGGCGGTGCGCGCAGCTCCACACGTCGGATCGAACTTCTTCGCCGCAGCCTGCGTGCTCGTTCCGCTTGTGGCACCCGCGGACGCGACTGCCGCGAGAGCGGCGAGCACGGCCGGGGCCACCAACCACTTCTTCACGACACCATCCTCCTTGTTGTCATGCGGATTCCACCTCTGCCGGTCCGGTGCCAGGGAGCGCATGCAGCTGCGCTCCTTTCGCCGGCACCTCGGCATGCTCGTCGCCGCCGTGCAGCTCGAAGACCTTCGCCTCGAACTCCTCGAGCAGCGTCTCGCAGCGCCGAAGCCAATCGCGGGCTTCCTGGGCGTTGGGGGCCCCGAACCAGTCCCGCTCCTGCGCCTGGTCGAACCAGGTGCAGATCTTTTCGAACTCCATCCGGATCTCTTCCGCCTCCTCGTAGCTGTAGTTGCGGCGGAAGTGCTCGAACTCGATTTCCTTCACGAAGTCGACCTCGCAGTTCTCGACGATCTCCGCGTAGTGCTTCGCGGTCTGGTCGACGAAGAGCTGGATCACCTTCTGCTCCTCCTCGGGCGTGAGCTCGCCGAGCGGAAGGAGGTGATACGTCCCGTTGCCCTCGTCGATGCGCGCGAGCACGCTGTCGAGCTCCGCGCGCAGCTCGTCGGTATCGGGCAGGACGCAGACGGAGTCCTGCAGGTAGACAGCGCCGGCCTTCTTCAGGCTGCGCCACACGGCGACGCGACCCGCAGTCGGTTTCGCAGGCATCCGGTAGACGAGCTGGAGGAAGCGCTGCGGTGCCATCGCGTCGTTACCTGTGTCGCGCCGCTCCGACGGCGCCGCCGATGATGCTCATGGTGACGACGAGGAGAATCCCAAGGCCTGCGAGCAGCGAGATCGCCGTGTCGGAGAGCTTCGTCTCCGCGACGAGCACGGCGCCGGCCGCGAGTACAGCAGCGACGCCGGCCGCGATCTTCCAGTCCTCCCCGACGATGAAATCCCACCAGAAGCGGCCGAAGCCGACGATGAATTTCACTACGCGACCTCCTCCGGGACGAGCGGCCGCGACACGACCTTCCCCTTGCCGTACGGGGTGAGGATGCGGATCGCGAGCACCGAGAATGCGATCCACGCCGCGAGGACGGCGAGCAGCGTCACGTCGCCGCCGGGCCACTCGACGCTCGAGCTGCCGTGCTTGAAGACGCCGAGCCCTTCGATCGCCCAGAACGTGCCGAACGTCGAGAGCAGCAAGCCGACCGCGAACTTGATCGTGTTCTCGGGCACGCGGGAGAGCGGCTTGTGCAGCGCGAATCCGGCCACGAGCACGATCGCGCCGCCGGCCGATGCCCCCGCGATCGCGGTCGGCATCGAGTGCGCGTTGAGGCCGAAGGTGATCACGATGAAGATCACCTCGAGCCCCTCGAGGAAGACGCCCTTGAAGCTGACGACGAAGCCGAACCAGTCGAGCCCCGCCTTCGTCTCGGCGCCGGCGCGGCGCGCGGCCTCGGTCTCCTCGCGGAACGTCTCCTCCTCGTCGTGCAGCGACTTGAGCCCGGAGGAGCGGAGGATCGCCTTGCGCAGCCACTGGAGGCCGAAGACGAGGAGCAAGCTGCCGACGACGAACTGGAGCGCGCTCTTCGGGAACCAGTTGATCAGAGCGTAGCCGGAGAAGGCGGCGACGCCCGCCAGCAGCACGAGCGCGCTCACGGTGCCGGCGATGGTCGAGCGCCAGCCGCGGGTCAGGCCCATGGCGAGCACGATCGTGAATGCCTCGACGAACTCCACTGCCGAGGCCAGAAGGGTCGATGCGGCAAGTCCGGTAGTGCCCCAGGTCAAGGTCGGTTCCCCCTCGATGAAACGGTGGTTACTTGTGGCGAAGGTTATAAACGAACCTTCGCCACATGTCCAGCGTGAATTTCTGGTGACGCGACTCAGGCCGCGAACGTGACCCGGCCGCCACAGACAGTCAGGCGGACCTGACCGTCGAGCAGGCAGTCGGGGTCGGCGGCGATAGCGACTAGGTCGGCCTCGAAGCCCGCGCGGATCGCGCCGCGCCGAGTCTCGTTTCCGCCCGCGTAGGCGCCGCCGCGTGTGTAGCAGTCGACCGCCTCGGCGACCGTGATCGCCTCGGCGTCGCGCTCGACCGCTGCGCGGATCTCGGCGAGCGGGTCGAGCGGAACGAGGTTGTCGTCGCGCCAGTCCGAGCCGAGCGCGACATGGGCGCCTGCGTCGAGCAGCGAACGGAGCGGCAGGTCGACAGCCTCCGGATCGCCGGTGTTTCGCGGGTCCTCGAGCGTGTCCCACGGCTGCGCTTCGACGACGAGGCCGAGCCGGGCGACGCGGTGGATGTCGGCGCGCCGAAGCGAACGGGCGTGCACGATCCGGTGTCTCGGGCCACCCGGCGCGAGGGGCTCGAAGAGATCGAGCGTCTCCGCGCACACTGCATCGTCGAGCGAGTGCACGGATACCGGCACGCCCGCGTCGTGCGCCTCGCGGATCCAGGCAGCCGCGGTCGCACGGCCGGGGTAGCGGTACGTGACGCCGGCGAAGAGCTTCAGTCCTTCGACACGCGAGGGGCGCTCGTTGAGGAACTCGTGGCGGCGATGGAGCGACGGCCGCACCGAAACACGCGCCGGGAGGTCGGTTTCGTCGTACAGCGTCGCGTCCGTGTAGCTCCGCTCCCAGCGTACGAGCGGCGACTCCGGCTCGCTCGGGTACGTGGCGATGTCATGCACCTCCGTGATCCCGAGGCCGGGAAGCTCTCGGAGCGCCGCCCGCAACTCGCCCCACCGCCGGTGGCGATCGACCTCGGGCACGACGTCGTGAGTCGCCATCGCCCGGGTCGCTGCATCGTGAAGCAGTCCGGCGTCGGGGTCGATCCGGCCGCCGATCGGGTCGCCGACGACATCGAGCCTCATCAGGGCCATCGCGCGCGTGTTCACGACCCCGAGCGAGCCGTCGTCGCAAACAAGGAACGCCGGTGCGTCGCCGCACGCCGCATCGAGCTCCTGGAGGGTTGGCAGCTCCGCGTCGCGAAGGCGGCCGCGCGACCAGCCGCCGCCGAGGAGCCAGAACCCCGGATCGATCCTCGCCGCAGCCGCACGCACGGCCTCGAGGGCGGCTTCGCGGTGGTCGGCCGCCGCCCAACGGACCTGCCAGAGCGCCTCACCGGCCCAGCCGAGATGGGTGTGCGTGTCGATGAAGCCCGGGAGGAGCATCGCCCCGCCGAGGTCGAGGTCCCGTTCGGCGGGGCCGTCTTCGAGCGCGACGATCCGGCCACCGTCGACGAGCACGGATCCTCGTCTCCCGTCCGGCCAGAGGCGGGCGTTCCGCAGGAGCAGCGATCCGGTCATCCGGCGAGCAACGTCCGGGCCACGAGCGGCAGCACGCCGCCGTGGCGATAGACGAGCGCCTCGCGCGCCGTGTCGAGGCGTACGCGGACGCGGAAGCTCGCAGCGCCGGCGGTCACCGTCGCCCCCCCATCGCCGATCGCGCGGATGTCGAAGATCTCCTCGCCCGTCAGGCCGAGGTCGTCCGGCGGCAGCTCGAGTGGCAGGACGCCCATCGCGACGAGGTTCGCCCGGTGGATGCGTTCGAAGGAACGCGCGAGCACCGCTCGAACGCCGAGCAGGGCCGGCGCCTTCGCCGCCCAGTCGCGCGATGAGCCGGCGCCGTACGAATCGCCGGCGAGCACGAGCTGCGGGGTATCGGCCGCCCGGTAGCTCGCTGCCGTGGCGAAGATCGAGTCGATCTCGCCGCCGCGGGTGTAGTCGCGCGTGAGGCCGCCCTCGACGCCGTCGAGCAACTCGTTCCGCAGACGGAGGTTCGCGAAGGCGCCGCGCGTCATCACCTCGTGGTTGCCGCGTCGCGACGCGTACGTGTCGAGCGCGCGCGGCTCGACGCCTCGTTCGAGCAGGTAGCGGCCCGCGACGCTGTCGGGCGGGATCGCGCCGGCAGGCGAGATGTGGTCGGTCGAAACGCCGTCGCCGAGCTTGACGAGCACCCTGGCCCCTGCGATGTCCGCGAGCGGCGGCGGCTCGGGCGCCAGTCCGTCGAAGTACGGCGGGCGTCGCAGGTACGTCGACGAGTCGTCCCACGCAAACGCCGCTCCCGGAGGCGGTGCGAGCGCCTGCCAGCGCGGATCGCCGGCGAACACGTCTGCGTACGCGTGCTCGAAGAGGTCCCGCCCGAGCGTCCGCTCGACGGTCGCCTCGATCTCGGCGGCCGAGGGCCAGATGTCGCGCAGGAAGACGTCGGCCTGCAGCGGTTCCTCGACAAGGTCGACGTCGATGCGACCGGCGAGGGCGTAGGCGACGACGAGGGGCGGCGAGGCGAGGTAGGCCGAGCTCACGTCCGGGTGGATGCGGCCGTCGAAGTTGCGGTTGCCCGAGAGGACCGCGACGGCGTGCGAGTCGACCGGCTGCGGCAGCGGGCCCGAAGCGCCGATGCACGTCATGCAGCCGTAGCCCGCGAGGTGGAAGCCGAGCGCGTCCAGATACCGCGTGAGGCCGGCGCGATCGAGGTAGTCGGTGACGACGCGCGAGCCCGGCGACAGGCTCGTCTTCACCCAGGGACGAGAGGCGAGCCCGCGCTCGACGGCGTTCCGCGCGAGCAACCCCGCCGCAACCATCACCGCGGGGTTCGACGTGTTCGTGCACGACGTGATCGCGGCGATCACGACCTTGCCCTCGTCAACCGTCTCCTTCACGCGCGCAAGCGGGATTCGCTCGTGCGGGCGGCGCGGGCCCGCGATGGATGGATCGACCGATGCGAGATCGATCTCGACGACCGAGGCGTAACGGAGCGTTCGCTCCGGGTCGTGGAAGAGACCCTGCGCCCTGGCATGCGCCTCGACCAGCTCGACATGTGCCGGCGACCTTCCCGTGAGCTTCAAGTAACGGAGCGTCGCGTCGTCGATCGGAAAGAAGGCACACGTCGATCCGAACTCGGGGCTCATGTTCGCCATCGTCAGCCGGTCGGCGACGGGCATCCCGGCCACCCCGGGGCCGAAGAACTCGACGAACGCGCCGACGACGCCCTCGCCGCGCAAGCGCTCCGTGATCGTCAGCGCAAGGTCGGTCGCTGTCGCGCCCTCGCGCAGCGCGCCGTCAACGCGAACTCCGACCACCCGCGGGAGCTGGATCGCGACCGGCTCCCCGAGCAGGGCCGCCTCCGCCTCGATGCCCCCGATGCCCCAGCCGAGCACACCGAGGCCGTTCACCATCGTCGTGTGCGAGTCCGTGCCGAGGCAAAGCTCGGAGTGCGTGACGCCGCCGGTCGTCACCACGACACGCGCGAGATGCTCGACGTTGACCTGGTGCATGATCCCCTTCCCGGGCGGGACGATCGCGAGGCGCCCGAACGCCTCCTCGCCCCAGCGCAGGAAGCGGTAGCGCTCGGCGTTGAGCTCGTACTCGCGCTCGACGTTGCGCTCGAGAGCGTCCGGGCGGCCGGTGAAGACCGCGTTCACCGAGTGGTCGACCACGAGCTCGGCCGGGAGCGCAGCGTCGACGCGCCGCGGGTCGCCGCCGGCGTCGAGCACCGCGTCACGAAGCGCAGCGAGGTCGACGAGGAGCGGCACGCCATTCGTGTCGTGCATGAAGATGCGGCTCGGCCGCAGGTCGACGACCGCGCAGGTCTCGGCGCGGGCGACCGCTTCGGCTTGGCGCGCGTCACCGCCCGCGAGCACGTTCTCGAGGACGATCCGGAGCGTGATCGGAAGGTCGTCGGCCGCGAGGCCAAGGCACCTGGTTCGCATCGCCGTAGCCTATAGGCTGTAAGATGCAGGTGTCGATGTCGAGCGCCGCCGCCGTTCCGTTCCTGACCAAGGCCGAGCTCGCTTACGCGCGGGTGCGGGAGCTGGTTCTGACCGGTGCGCTGGAGCCGGGCTCGACGCTCAACCAGGAGATGCTCGCCCGCGAGCTCGGGATCAGCACGACGCCGCTCCGCGAGGCGCTCGGGCGGCTCGAGTCGGAAGGCCTCGTCGAGCTCGGCGCCCATCGCGACGCGCGCGTGTCGCCGCTGACGGCCGAGGAGGCGCGCGACCTGCTCGAGCTGCGGCTCTCCCTCGACCCGCTCGCCGCGCGGCTCGCCGCCGAACGGCGAACAGATGCCGACCTCGAAGCCCTCGACTCGGCTGCCGCAGAACTGAGGCCGCTCGACCACGACCCCGACGTCGCGACCCTCGCCACGCATCGCCGCTTCCACGCCGCGATCTATCACGCGTCGCACAACGAGCTCCTGATCGAGACGCTCGACGGGCTCTGGGACCGTGCTGACCGCTATCGCCGGCTCGCGCTCGACATCACACCGAAGCCTGAGCGCCGTGTGCGCGTCGCAAAGGAGCACGCGGGTCTCGTCCTCGCGATCCGGCGAGGTCTCCCGGATGTCGCAGCCGAGCTGATGCGCAAGCACATCGATCGCGGCCTCGGCGCACGCGCACTCAGGCAGCTCGGAGACGTCTGATGCGTGCTGTCGCAGAAGCCGTTCTCGGCCTGCTTCCGCGCGACGTCGCTTACGGCGACGTGCGCGTCGTCCGCAAGACGCACGAGCTCGTGCTCGCCGAGCGAAGTGGCCCGGGCGAGCTCGCCCACGAGGAGTCGATCGGCCTCGGCCTGCGCGTCGTCGTCGGCGGCCAGTGGGGCTTCTCCGCCACGCATCGCCTGGACGACGCAGGCATCGCCGACGCGGTCGAGCGTGCGGTTGTGCAGGCGCGAAGCGCGGCCGGCCGCGGCGAGATCCCGCTGGGTGAGCCGGTCACGACGCAGGACCGCTGGGAGACCCCGCTCGAGGTCGACCCATTCGGAGTCCCCGTCTCCACAAAGCTCGACCTCCTCGCCGCAGTCGTAGCCGAGGCGGAATCGGCCGGCCCGCTGCTGACGCGCGTCGAGGCGTCGATGGACTTCTTCCGCGACGACAAGATCTTTGCGAACACCGAGGGAGCGCTGATCGAACAGGTGATTACCGAGAGCGGCGCGGGTCTGCTCGTGCTCGCCGGTGACGGCAACGACGTGCAGCGGCGCTCGTTCCCGAACTCGATCCCGCGCAACATCCGGGGACAGCGCGGCGAGTTCGCAACTGCCGGTTACGAGCACATCGCGAAGCTCGGCCTCGTCGAGAACGCCGCGCGCGTCGCCGACGAAGCCGTCCAGCTCTTGACGGCGAAGCCGTGCCCGGCAGAGATGACGACGATGATCGCGACGGGCGTGCAGCTCGCGATGGTGCTGCACGAGTCGAGCGGCCATCCGATGGAAGCCGACCGCGCCCTCGGCTGGGAGGCGAGCCTTGCCGGCGGCACGTACGCGACGCCCGAGCGGCGCGGAAGCTTTCGCTGGGGCTCGCCGATCTGCAACGTCTACGCGGACGCGACGATCCCGGGCGCACTCGGAAGCTTCGGCTACGACGACGAGGGCGTGCGCGCGCAGCGCGTGCAGCTCGTTCGAGACGGGATCTTCCTCGGCTACATGGCCGGCCGGGAGTCGGGCGGTCAACTCGACGTGCCGTCGACGGGCTCGGCGCGCGCGGAGAGCTGGCAACGCGTGCCGCTCGTCCGGATGACGAACCTGTGCATGGAACCGGGTGACTCCTCGCTCGAGGAGATGATCGCCGACACGAAGGGCGGCGTGCTCCTCGACGTGAATCGCGGCTTCTCCGTCGACGACCAGCGCATGTCGTTTCGCTTCACGACGGAGATCGGCTGGGAGATCAAGAACGGCAAGCGCGGCGCGCCGCTCAAGAACTGTTCGTACTCGAGCATCACGCCCGAGTTCTGGGCGAGCTGCGATGCGCTCGGCAACGAAGACGAATTCTCCGTCTACGGCGTGCCCTCGTGCAACAAGGGCGAGCCGCTGCAGGTCGCGCACGTCGGGCACGGCACGGTGCCGGCGCGCTTCCGCAACGTGCAGGTGGGGACCAGGTGACGATCGAGCGAGCCGCCGTGGAGGCGGCGCTCGACCGGCTCGGGCGTGGCGCACGGCTCGACGTGTCGGCGGAGCGGGTCGGTCTCCTTCGATTCGCAGAGTCGCGCGTCGTCTTCCAGCACGACGAGGAGCGGCTTCGCGTGCGCGCGCGCGTCACACGCGACGGCCGCACCGCGTCCGGGATGCTCGAGACGCTCGAGCCGGCTTTCGTCGGGGCGCTCGCGGACCGGCTCGAGGACGGGCTCGCGTCGCTGCCGAAACGCGACCTCGCACCGGCGACCGCCCAGCTCGGCGGCGTGGCCTCGCGACCGGTCGCTTCGGAGGCGACGCTGCGAGCAGGCGCACCCGACCGTTACCGCGCATTCGAGGAGATCCGCGCAGGTCTCGGCGACGGCTTTGCTCTCGGCGGCTCGATCCGCCACGACATTGCCGAGCGCGTCGTCTCCGACAGTGACGGGCTCTACCGGAACGAGGTGTTGACGAAGGCGACGTTGCAGGCGATCGCCGACCGCGACGGCCGCACCGCGAGCGTTCGGCGCGTGCACCGTGACTCGGCGGCGATCCGCGTCGACGACGTCGCGAGCGTGCTGCGCGAAGAGTTGCGCGAGCTCCCCATAGCGGAGTCGGTCAGCGGCCCGTTTCGCGCCGTACTCCGGCCGCAGGCGGCGCTGACGCTGATCGCCACCTACGGCTACTGGTCGCTCGGCGCGGCCGGGTTCGACGAACGGCGCACAGCCGTGGCAGGCAAGCTGGACGAACGCGTCGCCGGACAGCTCGTCACGCTCGTCGACGACGGCAACGACCCCGACGGCCTGCCGAGCGGGTTCGATCCCGAGGGGACGCCGAAGCAACGCGTGCCGCTGCTCGAGCGCGGCGTCGTGGCCGGAGTCGTCTCCAACGTCGCCTGGTCGCACGTCACGGGCGGCGTCTCGACCGGGCACGGTGTACCCGACGGCTGGCGCTTCGGCGGCGATCCGGCGCCGTCGCACCTGCTGCTCGGGGCCGGCGACGCGAGCGAGGAGCAGCTCGTGGAGGCATGCGGCGACGGGCTCGTGATCAGCCGGCTCGACTACCTGCGCGTGCTCCATCCGAAGGAGACGCTCGTCACCGGCACGACGCGGGACGCGACCTATCGGATCGAGAACGGACGCATCGTCGCCTGGTACCCGCGTGTGCGGCTCACCTTTCGGATCGACGAAGTGCTCGCCGCGATCGTCGGCGTAGGCGCCGAGCGGGAGCGTGGCGACATCGTCTTCATGGAGAGCGTCGTCGTGCCACCGCTGCTCGTCGAAGCGGGCCCATTGACACTTTGAGCCGCTGGCGGACCGTCGACGACATCGTCGCCGCCCGCGACCGCAGGAGCGCGGAGATCGAGGCGCTCAACGCCAATGCGCCTGCGATGGCGGCGGTGCACGACGGCGTGCGGTTGCGCGACGGTTTGACCGCGGACGTGTACGTGCCGCCCAGCAAGACGGTGGCGGTCTACGTGCACGCGCACGGCGGCGCCTGGAACCGGGGCAGCGCACGCGACTGCCGCAAGCGCGCGATGCAGGTCGCCGAAGCAGGCTTTCTCGTCGTCAACCTCGACTACCGGCTCGCGCCTGAAAACCCGTTCCCAGCGGCGGTCGCGGACGTCGTCTTCGCGGTGGGCTGGGCGGCGCGCGAGTATGGGCTGCCGGTCGCGCTCGGCGGAGAATCCGCCGGCGCGAATCTCGCCGCGGTGGCGGCCACCGTCGTGAGTCCGGCTGCGCTCCTACTCGTCTCCGGCATCTACGACGTCGACGCACTGCTGCGCGAGGGCACATCCGACACCGAGTTGATCGTCCGCGCCTATCTCGGGCAGGCGGGACAACCTGCCGACCCGCTCGTCAGCCCGCTCCGCGCGCCGAACCTGCATGCTTTTCCGCCGGCGTACGTCGTCTGCGGCGACGCCGACCCGCTGCTGCCGCAGTCGCTCGCGTTCGCCGGCGCGCTCCGCGCGGTCGCGCTACGCGTCGTTCCCGGCGCGGGCCACGGCTTCAACCGGCTGCCGGAGTTCTTCGGCGAGGTCGAGCGCTACCGCACCTGGCTCGCGAACGCGTCGACGTCCTCCGGCAGCGTGTCCCAGGAGCACATGAACCGGCAGACGCCGCGCCCGGCGTCCCAGACGTAGGCCGGAGGCCCGCCGGCCCGCGCGAAGACGGCGTTCGACTCGACCGGGTGCGCGACCTCGACTTCGAGCCGCGACCCAAACCGTTTCGCCATCTCGTTTGCGTGGCGTGCGTTCTCGAGCCATAGGTCGTCTTCGAGCAGCGCGATCAGCTGTGCCGAGATGAAGCGCTGCTTCGAGGCGAGCTGCCCGAGCCGCTTCCGCGTGTACGCGAAGCCCTCGGCGAGCTCGCCGTCGCAGAAGACGACCGCTTCACCGAAGGCGAGGCCGTTCTTCGTGCCGCCGAACGAGACGACGTCGACGCCGGCATCGGTCGTCAACGTGCGCAGCGACTCGCCGAGCGCCGCGGCGGCGTTCGCGAGCCGGGCGCCGTCGACGTGCACGTACATCCCGAGCGCGTGCGCCGCATCAGCGATCTCGCGCGTTTGCACACGCGTATAGACGGTGCCGAGCTCGCTCGCCTGCGTGATCGAGACGACCCGCGGCTGGACGGCGTGCTCGTCGCCTCGCCGGTGCTCCCAGCGCGCGACGTCGTCGGCGGTAAGCTTGCCGTGCTCGGTTGCGACGGTAAGCAGCTTCACGCCCGCAAGCTGCTCGGGCGCGCCGCACTCGTCGACGTGGATGTGCGCGACGTCGGTGCAGACCACGGCCTCGTGTCGCGTCGCGAGTGCAGCGAGAGCCGCAACGTTCGCGCCGCTGCCGTTGAAGACCGGGAACGTCCTTGCGTCGGGCCCGAAGTGGCCGCAGCAGACCTCTTCCAGCTGCTGCGTCCAGCCGTCGTCGCCGTACGCGCCGGCATGCCCGCTGTTTGCGGCAGCGATCGCGTCGAGGACGCGCGGATGTGCGGGAGCGTGGTTGTCGGAGACGAAGTCGGTCATTGCGCCGGAAGCCCGCGCAGCTGGAACGAGCTTACGGGAGGGCTTCGGGGATCGGCGCGACACGCAGTTGCTTGCGCAGCTCGTTCAACTCCGCGAGCGCCCCGAGCGAGCGGCTGCGGTCTCGCGCGGCGATCGCGAGCAGGAGCGCTTCGAGGATTGCGACCGTCGCAGCGCTGCTCGTGAGGGAGCCGCCGCGGCTGCGCGGCGTCGTCAGCGCGACGTCGATGCGGTCGGCGAGCCTGCCGCGGAGCGTGTCCGTCAGCAGCACGACCGGAAGCCCAAGGTCGTTAGCGCGGCGGAGTGTCACCTCGGAGGCGCGGTCGAGGCGCTCGTAGGAGATCAGGACGAGCACGTCGCCGCGGCGCACGCCGAGCAGCTCGTCTGCGAGCAGCAGTCCGCTCTCGGTGATCGCCCTTGCGGCCCGGCCGAAGCGCTCGAGACGAAGGGCGAAGTACTCGACGAGCGGCCCGGACGGGCCGAGCCCGTAGGCGACGATGCGGTCGGCGGCGACAAGGATGTCGACAGCCTGGTCGAAGTCGGCACGCGGGATCGCGCGGGCCGCCCCGAGCAGCCCAAGCTCGAGGTCGATGACGTGGCCGAGGGGATCTTCGCCCGCGTCTTCGAGACTTTGACCGAGCCGCACCGCCGGCGTCGCGCGTGCGCGCAACCCGTCGATCAGCTCGCGACGGAGCTCGGGAATGCCCGAGTAGCCGAGCGCCTTGACCGCCCGCACGACCGTTGCGTCGCTCGTTCCGAGCCGCGCCGCGATCTCTGCAGCGGAAAGAAACGCGGCTTCTTCGAGGTGGTCTGCGTAGAACTCGGCGACGGCCCGTTCCTTCGGGCTCAGCTCGCGTGATGTAGCGCGGGCGACAATCCCTTGCGCAGACATGTAGTAATCGCTACAGTAGCAGACGTGTTCCCACTCGTCGAGGTCGACGCTGCAGATCCACTCGAGCGTGGCCGCCAGTACGGCGAGCAGGCGCGCGAGCAGATCGCGGTCTCGATCGACTTCTACCGTGGTGAGTTCGAGCTCAAGTCCGGGCTTGCGTGGGACGAGGTCAGGCGGCGCGCGCCGCAATGGGTGCCCGTGATCGAGCCGTTCCACCCGGACGCGCTCGAGGAGGTGCGCGGCGTCGCAGACAGCTCCGGCTTCGAGTTCGAGGAGATCCTCGCGCTGAACGGCCGCGGCGAGCTTCGCTCCGGCAACCCGTTCGACACCGACGGCTGCACGTCGTTCGCGCTCATGCCCGAAGCCTCGGGCGACGGCCACGTCTACTGCGGGCAGACGTGGGACTGGCGCGTCGGCACGAAAGAGTCGGTCGTGATGCTCTGCATCAAGCAGGATCCGAAGCCGAAGATCGTGATGCAGGTCGAGGCCGGCCAGATCGGCCGGCACGGCGCGAACTCCGCCGGGATCGGCCTGAACGCGAACGGGCTCGAGGCGAAGTTCGGGTTCGGGCTCGGAGTGCCGGCGCCGTACATCCGGCGCCGCATCCTCGACTCGGACACGTTGAACGGGGCGCTGCACTCGGTGATGGAGGCAAAGCAGGCGCTCTGCTCGAACCTCCTCTTCACGCATCGCGACGGCTACTGCGTCGACCTCGAGACGACGCCCGAGCGCCACGGCGTGATGGAGGCGACCGACGGGATGCTCGTGCATGCGAATGCGTTCCTCGCGTACATACCGCCGCAGATCGCCGACAGCTACCGCCCGGGCTCGTTCGACTCGCTCTTCCGTGTACCGCGCGTCGAAGGCCATCTGCGCCGCGCGCGCGACGCGGGCTCGACGAACGAGACGCGCGAGGTCATCTCCGATGCGCTGTCCGACCACTTCGCCTATCCGAACTCGGTCTGCACTCACCCCGATCCGCGCGACGGCCGCCGCTGGGAGACGGTTGCGGCCGCGTACGCCGATCTCACCTCCGGCGAATACCTCGTCTCGCCGGGCAACCCGTGCGAGCACGGCTTCGAACCGCTCCCCTGGAATCTGTATTCATGAGGATGCCGCTCGTCGAGATCGCGGGAGCCCCGCGCGAGCGAGGCCGCCAGTACGGCGAGCAGGCGCGCGCGCAGATCGAGCGGTCGGTCGCGTGGTACAGCGAGCAGTTCACGGCCACCGCGTCGCTCTCCTGGGACGTCGTGTGCACGAACGCGCGCCGCTGGGAGCCGTTCGTCGAGGCCTACCTCCCCGACGCGGTCGAGGAGATGCAGGGCATCGCCGAGGGATCGGGCTTCAGCTACGAGGAGATCCTCGCGCTCAACGGGCGCGGCGAGCTCTCGTCGGGCAACCCGTTCGCCGACGACGCGAACGAGGAGTGCTCGTCGTACTCGATCCTGCCGGAGGCGGCCGGCGACGGCCACGCCTATTGCGGACAGAACTGGGACTGGCGCTCGGCGATCCTCGACACAGTCGTGATGCTGCGCATCGAGCAGCCCGGTCTGCCGACGATCGTGATGCAGGTCGAGGCGGGACAGGTCGGGAGGCAGGGTGCGAACTCCGCCGGCATCGGTCTCAACGCGAACGGTCTCGGCGCGCGCTTCGGCTCGGCCCTCGGGATGCCTCAGCCCTACATCCGGCGCCGGATCCTCAACTCCTGGGACATGAACGAGGCGCTCGAGGCGGTCTTCCGCTCGCAGCAGGCGCTCTGCACGAACCTCTTGCTCTCGCACCGCGACGGCTTCGCGATCGACCTGGAGACGACGCCCGGCCGGCACGGCTGGGGCTATCCGGCGAACGGCGTGCTCGTACACACGAATCACTTCCGCTACTTCGTGCCGAAGCAGATCGAGGCGACATACCGCTACGTCTCGCCCGATTCGATCTATCGCGCCGAGCGCATCGAGCGCGTCCTTTCGCACACACGCGAGGCGGAGACCGGCGAGGCGATGCGTGCGCTGATCCGTGAGGCGATGTCGGATCACTTCGGCTTTCCGAGCGCCGTATGCAACCACGCGGACCCAGACGATCCCTGGTACGACCGTAACGAGACGGTCGCCTCGTCGATCGTCGACCTGACGACCGGCGAATACCGGATCGCGCACGGCAACCCGTGCACGAACGACTACGAGCTGCTGCCGTGGAACCTCTACGACAGCGCGACGCAGCCGCAGCCGGCAGCAGCAGCCGCGGCATAGCGTGAAGATCGTCGTCGTCGGGGCGGGCTTTGCCGGCCTCGCGGCCGCGCACGTGCTGACCGACCGCGGCGCTGAGGTCGTCGTCTTCGAGGCGCGCGATCGCGTCGGCGGACGGGTCCGCTCGCATACGCTCGCGAACGGCTGCGTCGTCGAGCTCGGCGGCGAGTTCATCCTTCCGGGGCACGACACGGTGCGCCGCCTTGCGAACGAGCTCGGCCTCCGCCTCTACGAGAAGGGCACCGCGTACGGGAACCGCGAGCCGCGCGGTGGCCTGCCGGTCACCCGCGAAGAGGTGACCGCCGCGATTGCAAGCGTCGCGGCGCACGCGAGCTCCCAGCCGCTTCCGGTCGCGCTCGGGCGGGCCGGCGTTCCCGAGGCTGCGCGCGAGGCGATCCTCGCGCGGATCGAGGTGACGACGGCGTATCCGGCCGACGACCAGCCGAGCTCCGTGCTCGCCGAAAGCGGTACTGCGTTCGGGGATTTCGTAACGCACGGCATCGAGGGCGGCAACGAGCGCCTCGCGGCCGAGCTCGCGCGAACGCTCGACGTGCGGCTTGGCCGGCGCATCGAACATGTGCGCCACTCCGAGCGCGGTGTCGAGGTTGCCGATACGCAGGCCGACGCGTGCGTGCTCGCAATTCCTGTAGACGGGTTGCCGGAGTTCGATCCGCCGCTGCCCGGGTGGAAGCAGCGCGCGCAAGCCGCCGTGCGCTACGGCAGCACCGGCAAGCTCTTTCTGCCGCTCGCGCAGGCGGCACCGCCGAGCGCGACCCTTTCCGTGCCGGGGCGCTTCTGGACGTACACCCAGCTCGCGCCGAGTGGCGACCCGCTGCCGGTCGCGTGCTCGTTCGGCAGGCCCGGCGAGGATTGGCCGGCCGAGGTGCGCGCGCTCCGTCCCGACCTCGCATACGACGACGGCGCCATACCGGTGCAGTCGCATTGGCCTGCCGCGTACTCGGCGCGGTCCCTCGGGTCACGCCTCGACGACGACGCGCTCGCGCTTCCCGTCGGCCGGCTCGCCTTCGCGGGCGAGCACACCGCGGGCAACTGGAACGCGCTGATGGAAGGCGCGCTTCGGAGCGGTGAGCGCGCCGCCGCGGACGTCTACGCAGCGGCGTCGCGGATCGCCAGGTAGCGCTGGTTGAAGACGTAGGGCTGCGTGTCCTTCTTCGCGTAGACGCCGTGCGTGAACGCGCGTGAACGGACACCCTTCTGCACGCGTTCGCAGACGACGAAATCCTGCTCGTTGACGAGCTCGTTGAAGTCGACGATCTCCGACATGTCGAAGTCCGGAGCGTCGAGCACCTCGGGCCGGAAGAGATACTCGGTGACGACGGTCGTCTGCTCGGGCCCACGCGGGTGCAGACACGTCGCCACAACGCTCGTCGGGCTGATGTCGAGGAACATGTTCGGGAAGACGGCGATCGAATAGATCGAGGTCGCCTCGTGGGGCTCGAAGCCGGGCATCACGGGGAGCGCGGATGTGCCCGAATGCGTGAAGCTCGTGCCGTTGTCGGCGATCACGACGCCGCCGTCGTCGCGCCCGTCCTCGAGTACGTCGCCACGCTTGTACGCCGGGACGATCGCGACGAGCTCGGGGTGCACCGTCGGGCAGTGGAGGCACTCGTTGTAGTTCTCGACGTTGATCTTCCAGTTTGCCCAGACGTCGACGAGGGTGCGATGGCCGACGCGTAACTCGCCGAGCGGGCCGAAGCGCTCGAGCGGCAGCGGTTCTTCAGGCTCGGCCGCGAGCGTGTCGAGCAGCGGCTCGGGATGCTCGGAGAGGTTTGCGAAGAGGAAACCAGCCCAGACGTCGACCGTCACCGGCCAGAGACCGAGTGAGGCGCGGTCGACCTCGTCTTCCGCGACCATCGGCGTCCCGATCAGGCTGCCCTCGAGCGAGTAGGTCCAGGCGTGGTACGGGCACTTGATCGCGCCGCGCGCGTGCCCGGCGCCGAGCTCGCAGAGCCGCGAGCCGCGGTGGCGGCAGACGTTGTAGAAGCCGCGCAGGCCGCCCTCCTTGCCGCGAACGACGACGATGCTCTCGCCCGCGATGTCGTAGGCGACGTAGTCACCGGGCTCGGCGAGCTCGTCGGCGCGGCCCAGGTAGTACCAGCGGCGGAAGAAGATCCGCTCGCGTTCGAGCGCGAAGACCTCGGGACGGTGGTAGTCGCCGCCGGGCAGCGTGGCGCGGAGTTCGGTTGGCATCTTCGGGGGCCGGGGATGAAACGACGGTTACTTGTAGCACCGGTTATAAAGGAACGCACGCCGCCTGTCCAGCGCCAAGCCCTCTTACCCGGCGGCCTTGATCGCCGCGACGACCGCGCTCGGGTTCGCCAGGTTCACCGTCGTGCCGACTGAGCTGCGCGTGGCGCGAGGCCGCGCGCAGCTCAGCTTCGTCACTCGTGAGTTCGCTAGCCGAGGCTCATCTTTTCGATTCCGAGGTAGGTGCGCGCCGCCCAGGAAACGGGGTCAGCCGCGAAGTCGTGCTGGATCGCTCGGTTGTCCAGGGCGTTGTCGAGTGCGGCCATGATCATCGACTGGTCGAGTACGAGGTAGCGGTGCCCGACCGCGCCGGTCGTCGGGTTGACGGCGTCGAAGAAACCGTCGGCGCCGTAGACGCCCGGGTAGAGCGACTGGAGCTTCTCGATGTTGGCGTAGGCCGCTTGCGGCGCCACGTCGAGTGCGAGGAACGAGGCGTGTGGAGTCACGACGTCCTCGGTTGCGCAGCCGTGACATTGCGACAGTCCTTCGTTCGGATGACTCGAGTCGGCGCCGGTGCCGTAGTACGGGAACGTCAGGCCCTCAACTCCGTAGCCGCCGTAGCCGCCGGTGTCGTCGGGTGTGCTCGAGGGCGACATGCCCCACACCGGGTAGCCGAGCTGATTGGTCGCGTACTTCATCTGCGCCTCGACGGTGCGCTCGTCGGCGAGACCGAAGCTCTGAGTGCCCCATGAAGTCTCGGGGACGACGAGGTTCGGCATCAGCCCTTCGAACATCCCGCCGCTATAGGTGGGAATGAAGCTGAGGTCAGTGCCGGGATAGACGTAGTGTCCCTCCCAAACCGGGAACTGCTGACCCGACTGCGGGTCCGTGTAGGTCACCCATGTCCCCGGCATCGGCCACTGGCCCTGCCAGGAGAAGTCGGGATCGGTGCTCTGGCAATCGGCAAACGGCGCCGGCGGCGGCAGCTCGCGCCAACTCCGCCACCAGACGTTTCCCGGCATCTGGTGCAGTCCCATGCCGATGTACGCCGAGATCCGCGGATCGCTATAGAAGGCACCGTTGTGGTAGTAGTGCGTCCAGTTGTCGCCCTGATCGGGCGGCGACCCGACGTAGTAGCCGCCGAACATCTGGCCTGTCGGCTGGTTGCCGGGAACAGCCGGGTTCACGTTGCAGTGCGTCTCGGGCCCGTTGTCGTAGAAGATCCCGAAGTTCATCGGGCTGATCAGGCTGTCGACGAGGTGCCGGAGCTCCGGCATCGCCTGCCGCACGACGATCAGGCCGGACGCGTACCAGCCGTTGTCGACGTTCGAGACGAAGAAGCAGTTGTCGAACGACGGCGTCGTCTCGGAGCAGTCGGGCTGTCCTGGGTTCTGCAGGACCTGGCCGTTCGTCGTGTCGTACCACTGATAGAGGAAGCCGTCGTAGCGCTTCAGATGCTGGACCTCGGTGAGCGTCGCCTCGATCTTCGCACGTGCCTGCGGACGGCTGATCAGATGAAGATCGTCGGCTGCGACGACGGCCCAGAGATAGACGCCGATGTTGGCCGCCGAGGTGTAGTGGCCGGAGCTCGTCGGCGTCGACGAGCCGCCGGCGAACGTCACATTGTCCATCGGCAGGTTGGTGGCGGGGTCGACGTCGACGTCGTAGAACTTCCAGGTGTCGCCGGCGATCGCAAGCAGCTTCGCGTGCTGGCTCGCGGTCAGCCCTTGATAGCTCGCGACCCCACTGGGCGGGTCGGCCCAGGATTGAAGCGGGGTAAACGTGAGCGCGGCAATCATCATCGCCGCAACGAGAAGGACAGCGCGTCCATTCATCGTGGAACCTCCCTTGTGTTCGATGCGTGAGCGCGCACGTGTGGCCGCCGGCGTGTCGCCTCCACTTCGTCGGACGACTGACGTTCGTCCGCGAACGGGTTCGGTATCGCGGCGAGCAGCTCTCTCGTATAGCTGTCACGCGGGTGCTGGAGCACCTCCTTCGTCGGTCCGTGCTCGACGATGCGACCCCGGTTCAGCACGAGCAGCTCGTCGGTGACTACGCGAGCGCTCAAGAGATCGTGGGTGATGTACAGAAGGCTGACGCCCATCTCCTCGCGCAGCTGCGCAAGCAGGGTGAGGATGCCGGCGCGGAGCGAGACGTCAAGCATCGACACGGGCTCGTCGGCGACGATCAGCTGCGGACGACAGGCAAGCGCCCGTGCGATCACGACTCGCTGCCGCTGGCCACCGGAGAGCTGGTGCGGCAGCTTCTCCTCGAACTGCTCGACGGGCGTCAGGCCGACCGTGTCGAGGAGCTCGCGCACGCGCTTGCGGGCGTCGCTGTCGCGCAGGCCCAGGTAGTTCGCGACGGGCCGGCTGATCGTGTACGAGATGGTGTGCAGCGGATTCAGCGCCGCGTACGGATCCTGGAAGACGATCTGCACCTGCGAGCGGAGGCGACGCAATCCATTCGCCCGAAGCCGGTCGACGCGGACGTTGCCGAAGTGGATCTCACCGCGGTCCGGCTTCTCGAGGCCGGTGACGAGTTTCGCAATCGTGCTCTTGCCGCTGCCGCTCGCACCGACGAGTCCGAGCGACGAGCCCGGTTCGAGCACGAACGAGACATGGTCGACTGCGTGCACGGGTGACTCGCCGCGACGACGCGCCGGGTAGAGCTTGTCGACGTCCTCGACGGCGAGCCTCGTGTCAGCGTGGTCAGACGGCACTCGCGCCCTCCCGCGCCAGTCGCTGGGCGACGTGACAGGCGACGAGCGCATCATCCGCGTCCGGTAGCGGGTCGAGCGGCGGATCGACCTCGTCGCAGATTCGCTCGCGCCACGGGCACCGCGGCGCGTACGGGCAGTAGTCGATCGGACGGGTCAGATCGGGCGGCGTGCCGGGAATCCCTTCGAGGTGGATCTCGTCGGCGCGCGGATCGTCGTAGCAGTCGAGCAACGCGCGCGTGTACGGATGCCGCGCCTCGATCCGCATCTGCTCCGCCGGCTGATCCTCGACGATCTCGCCCGCGTACATGACGAGTACGCGATCGGTCGCGTCGAGCACGAGACCAAGGTCGTGGCTGATCAGGAGCGCGGTGAAGCCGATCTCGCGCTGCAGCTCCTGGATCGTGTCGATCACGGCGTGCTGCACGATCACGTCGAGCGCCGTCGTCGGTTCGTCGAAGACGACAAGCCGCGGGTCGAGCGCGAGTGCGAGCGCGATCGCGACGCGCTGGCGCATGCCTCCCGACAGCTCGTGCGGGAAACGGTGCAGCGTCTGTGACTCGAGATGGACGAGCTCGAGAAGCTCGGACGCGCGGCGCTCGACCACTTCGCCGGCGACGCGGGCGTGCGCGCGCATCACGTCGGCGAAGTGACCCTCGATCGTCCGCACGGGGTTGAGGGCGTTCATCCCGCTCTGGAGCACGATTGCGAAACCGGCGCGGCGCTTGCGCCGAAGCTCCTCGCCTTCGAGGCGAGTGATCTCGTCGCCGTCGAACCAGATCTCGCCGGATTCGAGCCGCGCAGGCGGTCGCAGCAGCCGCACGAGCGCGTAGCCGAGCGTGGACTTGCCGCAGCCGGATTCGCCGACGAGACCGACGAGCTCGCCCCGGTCGAGTGCGAGATTCACGTTTCGAACCGACCAGACGCGGGTGCCACCCGGCGGTTCGTAGACCACGTTGACGCCGCGGGCCTCGAGCAGCGGCACCGTCATGCCTCCCTGAGGCGCGGGTTCGAGAGCGCGTCGACACCGAAATTGACGAGCGAGAGCGAGGTTGCGAGAAGGGCGACGCAAAGACCGGGCGCGAAGATCTCGACCCACTGCCCCGTCAGCAGCGCGTTCCCGTTCTGGGCCCAGTAGAGCATCGTTCCCCAGCTGATCGTGTTCGGGTTGCCGAGCCCGAGGAACTCGAGTCCCGCCTCGCCGAGTACGGCCGCGGTCGCGGCGGCGAAGAAGCTCGCGGCGATCAGCGAGGTCATGTTCGGCAGGATCTCTCGGAAGACGATGCGGGGCAGCCGCTCGCCGGAGAAGAGTGCCGAGGCGACAAAGTCGCGGTTGCGAAGCGTCTGCGTCTGGCTGCGCATGACGCGTGCTCCGGTCGCCCAGCCTGTGACGACGACGACGAGGATGATCACGCCTACGCCTTTGTTCGGCAGATAGGCGGCGAGCACGATCATCAGCGGCAGCGCCGGGATCACGAGCGCCAGGTTCGTGACGAAGCCGAGGAACTCGTCGACGACCCCGCGGAGGTAGCCGGCGATCATCCCCACGACGATCGCGATCGCAGTTGCGGCAGCGCCGGCTGCGAGCGCGACGAGGAGCGAGACGCGAGTGCCGTAGAGGAGCTGCGAAAGGACGTCCTGGCCCGAACCCGTCGTGCCGAGCAGGTGCGCCCCGCTCGGTCCTTGCGAGGCCTGGAAGTCGGCCCGCGACGGCGAGTACGGGACGATCAGCGGTGCGATCACCGCGACGAGCGCGAACAGGCCGAGGATCGCGAGACCGATGCGCGCCTTCCCGTTTGCCGCGAGCGTGGCGAGCCCGCGCACGAAGACGCGCAGGCGACGGGCCGAGGCAAGCCACGACGGCGCCGGCCTGACAGCTGCAGCGGCGCCGGGGTCGGGCGGGGGCTCCGGTGGCTGATAGACGGAGCTCACCGTCGCACCCTCGGGTCGAGCCAGCCGTAGAGCATGTCGACGGCGAAGTTCGCCGCGAGCACGCTGATCGTGATCACGAGGAAGAGCGCCTGCATCAACGGGTAGTCCTGATTCACGACCGCCGTGTAGAGCAGGTGGCCGATACCCGGGTACCCGTAAACGACCTCCGTCAGGATCGAGCCGCTGACGACGAACCCGAGCGCGAGCCCGAATACGGTCAGGTTCGGGAGGATCGCGTTGCGGGCCGCGTAGCGCAGCGCGATCCGCCGCTCGGGCAATCCGTTCGCCTGGGCAAAGGTGATGTAGTCCTCACCGAGGGTGTTGATCATGTTGTTTCGCATTCCCAGCACCCAGCCGCCGAGTCCTGAGACGAGGATCGTGATCGCAGGCAGCAAGCTGTGGTGGATCGCGTCGCCGAGAAAGCCGAAGCTCCAGTTCGGCGAGGCGCTGTTGCCGTAGCCGCCTGAGATCGGGAACCAGCCGAGCTTGAAGCCGAAGACGAAGAGCAGCAACAGCGCCGTCCAGAAGTACGGGAACGCCGACGTGAACGTCGAGCCGACGGTGGCGGCGGTGTCGAGCATCGTGCCGCGGCGCCACGCCGCGGCCACGCCGATCAGCGTCCCGACGACGAACGCCAGGAGAGTGACGACGC
Organism: Gaiellaceae bacterium; assembly: GCA_036501285.1. Lineage (GTDB taxonomy): Bacteria > Actinomycetota > Thermoleophilia > Gaiellales > Gaiellaceae > PALSA-600. The sequence continues at coordinate 36,135 of DASYAO010000147.1, forward strand.
CGACGAGGACGAGCGTCCAGGGAAGCGCCGCCCCGATCACGCTCGACACCGACTCCGGGAAATAGCTGTACGAGACGCCGAAATGGCCCCGCACGATGTCGTGCAGGTACTGCCAGTACTGCGACCAGATGGTGCCGTGCGGCACGCCGAGTGTGACCTCGATCGCCTTCCGTTCGGCCGGGTCGACAGCGCCCACCCCTTGGAACTTGGCGAGTGCCGCGTCGGCCGGCGAGCCCGGCATCAAGCGTGGGATGCCGAAGTTGAGCGTGATCGCCGCCCAGAGCGTGACGAGCAGGATCAGAACTCGGCGCGCCGCGTACTTCATGTCAGGTCGCTGCCTTCAGGTGGGTGACGATCTCGAGCGGCGCCTCGTTGTAGGGGATCGGCGGCGCGTACGGATCGGAAGCCGACGGCCATCCCGTGAACGACTTGGTCGAGTACTCGCCCCAGTTGGCACCGTAGAAGAGCGCGATCACGGGCACCTGCTGGTACATGATCCGCTCGAGCCCCGCCGCGTCCTGCATCTGCTTCGTCTTCGAGGTCGTCGAGCGGAACTCCGCGAGCAGCTTGTCGGTCTGCTGGTTCTTCCAGCGTTCGAAGTTCGACGCGGCCGGCTTGCCGACCGGTGCGGTCAGGCTCGACGAGAGCAGGTTGCTCAGGTCGATGTACGGGCTCCCCGTGCCGCCGAATCCACCGAGCGCGGTGTCGTAGCTGCCGTTCTGCAGCGAGCTGAAGTACTCGGCGTACTGCGGCGTCTGCAGCGACACGTTGATTCCGGCCTGGCGCAGCTGCTGCTGGATCACCTGTGCGCCCTGTAGCCAGTCGGTGAAACCGCTGACGGTCGTCAGCGAGAAGCTGACTTGCTTGCCATTCGGCCCGATCAGCTTGCTCCCATGCTTGTGATAACCGGCCTTCGCGAACATCGCCTGTGCTTTGGACGCGTTGTAGGCGACGTCGCCCTGCGAGGGCAGCGACGACGAGAGCCATTGCTTCAGGTTCGGCAACAGCAACCCGCTCTGGCTCGCCGCCTGCACGTAGCCGTCCTCCGCCTTCGTCGCGATCTCGTTGCGGTTGAGCGCATAGGAGAGTCCCTGGCGGAACGCGAGCGAGTTGAACGGGGCCTTTGTCAGGTTCAGGTAGAGCGTGATCGTTCCGCCCGGCGGGAACCAGAACGCGTTGTGCGCCGAGTCGTTCGAGACCCAGGTCTTCCTCACGTTTGGGATGAACAAGGTCGCCCAGTCGTACGCGCCCCTCGAGAGCTGGAGCTGCGAGGTCTGGTTGCCGGTCAGCGCCGGGAACACGAGCTCGGACGCGGCGACTTTGTTCGCCTGCCAGTAGTTCGGGTTCTTCTTCAGCGTGTACTGATTCGGGTTGAACGAGTCGAGCAGGTACGGGCCGGTCACGACCGGATCGGGATTCGTGTCCGTCGTCGGGTTCGAGATCCCCGCCCAGATGTGCTTCGGCACGATCAGGGTCGAGGCGACCTGTTGCGCGAACGGCACATCAGCCGTCTTGAACGTGAACGTGACGGTCCGGCCCTTTGCCGAAACGGACCCGACGTGCTGCCAGATCCCGGTCGAATCGAGGCCCGCGTTCTTCTTCAGCAGGTCGAACGTGAAGACGACGTCGGCCGCCGTGAACGACTTGCCGTCACTCCACTTGACACCTCTGCGGATCGTGAACTGCAGCGTCTTCGGGTTGACGAAGCGGTGACCGGTCGCGAGGAACGGCGTGTAGGCGCCGTTCAACGGATTCACGAACTCGAGCGGCTCGTACATGTAGTAGACGCCGGTGCGCTTGCTGCCCGAATACGGGTTGAAGTTGCGCTGCAGCGTCGGCGAGCCGTTGTCGACTCCGATCGTCAGGGTGTTCCCGCTCACCGCGTGCTTGCTTGGCGATGAACCGGCGGCGAGCGCGCCTGCGACGATCGCGAGCGCGACAACCACCGTCACCGCAGTCACGTTGCGTATGCGACTGCGCCTCATCAGTTACCTCCTTTTCCGTTGTCTCCGATCCCGATGCGAGGCTCCAGCCGCACCCGGGCAACACCGGGCATCGGAAGTTCGAATTCGAGCTCGACCACGCCCTGATCGAGCTCGATCACTCCAAGCTCTTGCTCATCGAGACGGTCGGCGCGCCGCAGCGCCTGCCACTGCTCCGGCGACGGCCAGTCGATGTCCGCGGGGACGTGGCGGACGATGTTCGAGTGCCGGCTGTCGATTCGTGCGAGCCGGCCGTCGTACGCGAGTGCGTCGAGCCCCGCGACGCGAAGTTGCACCTTTCGGTCGAGGGCTCGCTTACCCGATACGTCCCGCCCGTTGAGCGCTCCGTTCCAGACGAGTACGTCGACACGCCCGTTCTCGCGCGCGGCCCACGACTCGACAAGCGCGTCGGCGCCGTCGCCGCCGACGTGTGTCGTGAGCAACTCGTCGCCGAGTTCGGCCGCGAGTCGAATCGCCCAGTAGCGCGGCTTTCGCAGATTGCCGACCGTCAGCAGCCCGAAGCCGCCGTGGAGCAGTCGGCGCGGACGGCCGAGTTCCTCGAAGTGGTCGCTGATCACCCAGTAGGCGAGCGCGTCGAGCCGTCCCTGCGCCGCCTTCAGGCCACGCAGCACGAACGGCGCCCCGTACGGGGTGTCGTGGAGCGGCGCGAAGTGGGTCGCGCCGTCGCCCCACTCCGTCCACCAGATCTCGATCTGCTCGAGCCCGTGGCGGCGCAGCGCGGCCCGCAGGTCGAGCGGGACGTTGCCGTACGTGTGCGTCGAGAGGAAGTCGAGCGGCGTGCCGGTCTCGGCGACGAACGCGACGAAATCCTCGACCCACTCCGTCGCCGCCGTCGCCGGGCCTCCGACGAGAAGCCGTTCGTCGACCGCCTTGATCGCGCGCGCCGTCTCTTCGTAGAGCCGGAAGTACTCCGCTTGCGTACCCGTCCAGAAGACGCGCAGGTTCGGCTCGTTCCAGACCTCGAAGCCGAACCGCGCAACCTCGTCGATTCCGTAGCGCTCGACGAGATGGGATGCGAGCCGGCTGCAGAGCTCGGCCCAGACAGACCAGTCGCGCGGCGGCGAGATGATGCCGCGGTAGTCGAAGACGGTCGCGGTCGGATCGCCGGCAAGCGCCCGCGGCATGAATGAGAGCTCGACGACAGGCCGCAGCCCGAGTCCGAGCAGCTCGTCGTAGACGACGTCGACGCGGCTGAAGTCGTAGTCGGGGCTCCCGTCTTTCCAGGAGAAGACGGCGAGGTCGTCATGCAGGATCGCGTGCGCGCGAACGCGCTCGACGCCGAGCTCGCTCCGAGCCTGCCCAAGCGCGTCGCGAAACTCGGCGCCCACCCGATTGCCGAATCCGTCCTCTTTCTCGCCGAGCTGCGAGAGACGCTCAGAGCCGATGAGCCGCCAGACGCGCTCGAGCGAGCCGGCGGGCTCACCCGCGTCGACGGCCACCGTGACGGGCTCCGACGGACCGGAAAGCGCCGCCGATTCGACGATCGCCGAGCGCGGGCCCGGCTCGAGACTCGCGTCAACGACGGCGGCGAGCGCGTAGCGGTAAGTCGTGCCGATGGCGACGTCGGTGTCGGCGTACGGAGGCGCGGGTACCGCGGGCACGTCGCTGCCGCCGTGGTCGAGCGCCGCGAAACCGTCGCCGGCGTCGCGGTAGATGATGTATCCGGCCGCGCCGTCGACCGGAGACCAGCGGAGGGTCACCTGGCCCGCGCCTGCTTCGGCCGTCAGCGACTGCGGCGGGTCGAGGACTAGATTCGCGTGCCCATGGTCGGAGCGCAGGCCCGCCTTCTGCTCCCACTCGGAGCGCGCTCCGCCAACGCTCGTGCTACTCATCGCCGTTCTCCGTGCAGCCGCAGCTCTTGCGAACAATGAGGCCGGCCGGCAGCGCGAGCATCACGGGCTCGACATCCGGCTGCTCGATCCGGCGCGACAGGAGCTGGGCACACTTCTCGCCGATCGCGCGCATCGGCTGGCGCGCAGTGGTCAGCGCGGGCGTGACATGACGGGCGAGCGGGATGTCGTCGAAACCGGCGAGCGCGACGTCACCCGGTACGTCGAGTCCCGCATGGGCTAGCGCGCGCATCGCCCCGACCGCCATCTGGTCGTTGCCGACGACGAGCGCCCGCGGCGGACGATGCCGTTTGCTGAGGAGCTGCTCGACGGCGTTCTCGCCTCCGCTCTCCGTGAAGTCGCCGCCGACCTCGGGTTGCTTGGGAGCGTCGAGGCCGGCATCGCCGAGTGCGCGCCGGTAACCGTTGAAACGAGCGCGAGCCTCCGCCGAGCGCTTCGGTCCCGCGACGAACGCGACGTCGCCGAAGCCGTGCTCGAGCAAGTGCTCGGTCACCGCGCGCGCCCCGCCGAAGTTGTCGACGCAGATCGAGTCGACGTCAACCGATCCGCGACCGGCCGCGAAACAAGCGACCGGAACCCGAGCCGCCAACCGGCGCAGATCGGTCGCCGACAAGCTTCCCGCCATCACCGCAAGCCCGTCGACCTTCGTCGCCAACTCGAACACTTGCCCATGGCCCGAGACCGAATGCGTCGACGCCAGCAGAATCGCATCCCCTGCACGGCGCGCAGCGCGCTCGGCGCCGCGCACGATCTCATGCGAGTAAAACGGCGTCACTCCGTCCGACGTAGCGGACTCCTCCAGGTCGCAGAAGACGAATCCGAGGACTCCGAGCCGCTTCCGCGCCAGCCCGCGAGCCGCACCGTTCGCGACGTAACCGAGCCGCTCGATCACTGCACCGACGCGCTCTCGCGTCAGCTCGGAAACGCCGTTCTGACCGTGCAGGACTCGAGACACGGAGGCGATCGAAACACCCGCCTCGCGCGCAACCTCGTAGATCGTCACGCGACCACCCATCAACGTAAGCGCTTTCTCGACGGGTGTCACCGATCACTCAGCACGCGAAACACAGGTCCCGCCTGGTCTCCTTTTGGGCCTACCTACCCAGAGGCAGAGCCGATCCACGGCGACGTCGGTGGCGAGCTCTGACCAGATCTCGGAACGGATTGACCGTTCTAGCCAGCCCCGAGGGGCTGGCGGAGGCGGCGCTAGATCGAGACGGTGACGCTCTTCGACTGGTTGCTCGTGAGGCCGAGCAGCGGCTCGGTCTGCGCCGCCGTGAGCGCGTGCTTGCCCGACGTGAGCGTCGTCACCGTCTCCGTCCAGGCCCCACCGACGCAACCCACGGCGCTGCCCACAGTCGCGGCGCCCTGGTACAGCTGCACCTTGTCACCGGCCGCGCAGGTTCCGTTCAACGTGACCTTCCCGCCGCTCGGCGTTCCGGCGACGATCGTCGGCGCACCCGGCACCGCGACGCCGTTGACGGTGATGCTCGAGCTCGCGACGCTGACGAGCGTCGAGACCGGGTCGACCTCGGTCGCGTAGAAGACGTGCGTCCCTGACGAGAGGTTGACCGCAAACGACCAGGTGCCGCTGGCGAGCGTGATCTTGACCTTGCCGATCAGCGAGCCGTCCTCGTAGATGGAAACGGTGTCTCCGACGGTGCCCGTGCCGTTAAGGGTGAATGACAGCGGCGTGTTCGCGGGCGCTGTGACGGTCGGCTGAGGCGTCGGCTTGAAGACGTTGACGACGAAGCTCCTCGAGGGCCTGCTCGCAATGCCGGTGATGCGATCGGTGTCGACGGCGGTCAGCGTGTGCGCGCCGAGCCCGTTCAGCGTCACCTGCAGCGTCCAGTTGCCGAGGGCGCTCACGATCGCCGTTCCGATCTTCGTCGCGCCGTCGTAGACGGTGATGACCTCGCCGGCCGTGCCGGTCCCCGTCAGCGTCGTCATCGACAGGGTGTTGACGGGCCCGTTGATCGTCGGCGCCGGCGGCGGGGTCGGCTGGACGTAGAAGGGCGTCATCACGAAGAACTCGTCGCGATCGCCACCCGGCCCGAAGTCCGGGTCGAGATCGAGGCTGTACGACGCGATCCACGGGCTCGGCGAGACGAGACCCTGCGCCGAGCCGAAGACCGAGAACTGCCGCGCCCACTGGGTCATCAGCTGCGCGACGAGATCGCCCTCGTGCTCGACGTTGCCGATTCCGTGGATGAGCTGGCCGCCGGCAAGGAGGCACTTGTTGTCGTTGCCGGGGCCGTCGCAGCTGACCAGGTTGTCGCCGGTGCCGACGGTGACCGTGTCGTCGCCGCTCTGGGCGAAGACGACGTTGCTGCCGTTGCCGGCCGTGATCGTGTCGTTGCCGCCGGAGATGTCGGTGTTGTGCTGATTGTCGAGCGCGCCGGGCAGGTCGCCCCACCAGCCGCGGTCGTCGACGTCGTGCGGATGCGAGGCCATGTCGACGACGGCGTTGAGGATGTCGTCGGCATCGGGCTTCGCGTGGGCCCACGGCGGCGTCGGCGGACCGTTCGGAGGCAGCACCTCGTTGGTCGCGACGTCCGCGAGGTTGTCGCCCCAGACGAGGTTGTTCCCGTCGCCGAGCGTGATCGTGTCGCTACCGAGCGTGACGTTGTCGCCGGGCGCATGGTCGGGTCCGAACGGCGGGCCGAACGGCGGACCAAAGGCAGGCCAGAGCCAATTGCCGGACCCAGGCGGGCCGCAGCAGGGCCACGGCCACGGACCGGGCCACGGGCCATGCGGCCCGCACGGGCAGAGCCACGGCCCCGGCCAGACGAGCGGTGCGGGGCTGCCGTCCGGGTTCTGGAACAGCGGCTTGCCGCCGAGCGAGATCGTGACCGACGGCGTCTCGACGAGGTAGTCGTCGCCGACGACCAGGTTGTTGCCGCTCGCAGTGTGGCGGAAGAAGTAGGAAATCGTGTCGTCGCCGACGTTCAGATTGTCGACGTGGTACGTGAGCTCGGTCGCCGGCTTGCCGTTCTTCTGCACGACCGTCGAGATCTGGTCGAGCAGATGGTGCTGGTCGGTCACGAGCTCGCGTCCGACGAGCAGCAGACCGTCACTGGCGGTGTCGAGCGCGTCGACGATCGCGTCGGACTCGTCGGCGAGCCCGACGTTCGTGAGGATGTTCGGCGCCAGGATGCTCAGGTCGTCGCCGACGATCGTATTGGACCCGTCTCCGAATGAGATCGAGTCGTCCCCGATGTTGAGGGTCGCATCGACGACCGTGTTCGTCAGGGGCGGCGCCGGCGTGCCGTCGGTGGCGACCTCGGCCACTTCGATACCGGCAGTGAGCACTGCGAATTCCGCCGTCGCCGTCAGCAGCGTCGCCGCCATCTGCAGCCCGGTGAGAACGGTCGCGGGGTTCGTCAGGTCGACCGTCTGCGAGAACTCGGTCAGATCGTCGCCGACGATCAGGTTCGTCCCGTTGCCGGCGGCGATCGTGTCGTTGCCGTCGAGCTGGCCGAGATGGTTCGCGATGTCGGGGACGAAGCTCGCGACCGGCGCCCACTGCGTGCCGCCGGCGCCCGGGATGTAGTTGGCGGACGGCAGCCCGGCCTCGTCACCTGTCAGCTGCGGGAGGATCGCGTTGAAGGCGTCGACGTCGTCATTCGGCACGACGGACGTCCACGGGAACACGACATTCCCGCTCAGGCCGTCGGCGGCGCCGAACGGACCGCCCGGGCTCTGCAGGAGCAGGCCGTTGGCGACGTTCGGTGCGTTGCCGTCGGAGGTGTCGATCGTCGCGTTGTCGCCGACGACGGTGTTGTTGCCGTCGCCGACCGTGAGGACATCGTCGCCGGTGCCACCGGACAGGAAGCTGTTGCCGCTGCCGTCGACGAGGAGGTCGTTGCCGCCCTCACCGAAGAGTTGGTCGTTGCCCTCGCCGCCGTAGAGCTGGTCGTTCCCGTCGGCAGCGAGCTGGATGGTGAGCAGATCGAGGTTCCACGAGCCGTCGGGGTTGAGGACCGGCATGCCGTTCGCGTACTGGACGGCGAGGAGGAGCAGGCTGGCAGCATCGAGCTGCTGCTCGAGCGCGACGGTCGGAATCGGATTCGTCCAGCTCGGCGGCGGGCCGGTGAAGGTCAGCGGGATCGTCGCGGTGACCGTGCCGACTTCGAGCAGCTGGATGTTGTTCTGCGGCGCCGCGATCGTGCCGGTCGGCAGCGGCTCCGGGCCGCCGCGCGGGGTGACGACGCCGAGGTCGCCGATCAGGATGTCGTTGCCGGCCTCGCCGTAGAGCGTGTCGTTGCCGAGGTCGCCGTGGAGTTCGTCGTCGGCCGGCCCGCCCCAGATCGTGTCGTTGTCGTTGCCGCCGTAGATCAGGTCGTTGCCGGCTCCGGTCGGATCGGTGGACGAGGTGATCGTCGGGACGCCGGCGGCCGAGAAGTCGACCTCGCCGTTGTCGCCGACGAGCAGGTCGTCGCCGTCGTCGCCGTAGATCGTGTCGCCGGCCGTGCCGCCGAAGACGATGTCGTTCCCGTTGTTGCCATGGATGATGTCGCCGCCACCGTCCGCGGGGTTGGTCGTGAACGCGCGGGTCACCGACTGGTTCAGGACGCCGTAGCCGGACGCCACCGCTGAGCCGAAGTCGACCTCACCGTTGTCGCCGAAGATCAGGTCGTTGCCGTCGGCGCCGTTGATCACGTCATTGGCGTAGCCGCCCAGGATCACATCGTTGCCCGCGCCGCCGTCGATCACGTCGTTGCCGCCGTCGGTCGAGTTCGTCGTCAGGGTGGAGACGAGGGTTCCGAGCAGGTTCCCGGCATCCGACCGGTGGACGATGCCGTCGTCGCCGAGGATGACGTCGTTGCCCGGGCCGCCCTGGATCGTGTCGCCAAGCGGGCCGCCGAGGATGATGTTGTTGCCCGTGCCTCCGGTGATCTTGTCCGCGCCGCCGATGCCCGGGTTCAGCGTGAAGATGTCGAAGTCGCCGGACTTGCCGCCCTCGTCGACTTGGCCGTTGTCGCCGAGGATGATGTTCGTGCCGGCCGGCGTGAGGATGGTGTCGCCGCCGGTGCCGCCGAGGATGATGTTCGAGCCGCCGAGCGCGGTGATCGAGTCGCCCGCGCCGGTCGTGCCGTCGGCGTCGGCCGTCTGCACCTCGAAGACGTTCTCGGCCGCTGTGCCGTCGCGGAAGACCGTGCCGTTGTCGCCGAGGACGATCGAGAAGCCCGAGCCGAGCGTGATCTGATCTGAGCCGAACCCGCCGAGGATGACGTTGTGCGTGCCGTTCAGGTTGTCGAGACCGGCCGTGATCACGTCGTTCCCGCCGAGTCCCGGCTGCGTCGTGAGGATGTCGTTCTCGGTCGTGCTGTTCAGCGTCACCATGCCGTTGTCGCCGAGGATGATGTTGTTGCTGCCGCCGTTGGCCGAGATGTTGTCGGCCCCGACGCCGCCGAGGATCACGTTCGTGCCACCGTTGGAGATGACCGTGTCGTTGTCGCCGGTGGGCGACGTCGTGTCGGTCGTGGCGACCTGGGTGATCTGCGCCAGCGTGCCGAACCCGATGCTGCCGCCGACGCGGCGGACGATGCCGTTGTCGCCGAGCACGACGTTCGTGCCTGAGCCGATCGTGATCCGGTCGGCGCCGACTCCACCGATGATGATGTTGCTCGTCAGGTTGGTGTTGCTGTCGGTGCCGGCCGTGATCAGGTCGTTGCCGCCGAGCGGGCCGGTACACGTCACGTCGTTCGGGTCGTCGGCACACGGCGTCGAGAAGATGTCGTTGTTGCTGGCGTTGTTCAGGTTCACGACGCCGTTGTCGCCCAGGATGATGTTCTGGCTGCCACCCAGCGCCTGGATCGAATCGGCGCCGACACCGCCCAGAATCACGTTCGTGCCGCCGTTCGAGACGATCGTGTCGTTGCCGCCGGTCGCGCTTGTCGTGTCGAGCGTGTAGAGCTGGACGACATCGGTGATCTGCCCGAAGCCGATGTTGCCGGCCTTCCGATGGATGAACCCGTTGTCGCCGAGCACGATGTTGTCGCCGGAGCCGATCGTGATCTGATCGGCGCCGAAGCCGCCGACGATGATGTTCGTCGTCGCGTTCTTGTTGTCGGTGCCGGCCGTGATCACGTCGTTGCCGCCGAGGGACAGTTCGGTCGAGGAGATGTCGTTCGCGACGGCGTTGTTCAGGTTCACGATGCCGTTGTCGCCGAGGATGATGTTCTGGCTGCCACCCAGCGCCTGGATCGAGTCGGCGCCGACACCGCCGAGGATCACATTCGTGCCGCCGTTCGAGATGATCGTGTCGTTCGCCCGCGCCAGGTCGACGACGTCGAGCGTGTAGATCTGGACGACGTCCGCGATCGTGCCGAAGCCGATGTTCCCGGCGTTGCGGTGGACGAAGCCGTTGTCGCCGAGCACGATGTTGTCGCCGGACCCGATCGTGACCTTGTCCGCGCCGAAGCCCCCGATGATGATGTTCGTGGTCGCGTTCTGGTTGTCGGTGCCGGCCGTGATCACGTCGTCGTCGCCGAGCGACAGATCTGTCGAGTAGATGTCGTTCGAACCGGTGTTGTTGAGGTTCACGACGCCGTTGTCGCCCAGGATGATGTTCTGGCTGCCGCCCAGCGCCTGGATCGAATCGGCGCCGACGCCGCCCAGGATCACGTTGGTGCCGCCGTTCGAGACGATCGTGTCGTTGCCGCCCGTGAAGCTCGTCGGGTCGGTCGTGTTGATCTCGATCACGTCGGCGATCGTGCCGAAGCCGATGTTCCCGGCGTTGCGGTGGACAAGACCGTTGTCGCCGAGCACGATGTTGTCGCCCGACCCGATCGTGATCTGGTCGCTGCCGACACCACCGATGATGATGTTGACCGTCGCCTTGGCGTTGTCGGTGCCCGCCGTGATCACGTCGTTACCGCCGAGCGGGCTCGAACAGGTGAACGTCCCGTCGCCGCACGGGCTGGAGAAGATGTCGTTCGACCCGGCGTTGTTCAGGTTCACGACGCCGTTGTCGCCCAGGATGATGTTCTCGCTGCCGCCCAGCGCCTGGATCCCGTCGGCGCCGACGCCGCCCAGGATCACGTTCGTGCCGCCGTTCGAGACGATCGTGTCGCCGTCGCCCGTCGAGCCCAGAACGTCGGTCGTGAACACCTCGACGATCTGGGCGATCGTGCCGAAGCCGATTTCGCCGCCGACCCGCTCGACGCGTCCGTTGTCGCCGAGCATGACGTTGTCGCCGGAGCCGAGGGTGATCGAGTCCATTCCGACGCCGCCGATGATCACGTTGCTGCTCGCGTTCGCATTGTCGACACCGGCCGCGATCACATCGTTGCCGCCAAGCGGAGTCGTGCAGGTGAACGTCCCGTCGGCGCACGGCACCGAGTAGATGTCGTTGTTGCCGGCGTTGTTCAGGTTCACGACGCCGTTGTCGCCCAGGATGATGTTCTGGCTGCCGCCCAGCGCCTGGATCCCGTCGGCGCCGACGCCGCCCAGGATCACGTTCGTGCCGCCGTTCGAGACGATCGTGTCGTCGCCGCCTGTCGCGCTCGTCGTATCGAGAGTCGTCACGGAGACGATGTCTGCGAGGCTGCCGAAGCCGATCTTGCCGCCGGTACGGCTGATGTAGCCGTTGTCGCCGAGCACGACATTGTCGCCGGAGCCGATCGTGATCTTGTCGTTGCCGAAGCCGCCCACGATCACATTGCTCGTCGCGTCTTCATTGTCGATGCCGGCCGTGATCGTGTCGTCGCCGCCGAGTGAAAGCTCGGTCGAGAAGATGTCGTTCGAGCCGGCGTTGTTCAGGTTCACGACGCCGTTGTCGCCCAGGATGATGTTCTGGCTACCGCCGTTGGCGGAGATGAAGTCGCCCGCGACCCCGCCCAGGATCACGTTGTCGCCGGCGGCGCTCGTGATGCAGTCGACGGCGCCCGTCGCCGATGTCGTGTCGGTCGTGAAGACGCTGAGGATCGTCTCGCTCGGCGCCGGGCCGCGGTCGACCTCGCCGTTGTCGCCGAGGATCACGGCGTCGCCGGTGCCGGCCGTCAGCGTGTCGGAGCCGAAGCCGCCGATGACGATCGAGACGCCGTCGCCGGCGGTGATCGTGTCGTTGCCGCCCTGGTCGATCGCGATCGACTTGATGTCGTTCGGGCCGCTGACGTTGTTGAGCGCGACGCTGCCGTTGTCGCCGAGCAGCACGTCATAGCCGGAGCTGCCGACGATCGTGTCGCCCGCGGCGCCGCCGATGATCACGTCGTTCCCCGTGCCGCCATCGACGGTGTCGGGGGCGCCGAGGCTCGGGAAGGTCGATGTGACGAAGATCGGGATCCCCGCGGCTGCGAGTACCGCGCCGCTGTCACCGAGCTCGACGTTGTTGCCGGGGGTCCCGGCGAGCGTGACGCCCGGCTGCTGGTCGCCGTAGACGGAGTCGCTCGCGCCTTCGCCGATCAGGATGTCGCTGCCGCCGTTGCCGACGATCGTGTCGGTGCCGTCGATCCCTTGCGAGACGCTCAGGACGACGAAGTTGTTCGACACGGGGATGTTCGAGTCGTCGCCAAGGCCGCCGCCGCCGCGGATCGCCTCGACGCCGGCCGTCGAGCCGATCGTGACGTTGCCCTGGTCGTCGAAGGTGACCGCCGACGGGTTGTCGACGAAGTCGATCCGGCCGCGGTCGCCGACCAGGATGTCGTTCCCCTTGCCGCCGGTGAGCGTGTCGTTGCCCGCGCCGCCGAAGACAACGAGCGGCAGCGACGACCCGGAGCCGTCGAAGACGTCGTCGTCGGCCGGAGCGGTCTGCGGGAACGTGAAGGTCTGGCTGTAGATGTGGGTGATCTGCACGAGCACGAGGGCCTGGAGCGTGGGCGCCGCGCCGCTGAAGACGATCGTCCCGTCGTTCGCGATCGTGGCCGCGACCGGCGAGCCGTTGACCGTCACCAGGAGCCCGTCGCCCGCCGAGTACGGGTTCGTAAGCTTGTGGCTCGTGCCGTCGTAGACGAACTCCTGCGTCGTCTTGTGCTTGTCGTTCACCGTGACGTAGTCGCCGGCAGCCGGGCTGATCGTCAGCGCGACCGCGTTCAGCGACGGGATCAGGGTGTACTCGTCGGACGAGAGCAGCGTGCCGTCGAGCGACGCCGTGACGACGTCGGCCGTCGTGTTGTAGTTGCCATAGAAGACCGGCTGGGTAAGCGCCTGGTAGCTCTCGTACGCGCCCTGGAGGTCGGCGACGAAGAAGCCACCCTTGGTCGAGTCGAGGTTCGCCGTGACCTTGTCGTCGCCGAGACCGGTGTTGAGCGTGGTGATCTCGGTCACGCCCGGCGTCGAGTGGACGCCGTTGACGGTGACCGTGTCGGCGCCGAAGCCGGTCCAGAAGGTGATGCCGCCGCCGAGATCGCCGCCATGGCTTGCACCGAAGGTGATCGCCGCGGGAGCGAGGCCGGTGACGCCGCCGGTTTCGAGATCGATCGTCGGGCAGGTCGTCCCCACGTGTGCCTCGACCGTCGCGCAGGTTGCCGCGCCCTCGTCGCTGACCATCAGCGACTGGCCCGTACCGGCGCCCTCGTCGATCGCGAGCGTGCCGAGGATGCCGTCGGTGACGCCCGTCAGGTGGTCGGGCAGGTCGCCGACGCTCGCGTTCGCCTGCGATGAGACGTAGACGTGATCGTTGCCGCCGCCGGTGTTGAGGTTCGTCGTCGTGCCCGCGGTCGTGCTCTGGACGTTGAAGACGTCGTTGCCGTTGCCGAGATCGACGTCGAGGGTGTTGGCGCCGTAGTACTGGATTCCGCTCTCCTGGTTCGAGACCGTGGCGGTGCCCTTCGTGAGACCGGATGTGTCGATGTAGGCGATCGAGGCCTTCGCGAACGCTCCCCGGAAGACGATCTGGTACGAGCTGCCGTGCTGCTCGACGGCGACGTTGTCGGTGAAGGGCAGCGCCGGGTTCGTGTTGTTCGGGTTGAGGATCGCGCTCACCGAGGCCAGCAAGGCCGACGCGGAGATGCCAACCGGGAGCGGGCCGGTGATGTAGTCCTGGAGCACGCCCTGCGAGTTGGGCAGGACGAAGTGGAGCTCGAAGCTGCCGGCGAGGTTGCCGGTCGCATCCGGCGTCAGGTCGATCGTCTGGACGTTGTCGAGACTCGGCGAGCGCGTGCCGTCGTCGACGAGAGCCGTCTGCACGCTCGCGGTCGCGCCGACCGCCGCCTTGAGCGTGCTGCCTGCGATCGCCGTGCCGACGCCTTGCAGCTTGCTGAGGTCGAGGGAGTACCCGACGCCGCCGACGACGACCTCGAACGCGTTGTTCGTACCGCTGACCGTGATCCCCGAGATCCCGAAGACCTTCTGGAGCGCTGCCTGCACGTCCGGGGCCGTCGGGTTCGGCGAGAGCGTCGCGTCGCCGAAGCCCGGCGCGGTGATCACGAACGGCTGGGTCTGGCCCGCCGGCAGCGTGAGTGTCCACGTGCGCACCCACTGGAGCTGGTCGAAGTGCTTGCCCGCGCCGTCGCCTGCGAACACGATGGTGTAGGTCACCTGGTTACTCGCCGAAGTCGCGGTGACCGAAATGCCCGTGAGGCCGTAGAGCGTGTCGAGCGCCTGCGCCATGGCGGCGGCCGACGCCGCGAGGGCGGCCGGCGTGAGCGACGTGGGATACGTGAGCGTGACCGTGCTGGTGCTGCCGAGGTCGGGCGCCAGCAGCTCGAAGTTGCCGCTCGCGGCAGTGATGGTGACCGTCTGCTCCTCGGCCACCGTCGGCATCCCGAGACCGGTCAGCGTCGTGTCGGTCAACGTGCCGGTGGTCGAGCTCGGATCCTTCGAATCGTCGACGACGAGCGTGTCGTTTCCGGTGCCGGTGTCGATCGTGAGGAGGCCGGCGATCCGGTCGACGTTGCCGCCGTCACCGACAGTCACGGTGTCGCTGCCCGAGCCGGTGTCGACCGTCGTGTGGCCGGAGACGGTCTCGACGTTGATCGAGTTGTTGCCGTTGCCGGAGACGACCGACGTCGTCGCCTGACTCGTGCCGTCGATCGTGAAGGTGTTGTTGCCCTTCCCGAGATAGATGTTGACCGATTCGAGCGCCGAGTAGCTGATCCCGCCGGGGATGCTGAGGCCGCCGATTACGGTGTCGCCGCCCATGCCGAGTCCGGTGATCGTGCTCTCCGTCAGCGTCCCGTTGAGGTTGTTCGGATCGGCGGTGTCGTAGACGTTCAGCGTGTCGACCTGTTGCGTCTCGTTCACCGTGGTGTTCGGGTTGAGGGGAGCGACGTGGTACGGGTCGCCGGCGCTCGGGGTCTCGGGCTGGCCGTTCTGGTCGACGTCCCAGCCGGTCGTGAACGTGACCTGGGTCCCGGAGACGAGCGGCAGGTAAGTCGAGGTGACGCCCGCGGCGAGCCCATTCGTCAGGTCGCCGATCGTGCCGCCGCCGTTCCCCGTCGTCGAGAACGAGTCGGTGCCGGTGCCGCCCGTGAGAGCCCACTGGTCGGTCGAGCCGCCCGCGGTCGTGAAGCGGTACGACGCGAGCGTCCAGTCGAGGCCGCATTCGGTCGTCTCCGTCGGCGCCATCACGCAGGCGGGCGTGCCGCTGACGATGCCCTGGCCACCGCCGACCTCGGTGTTCGTCTTCGGGACGATCGTGAAGCTCACGTCGAAGGGGTTGCCGGGCCGCGAGAGCAGCAGGTCGCTGTCGCCGAGGAGGCCGGAGCGGAGCTGCGCGTTGAACGCGCCGGGAATCTGCTCGAGCAGCGCCTCGGCGAGGAGCGAGGCGATGTCGTTCGCCGTCGTGACCTCGACTGAGTAGGTGTGGCCGTCGACCGTCAGCTCCCACGTGTCGCCGAGGTTCGGCACACCTGAGAAGGCGACGTCGGCGGAGACCCACTTGAGCGCCGAGGCCGCGGCCGACACGACCGGCGTGCCGTAGAAGATCGCCTGACCGCTCAGCTGCTTCCCGTCGAACGTGAGGTTCACCGGGATGCCGGTCGCGCTCTCGAGCGACAGGATGTCCTGCGAGACCGAGCCGACGTTGAGTGTCTCGCCGGCGGCCGAGCCGTCGAGGAACTCGACGGTGTACGAGTAGCTGTTCATCCGCGGGTCGAAGCCGGGGCGCTCGCCGTCCGTCGCGCTCACGTTCGTCGCGTTGAGGTCGGTGATCGTCGCGTCGCCCGCGTCGTTCGTGCCCGGGCCGTTCGTGCCCGCGCATGGCGTCCCGCCGACGGCGCAGGTGAGCGTCCCGTCCGCGAGCGGAAGGTTCGTCTCACCCGGAAGCATCAGCGGGCTCGTCAGGAGCGACTGCGTCTGCGCCGAGTTGCCACCGACGATCGTCACCGGGCCGCGGATCTGGTCGGTGGTGTTCGGGAGCGGCGGGAAGGAGAGCGCGTCGCCGCCGTCGACCGTGAAGTCGGGAACGCCGACCACCGTGACCGACTGGAACTCGTCCCAGTCGGTCGAGTCGAACACGAGCTGCGGCGTGACGGTGGCGCCGCCCTGGCTGTCGGTCGTGATCGAGAACCTGGCGGCGACCTGGCCGCCGCCGACGCGGCTGATCGTGATCACGCGACCGGAGCTGCCGACGTTGTAGGTCTTGACGTCGATCTTCGACGCGATCGCCTGAGCGATCGAGGCCAGGGTGTCGCCGTAGATCGCGGTGTACGAGTAGACGTGGCTCGAGTCGAGGGTGAGCGTCCAGGTCTCGTTCATCGCCGGGAGACCGCCGAGTCCGACCGAGATCGAGGACGCATCGACCGATGCCGTCGCCGCGCCCTCGGTCGAGACCGTCAGGTACACCGAGGTCGGCTTGCCGTCCCGGCGCGAAACCGAGATCACCGGTGCGGTCGAAGTGCCGCCGACGCCGGCGTTGTAGACGCCGGGTGCCGGCATCCCCTCGAGCTCGTTCGCGACGTCCTGCAGGCTGTCGCCGCTCTGGACGGTGTACGAGTACGCCGTCCCGTCGACGTTGAGCGTCCAGACCTCGTTCAGCGCCGGCGTCCCGCTGAGTGTCACGGACGAGCTCGTGTCGGTCCCGGTCACTGTCGCCGTGCCCTGGGTGTCGCCCGTGATCTGGAAGCCCGCCCGGAAGCTGCCGCTCTTCGCGTGGACGACGAGCGTCTCGGTCGTCGTGTTGACCGTGATCGTGTAGTCCGCGGTCGGAATCTTCGCCGCGAGCGCGTTCAGGATCGTCGTCAGCGTATCGCCGTCCTGGACGGTGTAGGAGTAGGAGGCGGAGCCGAGCGTGATCGTCCAGACCTCGCCGGTCTTCGGCGTTCCGGCGAGCTCGAACACCGCTTGCGGCGTGCTGACGCCCACCTGGATGAAGTCGTTCTGGCCGAAGTTCGAGTTCGGGTCGAAGGCCTCGGCCGAGTCGTAGGTCGGGGTCGCCTGCGGGACGACGTCGATCGTCACGGTCTGACTTCCCGTCAGCGGCGCGGTGAGCACGACCTGGTAGGTGCCGCTGTCCGGCGCCTTCGTGAGCTGCGTCTGGTACGCCGGGTCGTCGCTCAGGTTGTTCGCGATCTCGAACCGGCTCGTGATATCCGGCGCCGTCGACCAGCCCGGGCCGGCGATCGTGAAGAGCTGCCGCTCCGGGTCGTAGCCCGAGATCGTCGCCTGCTCGCCGACGCCGGTGCCGCTGACGATCGTCACCTCGGAGCCGACGAAGCTGAACTGGTTCGGATTCGTCGGATGGCCCTGGAGCGAGACGAACAGCTGGTAGTTCATCCCGGTCGGGACCTGCTGGATGCCGTTGGTCTTGAACGTGTTGCGGACGCCGGCGGTGCAGAAGAACCCGAAGATCAGCTGGCCGCCGTCGGTGCACTGATCCCACGTGACGTTCGCCGCGACCTCGAGCTTGTAGGTGCCGGGCTGCGTGAAGACGTAGTCGATCAGCGGATCGGTGAGCGGATCAAGAGCGTTGCTCGGCTTGCCGACGTTGATGTTCGCGCCGAAGCTCGACCAGGTATCGGTGCACGTGCGTGAGCCGCCGGAGAGGTTGCAGGTGCTCGTCGCAAGCAGGTTGTTGTTCGCGTCGAAGAGCTCCAGCACCGGCAGCGCCGTGAAGCCGAGCGACTGGTTCTGCGAGAAGATCGGCGCGAGGAACGGGAAAAGCGAGACGAGCCAGGCGAACGCCGGATTGACGGCCGCAACATTGATGGCGCCCGTGACGTCGCTCGCGTCCGCGAGGTGGAACGAGCCCTCAGCGGAGCCGTTGCGCTCGGCGAGCGTGAAGACGAACGGGTCGACCTTCGACTCGTCGGTGAGCGTGAGCGTTCCGTCGGTCGTCCCGACGGCGTCGACGGCCGACTTGCCGGTGAGGAACGCCGTGTGCACGAGGCTCGCGATTCCCTGCGCGATCGTGCCGAGCGTGCGGAGAGCCTCCTCGCTCGTCGGCAGCGGCAGCACCTGGTACGTGTACGTCGCGCCGTCGATCGTGAGCACCCAATTCTCGTTGTCGACGTAGGAGCCGGTCAGGTCTACGGTCGCTGTCTGGTAGTGGCCGCGAGTGTCCTCCGTCGCGCCCGAGTCGAGGCTCGAGGCGATGCGGAGCTCGGTCACCGAGATCAGGGCCGGGGCGGCCGGCGTCTTGAAGACGAGGTCGTCTCCGCCCGTGCCGGCCGAGACCATGAAGTCCGAGTGGAGCTTCGCGAGCAGCGCCGCGATCGGGTTCGGTGCGGCTTCGGTCGTCGTGACGGTGTACGGCGTGCCGCCGACGGTCACCGTCCAGGTCTGGCCGGAAACGAATCCGGGCAGGCCCGGCTGGAGCTGCACGTCCTGCGTCCAGACGATGCTCGGCGTTCCGCTGACCGTGGCATTCGGCGCGTTCGGGTTGCGGGTGACCGCAAAGCTCGTGTTCAGCGTGCCGCCGGCGACCTTCGTCACATAAAGCGTCGAGCCGCTCGAGAAGGCGGTGTAGCCGGAGGCCGCGTCGATGGCGAGCGCGAGCGCGTGCGCGATCGTCGCGGTGGTGTCGCCCGCCACCGGGTAGTGGTACGGCGTTCCGTCGACCGTGACCGTCCAGATGTCATCTGCATTGATGGCGGCAGCGCTGAGGGCCAGCGTGGTCGTCGCCGCGTTCGAGACGCTTGCGGTACCACCGGAGACGGCTCCCGCGCTCGTCGTGAAGCTCGCGCCTCCCACTGCGGTGATCGTGATCACGGCGTTGGCGCCGACCTGGCTGACGATCGTCGACGACTTGAGCTGTGACTGGAGCGCGGCCGCGATTGTGTCGAGCGTGTCGCCGGTGCTGCCGTCGTCGACGGTATAGGTCGCTGACCCGGTGACCCCGCCGGTGACCGACACCGACCACGTGTCACCGGCGACGGCATTGCCGGAGAGCGTCTCGACCAGAGCGGCCTGGTTCGCCGGCAGCTGCTCGACGACCTCGAGCGCGACCGTGATGCTGCCCGTGCCCTTGGTGCCGGTGATCGTCAGCGTGCCGTTGCTGTTCGTGACCGTGAAGTCCCCTGTGAAGTCAGCCGCGAGCGCGGATGCCGTTGTCGCGGTTTCTGTCTCGGTCGTCGCGCCGCTCTGGCTCAGCGTCAGCGTCAGCTGGTCGCCCGAGGCCACCGACGGCAACGCGTACGTGCCGCCCGAGGAGATCGAACCGTTATGGGCAGTCACGGTGAGCGAGGCGCTGATTGCACTCCCACCGAGCTTGACGATCACGAGCGTCGGCATGCCCGGCGCGAGCGCGACTGTGTAAGCGGAGCCGATCGCGTTCGCGATCGTCGTGGCGTCGGCGCCCGCATTCGCGCCCGTCGCCGTGTACGGCGTCCCGTCGAGGGTCAGCGTGACGCTGTCGCCCACATACTGCTCGAGCGATACGACCTGCGCGGTCGCGGGACCGGGCGTGGCCGTGCCGCCGGCCGTAGGCGAGATGACGATCGTAAAGTCCGGCCCACTCGCGCGAGTGACCGTAACGGAGTCACCGTCGACCTTCGCCGTGAACCCGCTCACGCCGTTGATCGCGCTCGCGAGGTTCTGAGTGACAGCGCCCGCATCGGCGGCGCCCGCGATGTTGTTCAGGGTCGCAATCGGTCCGTTCGTATCGGAGAGCGTCGCCGTCCACGTGTCGGCCGAGCCCGAGGTGACCGTGATCGTGTGCGAGAACGCGGTGCCGGTGCTCGCCGCGCCGGACGCCTTGACCGCGATCGTGCCGGTGAACGGCGTCTGGCTCGAGACCGTCAGCGCCGCGCCGACCGAGTTGACCGTGTAGCCCGTGCCGTGGAACGCGGCCTTGAGCGCGGTCGCGAGATCGGTCCCGCTCGTATCCGCGGCGGGTGCGGAGAAGGTCAGCGCAGTGCCGCCCGCGGCCGGCGTCAGCGAGACCGTCCACTGCTCGCCGACGAGCGGGCTTCCGGGCAGCGCGAAGGTCTCGCTCGTCCACGGGACAGTGGGCACCTCGCCTGCGACGGGCGTGCCGGTGATCGTCGCGTAGCCCTGCGGCGCCGAGCCTGCGACCGAGAACGAAACCGGCGTACCGCCGAGGTTCGTCAGCACGATCGAGGTGCCGGAGGGCGTACCCCCGGCCGCAGCCGCGAGGCACATGGCAAGTCCGGTCAGCGATTCCCCGCCCGGGCCGACCAGGCACTGATGGGCGGTCGAGCCGACGGTGAGCGTCCAGACCTCACCCGGGTTGGCCGAGCCGGCCAGATCGACCTCGGCGCTCGTGAAGTCAACGGGCGTCGTGTTGTCGGACTGGAGCGGCTCGGTCGAGGTCGTGATCGTGTCGGCCGCGTGCGCGAGCTGGACGGCGCCCGAGACGGTCTGACCGATCAGGTTGAAGCCGAGCGTCGTGTTCGAGATGTTCAGGTCGGCTCCGGCGGGGCCCGCGTTCTGGACGGTGACGGTGTACCCCGACACCGGGCCGGTCTGGATCAGGTTCGCGAGCGCCTGGGCGACCGTGGCGAGCGTGTCGTTCGCGCCGGCCATGTACTGGTAATCGTGGTCGCGGAGACCGAGCGTCCAGATGTCGCCCGCGTGCACGGTGCCTGTGAGGTGCAGGCCGACCTGGGTATAGAACGGGCCGGTCGCGCCGGTCGAAGAGGAGACGCTCTCGCTCGTCGGGGTCAGCATGTCCTGCGTCACCTGGAACGAGAAGACGTCGAAGCTGCCGTCGCCGGAGCCCTGGATCTCGGCGTACGGCGTCTGCCAGTCGATCGTGCCGCCGAACTGCGCGTCGCCGGCGCTCGTGTTGAAGAAGTTGTAGAAGTCGGCGCCGTTCGGCTGGCCGTCCTGGCCGAGCGGCTCGATGCTCTGCGCCGTCCCGAGCGTGTTGTTCGTCGAGTTCGACTGCACCGGGGCAGGAGCGAAGACGAATCCGGCGATCAGGTGTCCGGGCGCGGAGACCTGCAGCTGGTAGGTGACGCCGTTCGGGATCGCGTTGGCGTAGAGCCAGCCGGAAACCTCGATGTAGTACTCGCCCGGCGTCGAGAACGCGTACTGCAGGAAGTCGTCGAGCTCGCTGGCGCTGCCGCCCGCGCCCTGGGAGGTCAGCGAATGGCCGGCCCCCGAGGCGATCAGCGTGCCGGTCGAGTCGTAGAGCAGCAGGCGGCTCGCCCAGATCGGCGTGCCGTTCAGGAAGTACTGGCCGTTGTCGACGTCGAAGGTCGCCGGCGTACCCGTCGCCTTGATCGCCGCGACCATCGCCGGCGTGACGTCGAACTTGTAGTAGTCGTTCGCGCCCGTTCCGGTCGCGTCGACGGTGATGTGCTGGACGTCGGTCGCGCCGAGGATGTTCGGATCGGGGTTCAGGCCCCACGTGCCGAGGTCGAGATCCTGGGCGGTCGAGATCGAGTCGTGGAAGTTGATCGAGTTGATCTGCGACGTGCCGATCGTGCCGTTGAAGCAGTTGACCGGCGTCGTCGACACGGTGCAACCGGAGTTCGCCAGCTCTTCGACGAAGCCGTCGCCGACGACGACGAACCCGGTCGGCTCGATCACGTTGGTCGAACCTGTCGGCTGGACGACGAGCACGTCGCCGGTCGTGTCGTCGGTGACCTCGACGTCCTCGGGAGAGACGAGGGTCGAGCTGTTCGCGCCCGCGACCCACGAGTACAGAACCGCGGTTGCCGGGTTGAAGACGCTGCCCTTGTCGAGCGTGATCGTCCAGGTCTCGCCGATCGGCACGTTCTGATTCGCGTTCAGAGAGACGGCCAGGGTCAGCTTCGACCACGAGCTGCCGAGCGTCCCGAACACCGGCGCGCCGGCCGCTGTGCCGCCGTTCGGCTGGTAGGCGAGGGTCACCATCAGCTCGGTGTTGTCGCGCCGCTGGACGAGGATGTTGCTGCCAGAGGCTCTCGCGACATAGACGCCGCTCTGGGAGACGAGCTTGGCGAGGGCGGTCGCGATATCCGAGTTCATCAGCGTCGTCGTCTGCGACGGGCAGCTCTGCGTCGAGTCGAGGCACGGCGGGACGACATAGACGAACGGGGAGCCGTCGAGGTTGAGCGTCCAGGTGTCGCCCGTCGTCGGCGTGCCGGTGATCGGCGCCGTGACGGTGCCCTGATACGCGTGCGTCGACGCGTTCGAGTCGACCGTGAGCATCCCCGAGTCGCCGGCCGTCCAGGTGGCGTTGAACGCCGGTCCGGTCACGGTGACCTCGTTGCCCGAGACGCTCGTCTGGAACTGCCCGGTCGGGTCGCCCGCAACCGCGTTGGCGAGGCCGGATGCGACGTCGCCCGGCGTGACGCCGAGGAACGCGCCGCTGTCGGCCGGGTCGATCGCGTTCGAGATCCGCGAGAAGTGGATGCCCTTCACCGTCGAGCCCGGCGTCGCCCGGACGTAGACGAGCTGGATCATGTTCCAGGGGTGCGTGTCGTCGAAGGTGAGATCGACCACGGTGCCCCAGGTGAGGCCGTCGGCGGAGATCTGCGTGTCGCCGTCGCTCGTCGCCTCGAAGGTGACCGGCCCGACGGGCTGCTTCGTGAGGACGACGGCGTAGCTGTCGGATGCCGGCAGGAAACCGGGTTGGTTGGTCGAGACGCCTTCGGAAACGAGCAGCTGGTCTTCGACGCCGCCCTTGCCGGCGTTCGCGGTCGGGTCATACGGTGCGACGACGACGCTTGCCGTGTCGGCGTCGATCACGTCGACCGCGACGGTCTGCACAGGGATGCCGTCGTAGGGATCGCCGTCGACGGCGGTCGACCCTTCGACGACCGTGTGCTGGATCGTGACGCTGCGGTCGCCGGTGGCGACGCCGTCGGGTTTCGCCGCGACCGTCACGGTCACCGTCTGCGGCATGAACCAGTCGTCCGGCGTGAAGACCAGGGGCGTGCCGCCGAGCTGGCCGTTCAGGAAGATGTTCTGTACGCCTTCGAGCAGCTGGGACTGGCTCGGCGGCGTCGCGGACGCGGTCACGATCACGTTCTTCGTCGGCGCTTGCGTGAGCACGACCGTGTAGGTGTTGACGACGAGGCTCTGCAGGGTCGGAGAACCGTTCTCGAAGACCTGCAGCGGCGCGATCTGCGTGATGACGACGCCCGGCGCGTTCGCGTCTCCGACGTTCGCCGAGATGCCGGACACCGTCGCGTTCGCGTATGCCGCAGCGTCCGCCGCCGACACGAGCTGTGTAATCAGGCCGCTGTGGCCGTTCAGGCTGTTGCTGACGACCGTGATCGGCTGGTCGGTGCCGGTGCCGCCGATATCGAAGGTGTCGCTGCCCTGGCCGCCGACGAGCTCGAGGTCGACCGTCGCGCTCGTGCTCTGGACGTAGAAGGTGTCGTTGCCGGCGCCGCCGTCGACGATCACCTTCTCGACGTTCGTGAAGCTCACGTTGAGGCCGGCGCCGAAGATGCCCTGGTCGGTGATGACGAACGTGTCGCCGAAGTCGGTGCCGATGACGACGATCGTGTCGAAGCCGCCGCCGCCGTCGATGTGCACGGGGGCGTCGACCGTGTAGCTGATGAAGTCGTTGCCGGTGCCGCCGTTGATGTTCGTGAACGGCGCGTCCGGATCGTTCGGGTTGACCTTGACGAACGCCTGAACCGTGAACGTGTCGTCGCCGTCCTGGCCGTAGAGGAAGACGTTCGCGAGGTTGTGGTAGACGGTGAACGTGTCGTCGCCGTTGCCGCCGTAGATCGTCGTGGCGAAGCTGACTCCGTTCGACAGGAAGCCGTCGGTGGTCTGCGTCGTGGCGAAGTAGTCGGCAGGCAGAAGGCCGTTCTCCGGGTTCGTCCCGTCACGTGCCGAGGCGTAGAGCTGGGCGACCTGGAAGTTGTCGTTGCCGTCGCCACCGAAGACCGTCGTCGGCACGAGGTTGTCGTCGAGCAGGAAGTTGTCGGTCGCGATGCCACCGAAGACTGTCAGGCCGCCGTTCAGCGAGCCGTCGTAGTTCACGCGCTCGACGACGCCGGTCAGGATCGGCTGGCCGTTCGCGTCCGTCCCGAACGCCGCGACCATGCCCGTGCCGGCAGCCTGGTTCGCACGGAAGAGGTAGTACGTCGGCGCGTTCGTCCCGAAGATCTCGAGCTGGTTCACGTCGCTCGTCGTGATCACGTCGGAGACGTTGATCACGGTCTGCGCGACTCCCGTCGAACCGGCCTCGCCGGTCAACCCGATCTCGTACAGGTCGCTGCCGGTGCCGCCCTGCAAGTTGAGCGTGCCGCCGATGCCGTTGACGAACGTCTCGTTGCCCGACTGGTCGTAGTTGACCGCGATCAGGTCGTTGCCGTTCCCGCCCTGGATCGTCGCAGTGCCGCCCGTCGAGCGGATGTAGATCGTGTCGTCGTAGTTGTTCAGCACCGGCGTCTGATCGCCGCCGTAGACGTTGAGGACGCTGCCGACGGGCGTCGAGTCGACGTAGAAGTTGTTCTCGCCGTCACTCAGGCGCACGGTCAGGTTCTTGAAGTTCGAGTAGGAGATGCCGGCGGCATCCATGCCGAGCCCGAAGACGCTGCTCTCGTACAGCTGGCCCGCGCGCGTGCCCGTCTGCGGCGTCAAGTCGTTGCGGTCGTAGAGCTCGAGCGTGTTGTTGCCGCCGGGGCCGCCGTTCAGGCTCAGCAGGCCGCCGCCCTGGATGCCGTTGAGGGTGCTTCCCACCTTCGGGTCGGAGCCGGCGAGGAACGCCGTCGTCGAGCCGATGCGCACGTCGTTCGTGCCGCCCTGCGCGTTGACGTTGGTGGTGAACCCGATCGACTGGACCTCGACGTCGTCGTCGCCGCCGCCGGTGTTCACCGTCGTCGTCGTCCCGCTCGCGGTGCTCTCGACGATGAAGGTGTTGCCGGCGTTGCCGAGGTTCACCGTCAGCGTCTGGAGGCCGCTGTAGTCGAGCATCGAGGTGGGCGAGCCGAAGATGCCGCCGAGCTGGGAGCTCGAGAGGGCGCCGAAGTTCGACGCCGGATCGGTCGTGTCGTCGACCAGCACGGTCTCGGCGTCGTTTGCGTTGCCGTTGACCGTCAGCGTCGAGTTGATCAGGTTCGCGTTGCCCTTGACGTTGCTGAACCCGAGCGGCGCCGGCCAGAAGCCCGCCTCGCTGCCGACGTAGACGGTGTCGGGGCCGGCGGTCGAGTCAATCGTCG
Organism: Gaiellaceae bacterium; assembly: GCA_036501285.1. Classification (GTDB taxonomy): domain Bacteria; phylum Actinomycetota; class Thermoleophilia; order Gaiellales; family Gaiellaceae; genus PALSA-600. The sequence continues at coordinate 61,443 of DASYAO010000147.1, forward strand.
TCGGGCCCTGGATCGACCGCACCGCTACCTCGTTGTCGCCGGTGCCCGTGACGACGGTGGTCGAGCCGGTGTGGGCGACGGTGTCGTCGATCGTCGTCTGATCGGCGCCGTTGCCGAGGTTGAGCGTGACTGAGCCGAGACCCCAGTAGACGATGTCGCCGGTCACGCCGCCTGCGCCGCTCGTCGACAGGCCGGTGATGGTCAGCTGGTCGACGGCCTGCGTCTGCTGCACCGGATCGGCGTTCGTGTAGTCGACCTGCTGGCCGCCCGTGTAGAGGATCGGCTCGCTCCCGAGGGTCAGGTCCGGCGCCCCGGCTGCGTACGTGACCTCGGTGCAGGTGTTGCCCGTGCACGTGTAGTCGGGCTCACCGCGAGCGTGGAGGACCGGGCCGGTGTAGGTGACGGTGATGCTCTCGCCGAAGCTCGCGCTGTTCTTGAGTGCTGACTGCGTCGGGTTGAGCACGAGCGTCGTGCCGTTCGCGCCGCCGATCGTGAAATCGGTGCCCAGCGTCAGCTTCGTCGTGCCGATGAAGACCTGCAGCGTGCCGGCCGCAGGCTTCTCGTTCAGCGTGATCGTCTGCGTGACCGGCTGCGTGGTGCCCTTCGGCGGGTTCCAGTAGAAGCTCTCGCGCACGGTCTGCGTCGTCTGCGCCGGCGTGTAGACGATCACGTTGCCCTTCGTGTCGAACTGAAGCGCGGAGCCGGCGCCGAGGATCGGCTGGCCGGCGACGACCGCCTCGCTGCCGCCGTAGAGCACGATGTCGCCCGCCGCATGCGTCGCCGCGCGCTCGATCTCGAGCTTCACGGTGACCGTGTTGCACGTCTTGTCGGCGATGCAGGCCGCCGTGACGCCGGCGCCGAGCGTGACCGTGCCGGCGCTCGCGTCGAACGAGTAGTCGTTCGGGTCATTCGGCAGGAGGTAGATGTTCGTGCCGTCGTAGACGAGCACGAAGACCTGGTCGTCGGCCTCGAGCGTCTGGTTGCCGGTCAGCGTCAGGACTGCGCCCGCGAGGCTCGTCAGCGTGAAGGACGGTGCGGTGAACGACGAGGCGCCGATCGCGACGAACGAGCCGTCCGCCTGCTCGAGGTCGTAGACCTGCTGGCCACGGTCTGCGATCTCGGCCTGGCCGGGCTGGAACGTGAACGGCGTGTTGCCCGTGTAGACCGGGTTGCCGTTCTCGTCGACGACCGGCTCGCCGCCGAGCTCCTCGACGTTCGCTCCGCGCTGCTCGACGACCGTGTCGCAGGCCGTGTGCAGCATCGGAGCCGTCGTCGTGTACGTGATGATGTTGCCGTTCGGGTCGAGCAGCGGCCGGCACGTGAACAGGTCGACCTCGGGATCGCCGATCGTGTGGAGCATCGGCTGACCGGTGAGCGGGTCGAGCACGGGCTCGCCGCCGAAGTAGTGCTCGGCCGTCATCGTCTCGCTGCCGCCCGGCAGGCCGTCGGAGTTCAGCACGGGCCGGCCGTTCTGAAGCGTGTCGACCGGAATCGTGTAGCTCGTCAGGTTCGCCGAGATGTCGTCCGCCGAGCCCGTGTCGTCGATGATCAGCTTGTCCTGGCCCGAGGTCACGCTCGAGATCGAGTCCGCGGTCTGCAGGAACGGCTTCAGCTGCGACTCGAAGATCGGCACGAGCGAGACCGAGTTGGTCGGGAAGATCCGGTTCAGCGGATCCGGGGTCGAGGGGTCCGCGGTCTCGCGGCCGGACGGGTCGATGAAGAGCTTGCTCGGGTTGTCGGCCGGGGTGAAGTCGGTCGTGTAGGCCTTCGTGTTGATCGCGCGCACCTGCACCTCGTCGATCCCCCACGTCACGTCGTCGTTGTTCAGCTGGCCGACGAAGCCGAGTGTCTCGCTCGACGTCTGCGCCATGAACTGGAAGCTGTACGAATGCCAGCTCGTGTCGTTCACCGGCTTGTTGAAGCCGTGGACGAGGTCGGTCGAGTTGAAGGTCGGCGTTGCCGAGGCGCTCAGGTAGACGCCGAGCGTGACGTTGTTCGCATCGCCGTACTGCGACAGGAGGTTCGCGTACGAGAAGTCGACCTGGTAGATCGCGCCCGGCACGAGCCCGGTGATCGTCTGGCTCATCGTCGGCGTCGCGCCCGGGAAGTTGTCGAGGAGGTAATAAGCGCTCCCGCTCACGCCGCCTGTCGACTGCCAGCCGCCGGCAGCGGCGATGACCGATGTCGTCCAGCCGCCGCCGTTCGTGCCGCCGCCGGTGCCGTTGGCCGGCACCTGAGTCGCGAAGTTGCCGTCGGCGAGCAGGTTTGCGCCCATCGACTGGAAGACCTGGTCGAACGCCGGGTCGACGTACACCTGCTGAGCGCCCGTCGCGCCCTTTGTCGACGGCAGGATCACCGGCAGGTTTGCGACGTGCGTCGTCGGGTCGGTCGCGAGCGTCGTCTCGTTGCCCTTGGTGTCCATGTAGATGTTGACCGCGCCCGTCGCGCCGAACGCCAGCAGCCTGATGTCCTGGACACCGGTCGACGGGTCGGTCGTGACGTTCCCGAGCGTGTCGATGTAGAGCGGCGTCGACCCGTTCGTCGTCGAGATGTCTTCGATCGCGATCGGCGGCTTGGTCGTCGTCGGATTGCCGTTCGCGTCGAGGTAGAGCGGCACGGCCCCGGTCGGCGGGTTGGACGTGAACACCTGGATGTCCTGGATCCCGGTCGCGTTGCTCGTCGTCGGCTTGCCGCCAGCGTCGAGGTAGAGCAGAACGGCGCCCGTCGTGCCCGCGGGCTCGACCAGGATGTCCTGGGTGCCGGTGTTCAGGATCGTCGGATTGCCGGCGCCGTCGAGGAAGAGCGGCACCGCATTCGGAGTGCCGGAGGACACGATCGTGATCGTTCCGTCGCCCGCCTGAATCCCGTACTGCTGGATGCCCGACAGCTGGATGCCGAGGAGCTGCTCGCCGACGACCTGCTGGCCCTGCTGCTGCACGCCGTACTCCGGCACGCCCTCCTGCTGGACGTTGACCTGGACGAGATTGCCGCTGCCGACGGCGAATGTGATCGTGCGCGTCGTGTCCTTGCCGCCGTTGGTGGCGTCGGTCGCGGTGCTCGAGAAGGTGAGCGTGCTCAGCACTTGCTCGTAGGCGGCAAGCGACGCGATGCCGGAGAGCTCGAGCGAGCCGCCGTTGTAGGTCTTCCCGATCGGAACGCCGGGCGCGATCGTCACGTCGAGGACGTCGCCGGCGAGGAAGCCGTCGGTGATGCTGACGTTGGCGCCGCCGATCGTGCCGCTGACCGGATCGGCGATCGTGACACCGGCTCCGATGGTGATCGTCCCCGGCGTCGCGGTGATCCCGGTGAGCTTCGTCGAGTTGCCGCCGGCGGCGACGGCGATCGACGCCTCGTCGACGACGCCGGCCTCGACGTCGATCGTGCCGTTGGGCTCGTTCGGGTCGGTGCAGGTCGTGCCGACGATGCAGAGGATCGGAACGAAGTTGCCCTGGTAGTACGGCTGCCCGTCCGGTGACGTTCCGAGCTGCTGGCCCTGGACGACGAGGATCGCGTTGCTCGGGTTCAGGAAGAAGTTGACGAGCGTCTTCTGCGGGTCGGGTAGAGCCGCGATGCCCTGCTGGGTGAGCGCCGGCGAGTTGGTCGTGAGCGCGTCGGCGCCGTCGATCGTGAGACGGCTCAGGATCCCGCTCAGGTCGGCCGCGCTCGACGAGACGGTCGTCGTGTCGGTACCGGCGCCGCCGAGGATCGTCGTCGGCGCGCCGATGCCCTTGATCGTGAAGTTGTCGTCGCCCGTGCCGCCGTCGAGCTCGACGGTCGGCGCTGCGAGCGTGCCGGTGGCGTCCTCGGTGCAGACCTGGTTCGAGATCGTGGTTCCCTTGCAGAGCGCCGTGTCGTCGACCGTGAAGTTGGCGGCCTGGTTCGAGAAGCGCAGGTCGACGTGCTCGATCCCCTGCAGCTCGACCCCGAAGTACGGGTTCCCCTCGACGTCGGTCTGGCCGGCGGGGTTGATCCCGAGGCCCGTGCTCTCGAGGCTCAGGTAGGTGTCGGTGAGGTTCCCGTCGGGGACGAAGATCGGCGTGCCGTCGGGCTGCTCCTGGCCGCTGTCGGTCATGCGCGGCACCTGGCGCTCCACCAGCTGGCCGTCGTCTGCGACGGAGCCGCCCTGGTCGTCGTAGATGACGGTGTCGCCGTCCGTCTCGAACCCGTCGCCGCCGATGATGACCAGCTTGCTCTTCACCTGGGACGCAGAGACCGCCGGTGGCGCGAAGAGCACGACAGGCGCGGGCGTCACCGTCACCGGCGGCGGCTGAACCGTGTGCGTGACGTACTGGATCGTCGGGATCTGGTACGTGACCTGGACGTTCTCGAACCCGACTTGGTAGAACGGGATGAAGTCGAAGATGTCCCACCACTCGTAGTCGTAGGCGATCCCGACACCTGAGAAGGTGACCGTGGCACCCGGGAAGATCGCGTTCAGGAAGTCCTGAGCGTTCCCGGAGCTGAATGCGAGTGCCGCCCAGCCGAAGATGTCGTAGTCGAAGGGCAGGAACGAGTAGTAGAAGGTCACCGGCACGTAGACGAGCTCCGGCGTCGTGACGGTGTACGCGGGCGGCGTGTAGGTGAACGGTGGCGGCGCGTAGACGAGCGGCGGTGCGGTGCCGCCGATGTGGATCGTGTCGTCACCCGAGCCGCCGTTGACTGTGACGGTCAGATCCGGGTCGGTGCTGAGCACCCAGATCGTGTCGTTGCCGCCGCCCGAGTCGATCTCAATTGCCTCGATGTTCGCGAAGGTGACCAGGCGGCCGGCGCCGGCGATGTAGGTGTTGGTGACGATGAAGGTGTCGTCGAGCGGCGTGCCCTCGATGATCAGCGTGTCGTAGCCCGAGCCACCGTTGATCACGACCGGTGCGTTCTGCACGTACGTGTACCGGTTCGAGCCCTGGCCGCCGAAGAGCGTGATCAGGTTCGTGACCAGATCCGGCTGATCGGGGTTCTGCTTCAGCTCGAGGAAGGTGTTGATCAGGAACGTGTCGTCACCTTGGTCGCCGGCGAGATAGAGCAGGCCGACGTTGTGGTCGACCTCGAAGTAGTCGTCGCCGAAGTTCCCGAGCACGTAGAGCGGCGCGGTGTTGCCGTTCGTCATGTGCGCCGTGTCGGCGACCGGCACGCCGTTCGGGAACTCGAGCGTGCGGTTGCCCGGATCCGCGATCAGCGGCACGGTGCCGACGACGATGCTGTCGTCGCCCGCTCCCTCGTCGACCACGGTCGGGACGGAGGTGTCGTTCGAAAGGATGCTGTCGTTGCCCGCGAGCGTGTAGAGCTCGAGCCGCTCGAGGCCGCGGGCGCTGATCATGTCGGTCGAGGTGCCGCTCGCCTGGACGAAGTCGACAGCCGACGCGCCGGTGCCGGCCGCGTTCAGCATCAGCGTGTCGGCCTGCTGCGAGCCGAAGACGACGAGGTCGTCGTTGCCCGAGCCGCCTCCGGAGTCGACGATGTCGATGCCGGTCGTGCTGCCCGGGACGATCGTGACGACGTAGTACTCGGGCAGCGTGTTCGCAGTGTTCGCGCCGTTGTCGAGCACGACGTCGCCGTTGAACGGCGTCACCGTACGCACGGCCTTCGAGACGGTCGTCTGGCCATTCTTCATGACCGTCGTGTCGAGGCTGATCTGGCCGTCGAGCGAGTTGACGACCATCGTGTTGTTGCCGACGCCGCCGGTCAGCTCGACGGTGGAGAAGATCCCGGCGATGTTCTCGACGGTGGCGCTCGACGCGGTCCAGTCCTCACCGTAGCCCGGCTGCCGGAAGGTTCCGTCGCCCGCGGCCGGGTTGATGTTCGTCTGCATGTCGGTCGCCATCGAATCGGTCGACGCATACGGGCCGGCGCTCGTGGCATATGGCGTCACGCCGTCGTTGGCAAGCGCCTGGCCGGTGATGAACGTGTTGCCGTAGAGGCCCATGTCGGTGTTCTGGGTCTCGACCAGGGTGTCGATCGCGGTCGTGTTCTCGCTCTTGAAGACGTCGAGGCCAAGACCGCCGGTCATCACGTCGGCGCCGGTGCCGCCGTCGATCGTGTCGTTGAACGGCGACCCGATCAGGCGGTCGTTGCCGTTGTTGCCGTTCTCCGTCAGCGCGACGAGCTGGACCGGGCTCGGGCTCGGCGCCGACTGGCCGAGCGGCGTGCCGAGCAGGCTCGCGTCGATCGTGTCGTTGCCGTCCGAGCCGTTGATCGTGAGCGAGTCGCCGCGGGCGAAGTTGGCGTTGACGATCATGACCCGCAGGCTCCAGATCGAGTCGCCGGTGACGCTGCGGTCGATCTCGATCCCCGCGGTCGGGCTATTGCCGCCGAGCGTGAACTGGTCGGCGCCGGCGTTGCCGCTGATCGTGACCGAGTTCGCCGCGTTGCCGCCCGCACCGTTGTCGACATTCACGGCCTGCACGCTCGAATGCTCGAGATCGTTGATCGTGACGGCGTCGGCGCCCGCGCCCATGCCGAGGTCGATTTCGTGGATGCTCTTCGCCTCGATCGTGCCGCCCACGAGCGGGCCCCCCGTCTCGGTGATCGAGACGTCGTTGCCGTCGTTCGGCTTGCCGACGGAGACGGAGTCGTTGCCGCCCGAGAAGGTGACGATCAGCTTGTTGGTACCGGTGCCGCCGTCGATCGTCGGGAACGACGTCTTCGGCATGTTGATGAGGATCGTGTCGTCACCGCCACCCGCGTTGATCGTGTCGCTCGGACCGCGCGAGGTGATGACGTCGTTACCGGCACCGCCGAGGATCACGTCGTTCGCGCCGAAGCCGCCGGTGATCGAGTCGCCGCCGTTCGAGCCGGTGATGTGGACGCCCGCCACCGAGCTGTTGTCGATGATGTAGTCACTACCTGCGCCCGGGGTGCAAGTGGCGTTCGGGTCGGCCAGGTTCCCCGGGTCACTCGACGCGCCGCCGCAGATCGTGACGGTGCCCCCGGCGTCCTGGCCGATGACGATCACGTCGTTGCCGGCGTCATTCGCGTTGCCGGCGTCGCCGTAGATGGTCACGCCGCCCGAGCCGTCGTAGAGCAGCGTGTCGCTGCCGTCGCCGCCGTCGATGAAGACCGGGTCGAGGACGCCCTTGTCGACGACGATCGTGTCGTCGCCCGCACCGGCCGGCACGAAGATCTGCGAGACGTGCGCGAACTCCTGTGAGTGGCCGAAGGCGGTGATCATCACCGTCTCGTCGCCCTGGGTACCCGCGACGTGATCGATGATGAACGACTCGTCCGGGTTGTCCTCCGAGACGCCGCGGCCGATGAACTGACCGGAGACGCCTGCCGCGCGCGTGCCGCTGTTCAGCCAGAGCGGCTGCGCAAGGGCCTGCGTGCCGTTCCAGAGTGAGTTGCCGACGGCCGGGTTCGAGCCCTTGACGCCGGCGAGGTAGATCGGCCGCGGCAGCTGCACGGTGCCGATGTCGAAGCTCGCAGTCGCGTGGAACGTGAAGAAGAGGAAGCTGATGCTGATCCTGACCGACGCGACGAGGTCGACGGTGCCCGACCCGGAGGCCGTGATCGTGGCGCCGATGCCGACGCTCGCCAGCGAGAAGCCGAACGCGTTCACGTCGACGCTCGCGCTGAAGCTGACGCCGAAGCTGTAGTACTGGGCGGTCTTGTCGCCGTTGCAGTACTTCGCGAGGTCGGTCGTGTCGCCGGCCTTGGAGAGGTCGCTGCACTGGTCCTGCGTCAGCCAGGCGGCGACGTCGAAGTTGCCGCTGAGGCCGAAGCTGCTCGAACCGATCGTGATGCCGCCGTTCAGGTCGACGCCGAAGTGCCCCTGGGAGTCGACCCAGCCGGTCGCGTTCAGGGTCGCGATGTCGAAGAAGTTCGCGCTCCCGGTGAAGCCGAAGAACCATTGGCCGTCGGCGATCGTCTCATTGACGTACGTGTGAGAGCCCGGGATGCCGTAACTGACGGTCTGGTTGCCACCGACGAGCACGTCGACCGAGGTGTTCAGCGAGATGACGTCGAGCAGCGTGACCGTGCCGTCGATGTGCAGCTTGAACGCGCCCGCGCCGATGCTGATCCCGTTGGCGACGTGAGTCGTCTTCGTCGTGTTGAGCTCGATTTCGCCGTTGCCCTTGATCGTGATGATGTCGAAGACGGAGAAGTTGACGTTGACGTTCAGCTCGAGCACGAGGCCCGTGTCGTTCGCGCCGTCGAAGTAGACGCCGGCGAAGCCGTCGGCCTCGAGGTCGATCGGGCCGAGTGACAGGGCGACGGCGAACTGGATCGTGAACGCCTGCGCGTTGATCGCGATCTTGACCTCGCCTGAGGCAGAGACGAGCGGCGTCGAGCCGATCATGAAGTCGACCGAGCCGTTGATGTCGAGCAGGAAGCCGGGCGCGATCGTGTGCTGCGCCTTGTCGAGCGGGTCGGTGAAGGTCAGCGAGTTCGCCAGCGTGCTGAACGACAGCGTGGCCGAGGCGCTGAAGTCGAGCCCGATGCTCGAGCCGAAGCCGCTGCCGACGCTGAGCTCGGCGTACAGCGCGAGGCCGCCCGAGCTCAGCTGGAAGTAGCCCGTGATGTCGGCGACCTCGCCGATCCCGATCAGCGTCAAGTTGGCATCGGCCGTGACCTGGATCAGGAACGGATCCGTCTGGAAGGTGAAGGTGAAAAGGCCCTCGATCTTCACGAGCGGGTCGATGGTCGGAGGACCGATCGTCAGCGAACCGTCGAGCAGCAGGAAGAGGCCGTCGCCGATCGACACCTTGCCGACGGCGATCGCGTCCGTCGCCGGGTCGATCGCGAGTGCGGCCTGGTCGCCGCTCGTGTTGCAGTACGAAAGGTGATCGGCGCAGACGTCGGCCATCGTCAGGAACGTGAGCGTCGACTCGGCCTCGCCCGCGAGCGCGGGATTGATCGAGTGCACGATGTCGTCGGCGAACAGGTTGACGTCGAGCACGAACTGGCCGGCCATCGTGACGCCCGTGACATAGCTCCGCTGCAGCGACAGTGTGACGCGGCCGATGATGCCCGGATCGACGGCTTTGGTCGTGTCGTCGGGGCGGTCGGTGTAGAAGCCGAGGTCGATCGAGCCCGAGAGCTCGCCGAGGAACTGGACGTTCGCCGTGACCGCGCCCTGGATCCGGATGAAGCTCGGCGCGCCATCGAGACCTGCCTGCGCGGTGATTCCGATCGTGCCGGAGAGGACGAGGATGTCCTCGAGCGTCACGGTGCCCTGCACGATCGCCTGGAAGTAGAAGCCGGCGCCGCTCGTCCCGGCCGATCCGTCGATCTGCGGCGCCGAGGCCGGGATCACGATCGGCGACGGGAAGCCCGACGGCAGGACGGCGAGGAACTCCTGCGGGATGTCGAACTTCTGCAGCGAGCCGGTGGCGTTGAACGTCACCTGGACGCTCCCCTGGAAGCTGAAGATCCCCGAGATGTTGCTCAGGCTCGAACTGTCGCCGCTCGACGACGACGGCGGGATCCCGACGCCGATCTGCAGGTTGAACTCGCCCGCGATGCCGGCGCCGTTCTGCCCCGGCGCACAGAGCGACTTGCCGTCGCTGCCGCAGGTCGACGGGTAGTTGATCAGCAGGAGGCCGGTCGCGCGGCCCGAGACGCCGAGGATGTTGATGCTGCCGCCGGCGGTGAAGAAGAACGTCGTCTGGTCGGCGTTGATCTGCAGCAGGAAGCCGCCGTCCATGTGCAGCCACACGGTCGCGCCGTTCGTCGCGTTCGGGCCCGGCGCGCCGAGCGTGCTCGGGTCGTAGAGCGTCATGCCGCCGACGACCTCGACCTCGAACGACGTCGCCTGCAGGTTGTAGGTCCGCGCGGTGCCGCTGACGACGAAGATCGGGTTCCCGTTCGCGTCGTTCTCGGTCTGGATGAAGTAGACGGAGCCGTCGCCGTTCAGGATCTTCCACTCCGCGCCCGGGACGACGCCCTCGACCTGCGCGTTCTGCAGGGTGATCGAGGAGAAGGTCGCGAAGTTGATCGTCCGGCCGTTGCCGAGCGTGAGCGTCTGCGGCGAGGCGCTGCTCGACTGGAAGAGGACGTCGCCGTTGCTACCCGGGGTCTTGAAGAGAGCCGTCCAGGCGGACGAGAGCGCGACCTCGTCGAAGGTGTCGGTCGGCAGCGAACTGGCGAGCGTGCTGTAGCTGCCGGTCGCGACCGAGAAGACCGCGTCGCCCGGGATGCCCGCCAGCGAGAGCGTCACGTTCTGCACGGTCGAGGTCGTGTTGATCTCGAGGAGCGCCGAGCCCGTGAGGTAGATCCCGTACGGCTGCAGGAAGTCGAAGTCCGTTTGGACGGCCAGGACGCCGTAGAACTGCACGCTCGAGAGGCTGCTGCCCGTCTCGAGCACGAAGTCGGCCGCGCCCGAGGCGATGTTGCCGATCTTGATCACGGTGACCGTGCCGTTCGCGGTCAGCTCGAAGCGCGACTTGCCGTTCGTCGGATCGGTGCCGATCGTCAGCTTGACGTCGCCGGTGATCGACAGCAGCGGCTCGTCCGGCGTGTCGCCGAAGAGGCCGCCGGCCTGCAGCTTGACGCCGCCGGAGAGCTCGATGAAGAAGACGCGGCCCTCGCTCGAGCCCGCGCCCTGGCCCTGCACCTGGTCGGCGAGCTTGAAGCTCTGGCTGCCGGCCTGGCCGAGGTCGCCCTGCGCGTCGTGCCAGGAGCCGGCGACGATGCCGACGCTCACGGTGCCCGCGGTGAACTGCCCGGTCAGGAAATAGCGGTAGACGTTGCCGTTGCAGACGTTCGTGGTGGGATCGATGCCGCCGAGGCAGACCGGCGCCTGCGAGGTGTCGACGGTGACGCCGCTGCCGGCGCCGCCGAAGGTGAGCTCGTTGCCGTCGATGCCCTGCAGCACCGTGCCCGGCGCTGCCTGGAACTGGACGTCGACGTAGGTGTCGCCGACGACCGGCACGGTCGTGGTTGTCATCGCCACGCCCGCCACGCCTGCGTACGTCCACGAGGCGGCGTTGAAGCCGATCGTGACCGACTCGCCCGCCTTGAGCGCGTTGTTCGAAGCGTCCTTGCCCGAGATCACGAAGCGGTAGACGCCCGGGCTCGTCGTCGTCGGCGACGCGCCCTCGAGCGAGACCGTTGCCCCGCTGGGTGCGATCAGCGCGCCCGTGGTGATGCTCGTGCCGTCGACCGTGACGCCGAACGGCACGTCGATCGCCAGCTGGTCCGGGTTCCCTGAGGTCGGATCGGCGACGATCGTGAACTGCTCCGGCGCGAAGAGCGGCACCGACTGGCCTGCCGAGGTCAGGAACGAGACCGACCCGCCGATCCAGGTCAGCTGCACGGTGCCGGTGCGGAGCGTTCCCGTCGTGAAGTAGCGGACGACGTAGGTTCCCGTCGCGCTGACCTGCGAGATCACGATCGGCGCCTGCGTCGTGTCGAGCGCGATGGTGCCGGTCTCGCCGTTCGTCGGCGCGATCGTGAACGGCGCCGGGCCGCTCGTGATCGACGAGAGGTCGAGCGTTGCCGCGTAGCCTGGAACCGTGTAGGTGACGTCGATGAAGCTCTTGTCGTTCAGCGTGTCGAGGTCACCGCTGCCTCCGGGCTGCGGGCTCGACACCGTCGCGGTCAGCTGCTGGACGGTGAAGCCATCGCTGCCGACGAGGTTCTGGTGGCCGTTCGACGAGAACGAGTCCTGGATGAAGTCGACCGAGACGGCGCCCGGCGTGAACGAGCCACTGACGTAGTAGCGGAACGTCGTGGCCGAGAGCTGCGTCGGCGCGGCGTCGTTGACGAGCTGCACGCCCGTGGCGCCGGGGCCGGTGAGCGCGAACTCGGGCGAAAGGTCGACGACCGACGAGAGGTCGAGCGTGTCGCCCTTCGTCGGCGAGAGCTGGACGTCGAGGTAGTGGATGTTCGGCGTCGCGACGCCGTCGACCGTGAAGCTCACCGGCGCGGACGGGCCCGTGAACGTGCTCCACGTCCCGTCCGTGAAGCCATAGCCCTGGTTCTTGCCCGTGGTGCCGTTCGTCCCGGTCAGGAACGTGATCGCGACGCTGCCGCTCGTGTAGGAGCCGGTCGTCCAGTAGCGGTAGACCCAGGTCGAGCCCGACTGCGAGATCAGCAGCGGCGCCTGCGAGTCGAGAACGGTGAAGCCGCTCGCGCCGCCCAGCATGAAGACGGTCGACGCCTTCGCGATCGTCGCCGGGTCGATCGACTCGCCGGCCGGGACGTTGAACGGGATGTCGATGTAACCCTCATCATCGAGGCTGTTCGCGGGAACGCTCGCGTCGGAGACAGGCGAGACGAGGCTTCCGGTCGGGCCGAGCACCATGAACGACGCGCTCGAGCCGGCGAAGTCGTAGCCGAGGCTGTCCTTGTCGCTCGTGTCGGTGAACGTGACGTCGACCTGGCCGGTCGTGAACGCGCCGTCGAGGAAGAAGCGGTACGTGTTGCCGATGCACGTGTTGGTCGTCGTGTTGACGCCGCCGAGGCAGAGCGGCGCCAGCGAGTCGACGGTGACCTTTCCGTTACCGGTGCCGATGCCCGCGCCGGAGAGCGTGAGATCGCTGCTCGAGAGCGCGAAGTCCTGGAGCGTCGCGCCGGTCGTGGGCGTCAGCGTGATGTCGACATAGGTGTGCGGCGAGGCCGGAAGCGTGAGCTTCTCGGCCTGCACGGCCGCGGACGGGTCGACGTAGCTCCAGCTCGCCGGCTTGAAGTCGATCTTGACGTCGGCGCCGGCGAACGACCCCGTGATCCGGTACTGGACGGTGTTCGCGCTGAGGACGACCGGCGCGTAGCTCTGGTCGATCTTCGCGCCGCAATCCGACGTGCCGCAGTCGAGCGCGATCTGGCCGAAGCCTGTGAAGGACGACGGCGAGAGTGCCGCGCCGTCCGGCACCGGGAAGGTGACGACGAGTACCTGCGCGTTCGTGACGTAGCTCGGAGTCGCGCCCGCTGCGAACGAGCCGAGGTCGCAGACGGTCGTGTTCGACGTCCCCGTGATGCAAGCTTCTGTCGCGGTGCCGTCGTCGGTGACCGGCGAGCCCACGTTCTGGGGCTCGTCCGACCACGAACCGCGCGTGAACGTGACCGTAATGTCGCCGCCCGGCGTCGTCTGCGTGCCCAGCAGCCGGTAGACGGCGATCGTGCCGTTGGTCTGGATCTGCGGCGCGAAGCTCGAGTCGATCGAGAGCCCGGCCGCGCCCGTGCCGCCGAGCGCGAACTGGCCGCCACCCGAGTTCGAGAGCGTGTTCGCGTCGAGCACGAAGCCGCTTCCGACCGGGAAGGGGATCGAGATCGTCTGCACGACGCCGCTCGTGACGACGGCCGAAGTGCCGAGGTCGCAGACGGTCGTATTCGACGTTCCGGTCATGCACGCCTCGATCGAAGTGCCGTCGTCGACGACCGGGCCCTTCACGACCGACCACGTGCCGCGCGTGAACGTGACGGTGATGTCGCCGCCCGCCTGGTTCAGCTGCCCGACCACGTGGTAGACGACCGTCTTGCCGTCCGACTCGACGACCGGAGCGAACGACGGGTCGAGGACGAGGCCGGTCGCGCCGTCACCGCCGAGCGTGAACTGACCGGTACCGGCGTTCAGAAGCGACGACGCGCTGAGCACGAAACCGCTCGCGACCGGGAACGGAATCGCGA